>NZ_JBEORR010000011.1:60493-294659 GCF_040302345.1 Streptomyces sp. NPDC126510 | reverse complement strand
GCAACGGCTCGATCACCGCCCACGATTCATCAGTCAGCTCATGACGACGCACCACGAACAGACCAACGACGCCGCCACTTTGCGGACACGACCTAGGACCTGGCCAGGGTTCGCGGTCATGGGTTCGCGGTCATGGTGCTCATATCGGCCCGGGTGTCGCGGCCGCGCTTCGCGCGCACCGAGACCGTGGTGGCCCTGGCAGCCGCCCTGTGCCGGCGGTTGCTCGCCCTCGCGATGTACGCGGAGGGCTACGACCTGGCTCCGAGCGCGCCGCGCCAGATGTCCGGAGACGCGGGCTGGGACATGTGATCCCGGGCCTCCCTCCTCGCCATCCTCGGCGTCGTCAGGAGGCTCCTGGATCTCCTCGGCCAGGCGGCCCCGTCAGCTCGCCGCCAGATCCTTGTGGATGACCTTGGCCACGGCCTGGATGGTGGCGATGCCGTAGTTCATCGTGCTGTTGCCGTGGGTCAGCACGGTCATCACGTAGTCGTGGCCGCCGCCCTTGAACGCGCCGACGCTGTGCACGCGCCACCCGTTGGTCGAGCGCTGCAGCCAGCCGTTCTTGACGGCCACGGTGACGCCCGAGGGCACGCCGTACGGGGTGCCCCAGCGCTGGGACGACACGACCTGGCCCATCAGCTTGATGATGTAGGCCCGGCCGTTGTCGCTCAGGACCGCGTTCTTGGCGGTGAGGAGCTTCAGCAGTTTCTGCTCGTCGGTGACGGTGATCTGGGTCAGGCCCCAGTAGCCGTTCGTTCCGGGCTTGGTCTGCGTCATGCCGGCGGCCGCGAGGAAGTTCTTGATCTTCGTCATGCCGAGCTGCTTCCACAGGGTGGAGGTCGCCGCGTTGTCCGACTTGGTGATCATCGCCTTGGCGAGGGTGTTCTCGCGGTCGGTGAGGTACCGGTTCGACTTCTTCGCGTCCCACAGCAGCGTGGCGAGGACGGTGACCTTGACGACGCTGGCCGAGTCGTAGGCCGAGCTCGCGCGCAGGGTGCACGTGGTGTTGGTGCTGCGGTCGTAGAGGCCGACGGCGACCGTGCCCTTGCGGGTGGCCAGCGCGGCGGTGATGTCCTTCTTCAGCTTGGTGGCCAGCCCGGCCTTGGCCGACGTGCAGGTCACGGCCGGAGGGGCGGCGGAGGCCGGCGTGGCGGCGGCTGTCAGCGGCACGAGCACGCCGGTACCCACGGCCGCTGCCAGCACTCTCGCGCGGCGGGATATCCCAGAAGTCATGCCCCCCTTGACTCGCGGACATGGTCGAAAGGTTGCACGGGCAGCGAGAGCTTGTACGAGTCGTTACCGGGAGCCGCCCGGCTTCACATGCGGCGCACGGCTTCGGCACAACGGCCTCCCACCGGAGCTCCCCACCACGCAGGGGTGACCTCGGCCGCCGAAATGGGCTCTGGACCGAGGAGTTGTCGGCAGGTGCCGCCCAAGCGCTCCGCCAAGGCGCCGCGTTGGCCCCCTTCCCGCCCTGCTCGCGATCCTCGCCCTGGCTGCGGTGCTCCACTCCTCGGCCGATCCGCCATAACCCCGCATGATCGAACGGCCCCCGACTTCTCCGTCCGGGGCCGTTCCCGTGTCCCCGATCATGGACACCGGTGTCCGGCGGACGGGTGAAGGGAAACGCAGCGGTGGGCTACTGCCTGGAGATGAGCACCGGCGACATGAGAACGGTGGTGCGGCTGCTCATGGCGGTGGAGCGTACCGAGCAGCAGGAGCGCACCCTCGCCCGGGTGCGCACGGAGTGCGAGCGGACCGACGCCCGCTTCCGGGAGCAGGGCATCGACCTGGACGTCTCGATCAGCCGGGCCCTGGACGAGCTGATCGACGGCACCCCGAGCACCGACCACTGCCCGGCGTACAGCTACGCCTTCTACCAGGCCGTCGCGGCGCACTTCTCCGACCCGGCCGACCTCGGCACCTGGCGCCGGCCGGCCTGGTTCCACGCCATGGACGACGAACTGGCCCGGCACGGCGTACCGTCCGACCTGCTTCCCGGCACGTTCCTGTTCAGCGGCCCGCCGCTGCGGCTGCCGCACCCCGGCGACGCGGTGCCCGCGATCGGCACCCTGCCGGCCCGGCGGGCCGCCGCCCTGGCCGATGCCTACGCCCGCGTGCTCGACCGGCTCGACCCCGAATTCCGGGGCCCGGCACGCCGGTTCGCCGATGCCCTGCGCTTCGAGGCGCGGGAGTGGGAGGGCGCGCGGCAGCTCGGGACGAACCCCGACACCCTGCTCTTCTGGCTCCACTGACCTCTGCCGGAACTCTTGACGCCGTCCTTCCCGCCGGGATACTTGCGGTCGACAGCGCGCCAACTGCCGTGTCATTCAAGGGCTTTGAGCGAACAGCGGCGCCGCTTGTCCGAGATCCCGAACGTCGTGCGAAGTTTCGCTGACCTCGTGACGACCACCCCCACAGGAGGATCCGCACATGAGACCACTCAAGGCACTCGTGAGCCCGCACAAGGCACTCGTGGCCGCCCTCACGGCGGCGCTGCTGGCCGGCCCCGGCGTCGCCCAGGCCGCGACTCCCCAGGCTCCGCCCGCCCCCGCCCGGGAACGCGCCGCGGCCGCGACCATCACCTGGTCCCTCGTCCGCGCGAGCAACCCCACCGCGGACCAGCGCTCGGCCTACGACCTCATCACGAAGGCCATGAACGCTGCGGTGGCCCGCTACAACAACCTCAGCGACCTGGGCAAGACGCTCACCGTCCGCTACGAACCGGGCGTTCCCACCGCCGACGGCAACATCAACGGCACGATCCGCTTCGGCAGCAACCGCAGCTACATGAGCGAGCGGACGGCCCTGCACGAGATCGCCCACACCATCGGCGTGGGGACCAGCTCGGGCTGGTCCCGCCTCGGCGGCAGCGGCACCTGGACCGGCGGCCAGGCCACCGCGCTGGTCAAGCAGTACGACGGCTCCGGCGCCAAGATCTCCACCGGCGGCGGCCACTTCTGGCCCTACGGCCTGAACTACGACAACGAGTGGTCGGGCACGGCGGCCGACCGCCATGTCCGCATCGTCGCCGCGATGGTCCGCGACGGCCTGTAGACGACCGGGCGGGGCCGGCGACCGGCCTGCGGGGAGCCCCGTGGCCGGCCGGCGCTCATCCCAGGTGCGTCGGCGTGAACATCCGCAGCACCGCCGGGAGCAGGACCACCGAGGGCCCGGGCGCGGCAAGCGCCTGCGCCAGGTCCTGCTCCAGGTCCTCCGGGCTCAACCAGGTGACGTTCAGGTCGTACAGGGACTGTTTTGGTACGTCAACTCGCGTAGAACACTACCGACTTGCCGGTTTCCGTCACCTGATTGCCATGCCAGATTCATTTACACGGCCGCATGTCCATGTCACTCTCCCGATTGCCGCCTCCGATCAACCCGCGTAGATGGGACCCCACATGCTGGCGACAACACGGATACGCCGATGGAAGCCCGTGGCTCTGGCCACGGCCGCCGCCCTGGCCGGCCTCACCGCGTCCACCCTGACCGCTACCCCGGCCGCGGCCACGACGACCGCGTACGACACGACGTACTACAAGAACGCGGTCGGCAAGACGGGCACCAGCCTCAAGTCCTCCCTGCACACCATCATCAGCAGCCAGACGAAGATCTCGTACTCCGCGGTCTGGAACGCCCTCAAGGTCACCGACCAGGACCCGAACAACAGCAACAACGTGATCCTGCTGTACAGCGGTGCCTCGCGCAGCAAGTCCCTCAACGGCGGCGACCTCGGCGACTGGAACCGCGAGCACACGTGGGCCAAGTCCCACGGCGACTTCGGCGAGGTGACCGGCCCCGGCACCGACCTGCACCACCTGCGCCCGGCGGACGTGCAGGTCAACAGCATCCGCGGCAACAAGGACTTCGACAACGGCGGCAGCACGGTCAGCGGCGGGGGCGGCAGCCTCACGGACTCCGACTCCTTCGAGCCGCGCGACGCCGACAAGGGCGACGTGGCCCGCATGATCCTCTACATGGCCGTGCGCTACGACGGCGGCGACGGCTTCGCCGACCTGGAGCCCAACGAGAGTGTCAACAACGGCTCCAACCCCTACATGGGCAAGCTCTCCGTCCTGAAGGCCTGGAACGAGGCGGACCCGCCGAGCGCCTTCGAGGAGCGCCGCAACCAGGCCATCTACGACACCTACCAGCACAACCGCAACCCGTTCATCGACCACCCGGAGTGGGTCGAGGCGATCTGGTAGCGACCATGGTCACTGAACTCCCTTCTTTTGCAGAGGGAGTTCAGTTCAGTCCGACCTGCCCAGGTGCGTCGGCGCGAACATCCGCAGCACGGCCGGGAGCAGGACCACCGAGGGCCCGGGCGCGGCAAGCGCCTGCGCCAGGTCCTGCTCCAGGTTCTCCGGGCTCGTCCGGACCCCGGGGACGCCGAAGGACTCCGCCAGGGCCACGTAGTCCGGCCGGGTCAATTCCGTCGCCGTCGCCTCGCCGAACGCGTCGTTCATGTACTCGCGCAGGATGCCGTAGCCGCCGTCGTCGACGATCAGCCAGGTGACGTTCAGGTCGTACTGGCGGGCCGTGGCCAGCTCGGCGATGGAGTACAGGGCCCCGCCGTCGCCGGAGACCGCGAGGACCGGGCGGGTCGGGTCGGCCGCCGCCGCGCCGAGTGCGGCGGGGAAGGCGTAGCCGAGGCCGCCGGCGCCCTGCGCGGAGTGCATGTGGTTGGGGCCCTTGGCGTCGAAGGCCGACCAGGCCCAGTACGCGAGGATCGTCATGTCCCAGAAGGACGGGGAGTCGGCGGGGAGCGCCCTTCGGACGGACGCCAGGACGTCCTGTTCCAGGGTGAGTTCCTGGGCGGCGATGCGCTCGCCGACCTTCGCGAGCACTTCCCGTACCCGCTCCGGGGCTGCGGGGTCCTGTCGTTCGGTCACCGTCTCCAGCAGCGCCTGCAACGCCAGTCGCGCGTCCGCGTGGATGCCCAGCGCGGGATGGTTGGACTCCAGCTTGCCGAGGTCCGCCTCGATCTGGATGACCCGGCCACGCGGCTTGAACGTGTGGTAGTTCGAGGAGAGTTCGCCGAGCCCCGAGCCGACGACCAGCAGGACGTCGGCGTCCTCCAGGAAGTCCGTGGTGTGCCGGTCCTCGATCCACGACTGGAGCGACAGCGGGTGCTTCCAGGGGAAGGCGCCCTTGCCGCCGGGGGTGGTGACGACCGGCGCCCGGAGCCGTTCCGCCAGCTGCCTCAGCTTGCCGGAGGCGTCCGCCCGGACCACTCCCCCGCCCGCGATGATGGCCGGGCGGGCCGCCTTCGAGAGCAGGTCGGCGGCCACGGCGGTCAGTTCGGGGCGCGGCGGCAGCTCCTCGGGGAAGGCGTCCCCGCCCGTCACGACGGGGATGGCCGTCTCGGCGAGCAGCACGTCCTGCGGGATCTCCACCCAGACCGGGCCGTGCGGGGCGCTCAGCGCCGACGTCCAGGCCGCCTCGATCGCGGAGGGGATCTGCGACTGGCTGCGGACGGTGTGGACGGACTTGACCACGCCTCGGAACGAGGCGGCCTGGTCCGGGAGTTCGTGGAGGTAGCCGTGCCGGCCGCCGCCGAGGCCGGCCCTCGGGACCTGGCTGCTGATCGCCAGCACGGGCGCGGAGGCCGCCGCGGCCTCCTGGAGAGCGGCCAGGGAGGTCAGGGCGCCCGGCCCCGTCGACAGCAGCAGCGGCGCGGCCTCACCGGTGATCCGGCCGTAGGCGTCCGCCGCGAACCCGGCGTTGTTCTCCACCCGCAGGCCGATGTACCTGAGGTCGGAGCGGCGCAGGGCGTCGAACATGCCGAGCGCGTGCTGGCCGGGCAGCCCGAAGACGGTCGTCGCGCCGAGCCCGGCCAGCGTCTCCACGACCAGGTCTCCGCCGTTGCGGCCGGGAGGAGGGTTGAGGGCGGCCTCCGTCTGGGCGGGCGTGGGGCGGAGCACCAGGTCGTGGTCGTGAGTCACTTGGCTTCCGAGTCCTTCCGGGCCGCGGCGATCTGGCGGGACATGATCGTGGTCAGTTCGTACGCCGTGTGGGACGCGGCCACCGACGTGATCTCGGCGTGATCGTACGCGGGGGCCACCTCGACCACGTCCGCGGAGACCAGGTTGCAGGAGGCCAGCCCGCGCAGGATCTCCAGCAGTTCGCGCGAGGTCATGCCGCCGGCCTCGGGGGTGCCGGTGCCGGGGGCGTGGGCCGGGTCGAGGCAGTCGATGTCGATGGAGATGTACAGCGGCCGGTCGCCGATGCGCTGGCGCAGCTGGTCGGCGACCTCGTCGGCGCCGCGCCGGTAGACGTCGGCCGAGGTGACGATGCCGAAGCCCATCTTCTCGTCGTCGGTGAGGTCCTGCTTGCCGTAGAGCGGGCCGCGGGTGCCGACGTGGGACAGGGCGGAGGTGTCGAGGATGCCCTCCTCGACCGCGCGGCGGAACGGGGTGCCGTGCGTGTACTCGGCGCCGAAATAGGTGTCCCAGGTGTCGAGATGGGCGTCGAAGTGCAGCAGGGCCACCGGGCCGTGCTTCTTCGCCACCGAGCGCAGCAGGGGCAGCGCGATGGTGTGGTCGCCGCCGAGCGTCATCAGGCGGGCGCCCGAGCCGAGCAGGTCGTCCGCGGCGGCCTCGACGGTCTCGACGGCCTCGTTGATGTTGAACGGGTTGACGGCGATGTCGCCGCCGTCCGCGACCTGCGCCAGAGCGAAGGGCGAGGCGTCCTGCGCCGGGTTGTACGGGCGCAGCAGCCGGGACGCCTCGCGGATCGCGTTGCCGCCGAAGCGGGCGCCCGGCCGGTACGAGACGCCCGAGTCGAACGGCACGCCGACCACGGCGACATCGGCCCGGCCGACCTCGTCCAGCCGGGGCAGCCGGGCGAAGGTCGCGGGTCCGGCGTACCGCGGGACGCGGGAGGAGTCGACGGGCCCGCGCGGAGTCTCGTTGCTGCTCATGAAGAAATGCCTTCTTTCCTACGCTTCATCGCGTGTGTACTGCTATGCACTGCTTGTTCTACGACTCTACTGGGGAGCCGCGACCGGTTCGGACGCGAGTTCGGGTGCCCGTCCGGCCAGCCGCTCGCGCCAGGCGGTGAGGACGGCGGCGTCGGTGGCCGGAGTGGCCAGGGAGACGGCCAGGTAGGCGGCCAGGGAGGTCAGCAGGCCGTAGTAGACGGGCTCGTTGGCGAGGATGCCGTAGGTCGCCATCAGCACGATGACCGCGAGTCCGCCGGCCACGACGGAGGCGAGGGCGCCGTACACCGTGCCGCGCTTCCAGACCAGGCCGCCGAGGATCGGCACCAGCAGTCCGCCGACGAGGAGGTTGTAGGCGACGGTCAGAGCCTCCACGACGTTGTCGATCGCGACGGCCGTGGCGATGACCGCGAGTCCCATCAACAGGATGAAGGCGCGGTTGCCCTTCACCTCGTCGTGGTCGCCCGCGGGCACCCTGCCGAGGCCCCGCAGCCGGGACCAGATGTCGTTGTTGGCGACGGTGGCGCAGGCGATCAGCGCGCCGGAGGACGTCGACATCACGGCGGCGAGGGCGGCGGCCAGCACCAGTCCGCGCACCCCGACGGGCAGTTCGTCCTTGACGATGGTCGCGAAGGCGTCGTCGGGGCTGCCGAGCTTCGGGTACAGCACCTTGGCCGCGGTGCCGATCACGGCACCGGCGAGGGCGTAGGCGAGGCAGTAGGTACCGGCGACGGTTCCGCCCCACTTGGCGGTCCGGTCGCTGCGGGCGGTGAAGACGCGCTGCCAGATGTCCTGCCCGATGAGCATGCCGAAGGTGTAGATCAGCACGTAGGTGAAGATCGTCTCGCCGCCGATGCCCAGCGGGTCGAAGTACTCGGTGGGCAGCTGCGCCTTCATCTCACCGAACCCGCCGGCCTTCACCACGGCGATGGGCAGCAGCAGGAGCAGCACGCCGATGGTCTTCACGACGAACTGCACCATGTCGGTCAGGGTGATCGACCACATGCCGCCGAGGGTGGAGTACGCCACGACGATCGAACCGCCGAGGACGATCGCGACCGTGCGGTTCATGTCGAACAGGACGTCGAAGATCGTGGCGTACGCGATGGTCGAGGTGACCGCGAGCATCAGCGTGTACGCCCACATGACGACACCGGAGACGACGCCGGCACGTCCGCCGCCGTAGCGCAGGTCGAGCATCTCGGAGACCGTGTAGACCTTCAGCCGGGCGATGCGGGCGGAGAAGAAGACGGACAGGGCGAGCAGGCCGAGGCCGATGGTGAAGACCATCCAGGCGCCGGACAGGCCGTACTGGTAGCCCAGGCCCACGCCGCCGATGGTCGAGGCGCCGCCGAGGACGATCGCCGCCATGGTGCCGGAGTACATGGCCGGGCCCAGACGACGGCCGGCCACGAGGAACTCGCTCTTGGACCGGGCGCGGCGCATGCCCCACCAGCCCATGGCCAGCATGCCGGCCAGGTACACGACGATGACGGCGTAGTCGACGGCCATGAGGGCCTCCTTCGATCGGTGTCGCCGGCGGGTGACGAGGACTGACCTTAGGTGGCCGGAAAGAGACTGCGAAGTGTACGTTTCATCCATTCGAGCCGGTGCTGTATGGAGGGAACGCACACCATGCCGGACCCGGCGGCTCCGCCCACCCCACCCGTCCCGCTGACCGCGCTGCTGGCCCGGGAGGACCTGGGCCTGCGGCAGCTCGCGGGGCCGCCCGCCGAGGAGGTGGTCCTCCACTGGGTGCACACCTCGGAGATGGCGGACCCGTATCCCTATCTGCTGGGCGGCGAGCTGCTGCTCAGCGCCGGCGTGCACATCCCGGGGGCGGCGGGCTCGGGGACCTCCTACTTCGACGACTACGTCTCCCGGATCGTGGCGGCGGGCGGCGCGGCCCTCGGCTTCGGGGTGGCGCCGGTGCACGACACCGTGCCGGAGGCTCTGGTCGCGGCCTGCGGCTCGCACGGCCTGCCGCTGCTGGAGGTGCCGCCCCGCACCACCTTCTCGGGCGTGGCCCGGGCTGTCTGGCAACTCATGGCCCAGGCCCGCCTGGCCGAACTGCGCCGCGTGACCGAGGCCCAGCAGAGACTCGCCGCCGCCGCGTCCCGCCCCGACCCGGTCCCCTCGGTGCTCCGGCAACTGGCCCGGCGACTGGGCGGATGGGCGGTGCTGTACGGGCCGGAGGGGACGGAGATCGCGAGAGCCGGACGGGAGGCCGGGGACGAGGCGCGGGGAGCGCTGACACGGCTGGCGGAGGTGGTCCGGCCCGCCGAGGGCCCGGGTGAGCGCCCCGCCCCGGCCTCCGCCACCGACTCCGTCAACGGGCTCCACCTCGCCGCCTACAGCCTGGGGGCCGGGCACGGGTTCGTGCTGGGCGTCGCCGCGGCGCGGCGGGCGCCCGGCGATCACACCGTCGCCTCCGTCGCGGCCGTCCTGCTGTCGCTGCTCACAGGGGAGCAGCAGAGCGGCACCGGAGCCGCCCGGTCCTCCGCGCTGGTGCGGCTGCTGCTGGGTGCGCCGCCCGAGGAGGTCGCGGCGCTGCTGGGCGACGGGCCCTGGATCGTCGTACACGCCCGGCCGGAGAGGGACGGCGCCCCCGACCCCGTCGCGGCCTCCGCGCTGGGCGCCGCGCTCGGGTCCGCCCTGGTCGACCCGGCGGACGACGCCGTACGCGTCCTGGTCCCGGCCGGCCGGGCACCGGCCCCGCTGCCGGGCTGGACCCTGGGCGTCAGCGCCGCCGTCGACCCGCACGACTGGCCCGCCGCCGACACCCAGGCCGCCCGCGCCCTGGCCCGTGCCCGAGCCACCCGGACCCCGCTGCTCCGGCACGGTCCGCGTCCCGCCTTGGCCGACCTCGTCCCGTCCGGCGAGGCGGCGGCCCACGCCCAGGCCCTCCTCGCTCCCGTCGCGGCCCACCCCGCGCTCACCGAGACGCTGCGCACCTGGCTCTCCCTGCACGGCAGCTGGGACCGCACGGCCGTCGCCCTGTCCGTGCACCGCAACACCGTGCGGCAGCGCGTCGCCCGCTGCGCGACGCTGCTGGAGACGGACCTCGACGACCCGGACGTACGGATGGAACTCTGGTTCGCGCTGCGGCACGTCTGAGTGGCTGCGGCATGTCTGAGTAGGTGAGCGGGGTCCCTCTGAGTACGTGACGCACGTCCCAGCGCTCGATACGCCAGGGACTCCCCCCGTCGGCTGCCTCACAATGGATGCCATGCCGATATCCGGGACACCCAGCCGCGCCGAACTCGTCGAACACCTCGTCAGGACGCGCATCGCGGGCGACGTCGCCACCCCACGCGAGAACAACCTCTCCCACTACCGCAAGCTGGCGAACAGCGACCGCCACTACTGGCTCGGACTGGAACTCGGCGACCGGTGGAACGACGAGCAGGACGTCCTCGCGGTGATGGCGGAGCGGGTCGGCGTGAACGACGACCCCGAACACCGGTACGGCCAGGACACCATCGACCCGGAGCTGACCGTCGACGGCCTGGAGCGGATGGCCGGGCGGCTGCGCAAGGCGGCGGACGGGCAGCAGCGCGTCCTGTTCGCCACCGGCCACCCCGGCGGCCTCCTCGACGTGCACCGCGCAACCGCGTCGGCGCTGCGCGCGGCCGGCTGCGAGATCGTCGTCATCCCGGACGGGCTGACGACCGAGGAGGGTTACGTCATGCAGTTCGCGGACGTGGCGGTCCTGGAGCACGGCGCCACCCTGTGGCACACCCACTCGGGCGAACCCATGAAGGCGATCCTGACGGCCCTGGAGCGCGCGGGCCGCCCGCTGCCCGACCTGGTCGTCGCCGACCACGGCTGGGCCGGCTACGCGGGACAGCACGGCGTGGACTCCGTCGGCTACGCCGACTGCAACGACCCGGCCCTCTTCATCGCCGAGGCCGAGGGCACCGTGCAGGTGACGGTCCCCCTCGACGACCACGTGATCAGCCCCCGCCACTACGACCCGATGACGGCGTACCTGCTGGCGGAGGCGGGCCTCAGCTGAGGTCCCGCTCGCGCGGGACGCGGACCACGCCCTCCTGGATCACGGTGATGGCCAGCCGCCCGTCCTGCGTGTAGATCCGCGCCTGCCCCAGTCCCCGGCCGCCGTACGCGGACGGGGACTCCTGGTCGTACAGCAGCCACTCGTCGGCGCGGAACGGCCGGTGGAACCACATCGCGTGGTCGAGTGAGGCCCCGACGACGTCCCCGACGGCCCAGCCGCCGCGCCCGTGCGCGAGCAGCACGGAGTCGAGCAGCGTCATGTCGGAGACGTAGGTGGCGAGGACGACGTGCAGCAGCGGATCGTCCGCGAGCTTGCCGTTGGTGCGGAACCACACCTGCGAGTGCGGCTCGCGCGGCTCGCCGAACCGGCCGTAGGGCGGCTCGTCGACGTACCGGAGATCGACCGCGGCCCGGGCCTCGAGGAACTTCTCCACCACGGCGGGATCGAGATGCCCGTACGCGCGCAGCCGCTCCTCGCCGGTCGGCAGAGTCACGGGATCGGGCGAGGCGGGCATCGGCTCCTGGTGATCCAGCCCGTCCTCGTGCACCTGGAACGATGCCGAGAGGTGGAAGATCGGCTTGCCGTGCTGGACGGCGACCACCCGGCGGGTGGTGAAGGAGCGGCCGTCGCGGATCCGGTCGACGGTGTAGACGATGGGCGCGCCGGGGTCGCCGGGGCGCAGGAAGTACGCGTGCAGCGAGTGGGCGGGCCGGTCCTCGGGGACCGTGCGCCCGGCGGCGACGAGTGCCTGGGCCGCGACCTGCCCGCCGAAGACCCGGGGGACGACGGCGGACCGGGACCGGCCGCGGAAGATGTCCTCCTCGATCTGCTCGAGGTCGAGCAGATCGAGGAGGCTCTGGAGTGCATTGCTCATGGCAACTGTTGTACCGGCCAATGACTGCGGTCGGCTTACAGGCCCATGTTCTTCGCGATGATCGACTTCATGATCTCGCTGGTGCCGCCGTAGATGCGGTTGACGCGGTTGTCCGCGTACAGGCGGGCGATGGGGTACTCGTTCATGAAGCCGTAGCCGCCGTGCAGCTGGAGGCAGCGGTCGATGACGCGGTGGGCGACCTCGGTGCAGAACAGCTTGGCGGAGGCGGCCTCGGCGGGGGTGAGCTCGCCGGCGTCCAGGGCCTCGGTCGCGCGGTCGGCGACGGCCTCGGCGGCGTCCACCTCGGCCTGGCAGGCGGCCAGCTCGAACTTGGTGTTCTGGAACGACGCGACGGTCTTGCCGAAGACGGTGCGGTCCTGGACGTACTGCTTGGCGAACCGCACGGCGGCCTTGGCCTGGGCGTAGGCGCCGAAGGCGATGCCCCAGCGCTCGGAGGCGAGGTTGTGGCCGAGGTAGTAGAAGCCCTTGTTCTCCTCGCCGAGGAGGTCCTCGACCGGGACCTTGACGTCGACGAACGCCAGCTCGGCGGTGTCGGAGGTCTTCAGGCCGAGCTTGTCGAGCTTGCGGCCGACGGAGTAGCCCTCGGACTTGGTGTCCACGGCGAAGAGGGAGATGCCGTGGCGGCGGTCCTCGGCGGTCGGGGCGGAGGTGCGGGCGCAGACGATCATGCGGTCGGCGTGGACGCCGCCGGTGATGAAGGTCTTGGCACCGTTGAGGACGTAGTGCGTGCCGTCCTCGGAGAGCTTGGCGGTGGACTTCATGCCCGCGAGGTCGGAACCGGTGCCCGGCTCGGTCATCGCGATGGCCCACATCTCCTCGCCGGAGACGAACTTCGGCAGGAACCGCTTCTTCTGCTCGTCGTTGGCGAGCATCTTGATGTAGGGCAGGGCGAGCAGCACGTGCACGCCGGAGCCGCCGAAGGCGACGCCCGCGCGAGCGGTCTCCTCGTACAGCACGGCCTCGAACTTGTGGCTCTCCAGGCCCGCGCCGCCGAACTCCTCGGGCACGTTGATGCCGAAGATGCCCAGCTCACCGAGCTTGTAGTAGAAGTCGCGGGGCGCCTGGCCCGCCGCGAACCACTCGTCGTACACGGGTACGACCTCGGCCTCGATGAAGGCGCGAAGGGTCTCCCGGAACGCCTCGTGATCCTCGTTGAACACCGTACGGCGCACGCCGCCACCTCCAGGACTCCGCATGTCTAAGCGCTTGCTCAGTCCAAGATACCGGCGAGTATCGAGGAGCGTCCAGGGTTGGGGTGGGGAGACGCTCGTCACGCCTTGGGGCGGGGGTGGGGAGAGGGCGCCTCCGCCGGGAGGCGGGGCGAAGCCCGAGGGGTGCAAGGGGCGAAGCCCGCGGCCGGGACGCGGGGCGAAGCCCGAGGGGCACAGGGGGCGAAGCCTGCGGCCGGGACGCGGGGCGAAACCCGAGGGGCGCAAGGGGCGAAGCCTGCGGCCGGGACGCGGGGCGAAACCCGAGGGGCGCAAGGGGCGAAGCCTCCGGCCGGGACGCGGGGCGAAGCCCGAGGGGCACAGGGGGCGAAGCCTCCGGCCGGGACGCGGGGCGAAGCCCGAGGGGCGCAAGGGGCGAAGCCGCCGCCGGGGTCCGGGGCGGAGCCCCGAGGCGAGTCCGGCCCCTGTCCAACAGTTACGGGCGGGTGGGCGGGAAGCTCCCGGGGGAGCGAAGCCCCCGCCGCGGCGCAGGGCGAAGCCCCGAGGCGAGTCCGGCCCCTGTCCAACAGTTACGGGCGGGTGGGCGGGAAGCTCCCGGGGCGCGGGGCGGAGCCCCGGGGCGAGTTCGGCCTCCTGGCAGACAGCTCCGGGCGGGTGGGCGGGAAAGGCCCGCTAAACCCCCGCCGCAGCGAACGCCCCCCGAGCCATCCGGTGCAGCAACTCCGCCGTAGCCCCCCGCCCGGACAACGACCCACCCCTCCCCAGATGCGGAGTCGAGTTCAGCAACCCGAACACCGCGTGCACGGCCGACCGTGCCGCCGGCTCCCCCAGCCCCGGGTACACCTCCCGCACGACCCCCACCCACAGCTCCACGTACTGCCGCTGCAGCTGCCGCACCATCTTCCGGTCGCTGTCCCGGAGGCGATCCAGCTCCCGGTCGTGCAGGGTGATCAGAGGCCGGTCATCGAGCGCGAAGTCGATATGCCCCTCGATCAGCGAGTCGAGGACCACCTCCGCCCCCGCACCCCCGTCCGCCTCCGCGTCCGCCAGCCTCCGCTTCGCCCCCGTCAGCAACTGCCCGCTGATCCCCACCAGCAGCTCCGCGAGCATCGCGTCCTTGCCCGCGAAGTGCCGGTACAGCCCGGGCCCGCTGATCCCGACCGCGGCACCTATCTCGTCGACTCCGACCCCGTGGAAGCCCCGCTCGGCGAACAGCCGCGCGGCCTCGTTGAGGATCTGCTCACGGCGGGTGGGGGCGTCGGTTCTGGTGGCCATGAAATCAATTCTAGACAGGGAGGTTAGCGGTCGTTAACCTGAAGGAAATGCGTTAACGCTCATTAACAAGGTGAGGGGACCCGCAGGATGCACGAGGCACCGGAGCTCACGAGCGCGGCAGACCCCGCGTCGGAGGCCTTTCGGGCCAACGAGGAGGCGCACCACGCCCTCGTCGAGGAGCTGCGCACCAAGCTCGCCGCCGCCGCACAGGGCGGCGGCGAGAAGGCCCGCGCGCGCCACACCGCGCGCGGCAAGCTGCTCCCCCGCGACCGCGTCGACACCCTCCTCGACCCGGGCTCGCCGTTCCTGGAGCTGGCCCCGCTCGCGGCCGACGGGATGTACGAGGGGCAGGCCCCGGCCGCCGGCGTCATCGCCGGCATCGGCAGGGTCAGCGGCCGCGAGACGGTGGTCATCGCCAACGACGCCACGGTCAAGGGCGGCACCTACTACCCGATGACCGTGAAGAAGCACCTCCGCGCCCAGGAGGTCGCCCTCGACAACCGCCTCCCCTGCGTCTACCTGGTGGACTCCGGCGGCGCCTTCCTCCCCATGCAGGACGAGGTCTTCCCCGACCGGGACCACTTCGGCCGCATCTTCTACAACCAGGCCCGCATGTCCGGCGCCGGCATCCCCCAGATCGCCGCCGTCCTCGGCTCGTGCACGGCCGGCGGGGCGTACGTCCCGGCGATGAGCGACGAGGCGGTGATCGTCCGCAACCAGGGCACGATCTTCCTGGGCGGCCCGCCCCTGGTGAAGGCGGCCACCGGCGAGGTCGTCACGGCGGAGGAGCTGGGCGGCGGCGAGGTCCACTCGCGCGTCTCGGGCGTCACGGACCACCTCGCGGAGAACGACGCGCACGCCCTGCGCATCGTCCGCACCATCGCCTCCACCCTCCCCGCCCGAGGGCCGCTCCCCTGGGAGGTCACTCAGGCGACGGAACCCAAGGTCGACCCGCACGGCCTCTACGGCGCGGTCCCGGTCGACTCCCGCACCCCCTACGACGTGCGCGAGATCATCGCCCGGGTCGTCGACGGCTCCCGCTTCGCGGAGTTCAAGTCCGAGTTCGGCCAGACCCTGGTCACGGGCTTCGCCCGGATCCACGGCCACCCGGTGGGCATCGTCGCCAACAACGGCATCCTGTTCGCCGAGTCCGCGCAGAAGGGCGCCCACTTCATCGAGCTGTGCGACCAGCGCGGCATCCCGCTGGTGTTCCTGCAGAACATCTCGGGCTTCATGGTCGGCAAGGACTACGAGGCGGGCGGCATCGCCAAGCACGGCGCCAAGATGGTCACGGCGGTGGCCTGCACGCGCGTCCCGAAGCTCACGGTCGTGGTCGGCGGCTCCTACGGCGCGGGCAACTACTCGATGTGCGGCAGGGCCTACTCCCCCCGCTTCCTGTGGATGTGGCCGAACGCCAAGATCTCGGTCATGGGCGGCGAGCAGGCCGCCTCGGTCCTCGCGACCGTCAAGCGGGACCAGCTTGAGGGCCGCGGCGAGTCCTGGCCGGCCGAGGCCGAGGACGCCTTCAAGGCCCCGATCCGCGCCCAGTACGAGCGCCAGGGCAACGCCTACTACGCGTCGGCCCGCCTCTGGGACGACGGAGTGATCGACCCGCTGGACACCCGCCAGGTCCTGGGCCTGGCCCTGACCGCGTGCGCCAACGCGCCTCTGGGTGACCCCCAGTTCGGCGTCTTCCGGATGTGAGGGGACGGACGACGATGTTCGAGACAGTACTGGTGGCCAACCGGGGCGAGATCGCCGTACGCGTCATCCGGACGCTGCGGTCGATGGGCGTGCGCTCGGTGGCCGTCTTCTCCGACGCGGACGCCGACGCCCGGCACGTCCGCGAGGCGGACACAGCGGTCCGGATCGGCCCGGCCCCCGCGTCGATGAGCTACCTCTCGGTGGAACGCCTGCTGGAGGCAGCGGCCCGCACGGGCGCGCAGGCCGTCCACCCGGGCTACGGCTTCCTCGCGGAGAACGCCGCCTTCGCGCGCGCCTGCGCCGAAGCCGGCCTGGTCTTCATCGGCCCCCCGCCGGACGCGATCGCGCTGATGGGCGACAAGATCCGCGCCAAGGAGACGGTCCAGGAGGCCGGGGTGCCGGTGGTGCCCGGCGGACGTGACCCGGACCTGGCCGAGGCGGCCCGCGGGCTGGGCGCGCCGGTGCTGCTGAAGCCCAGCGCGGGCGGCGGCGGCAAGGGCATGCGCCTGGTGCGGGACCTGACGCGGCTGGAGGACGAGATCGCGTCGGCCCGCCGTGAGGCCCGCGCCTCCTTCGGCGACGACACGCTCCTGGTGGAGCGGTGGATCGACCGCCCGCGCCACATCGAGATCCAGGTCCTGGCGGACGGCCACGGCAACGTGGTCCACCTCGGGGAGCGCGAGTGCTCCCTCCAGCGCCGCCACCAGAAGATCATCGAAGAGGCGCCGAGCGTGCTCCTCGACGAGGAGACGCGTTCCGCGATGGGCGAGGCGGCGGTCCAGGCGGCCCGCTCCTGCGGCTACCGGGGCGCGGGCACGGTGGAGTTCATCGTCCCCGGCAACGACCCGTCGTCGTACTACTTCATGGAGATGAACACCCGCCTCCAGGTGGAGCACCCGGTCACCGAGCTGATCACCGGCCTCGATCTGGTCGAGTGGCAGCTGCGCGTGGCGGCCGGAGAGCCGCTCGGCTTCACCCAGACGGACGTACGGCTGACCGGCCACGCGGTGGAGGCCCGCATCTGCGCCGAGGACCCGGCCCGCGGCTTCCTTCCCTCCGGGGGCACGGTCCTGAGGCTGCGTGAGCCGCAGGGCGACGGCGTCCGCACCGACTCGGGCCTCACCGAGGGCACGGAGGTCGGCAGCCTCTACGACCCGATGCTCTCCAAGGTCATCGCGTACGGCCCCGACCGTGCGACGGCCCTGCGCAAGCTCCGCGCGGCCCTGGCGGAGACGGTCACGCTCGGCGTGCAGACGAACGCCGGGTTCCTGCGCCGTCTGCTCGCCCACCCGGCGGTGGTCTCCGGCGACATGGACACCGGCCTGGTCGAACGCGAGGTCGAGGACCTGGTCGCGACGGACGTGCCGGAGGAGGTGTACGAGGCGGCGGCGGCCGTACGCCTGGAGGCCCTGAAGCCCGAGCCGGGCGGCTGGACGGACCCCTTCTCGGTCCCGAGCGGCTGGCGCCTGGGCGGCGCACCGAAGCCGCCGGTCTTCCACCTGCGGGTGCAGGAGCCCGAGGAGTACACCCCGCGCGGCACGGCCACGGTCACCACCGACCGGGTCTCCGTCACGCTGGACGGCGTCCGCCACACCTTCCACCGCGCCGCCGACTGGCTCGGCCGCGACGGCGACGCCTGGCACGTACGCGACCACGACCCGGTCGCCGCGTCCCTCACCCGCGCCGCCCACGCGGGTGCCGACTCGCTGACCGCCCCGATGCCCGGCACGGTGACGGTGGTGAAGGTCGCGGTCGGGGACGAGGTGGGCGCCGGTCAGAGCCTGCTGGTGGTGGAGGCGATGAAGATGGAACACGTCATCTCCGCGCCGCACGCCGGAAAGGTCACCGAACTGGACGTGGCCCCCGGCACCACGGTCGCCATGGACCAGGTGCTGGCGGTCATCGCACCGCACGAGGAGGCGGCGGAATGACAGTCCCCGGACTTCCGATGGTCGTCCCGAGCAGGGACCTGCCCACCCGGGTCCGCATCCACGAGGTCGGCGCCCGGGACGGTCTGCAGAACGAGAAGGCGACGGTCCCCACGGAGGTCAAGGCGCGGTTCATCCACCGCCTGGCCGAGGCCGGCCTGACGACGATCGAGGCGACGAGCTTCGTCCACCCCAAGTGGGTCCCCCAACTGGCGGACGCGGAAGCACTGTTCCCGATGGTCGCCGACCTGCCCGTCGCGCTCCCGGTCCTCGTCCCGAACGAGCGTGGCCTGGACCGCGCGCTGGCGCTGGGCGCCCGCCGGGTGGCCGTCTTCGCCAGCGCCACGGAGTCCTTCGCCAAGGCCAACCTCAACCGCACGGTGGACGAGGCGCTGGCGATGTTCGAGCCGGTGGTGGCCCGGGCGAAGGCCGATTCGGTCCACGTCCGCGGCTACCTCTCGATGTGCTTCGGCGACCCCTGGGAGGGCGCGGTCCCGATCGACCGGGTGGTGCGGGTCTGCCGCGCCCTGCTGGACATGGGCTGCGACGAGCTGAGCCTGGGAGACACGATCGGTGTGGCGACCCCGGGCCACGTGGTCGCACTCCTCGCGGCCCTGGACGAAGCGGGGGTGCCACCCGCCACCCTCGCGGTCCACTTCCACGACACCTACGGCCAGGCCCTCGCCAACACCCTCGCGGCGCTCCAGCAGGGCGTGGCGACGATCGACGCCTCCGCGGGCGGCCTGGGCGGCTGCCCGTACGCCAAGTCGGCCACCGGCAACCTCGCCACCGAAGACCTCGTGTGGATGCTGCGGGGCCTCGGCATCGACACCGGAATCGACCTCGGCCGCCTCGTCGCCACGAGCGCGTGGATGGCCGCCCACCTGGGCCGACCCAGCCCGTCCCGCACCGTCCGAGCCCTGTCCCACGAGGACACCGAGGAGCACTGATCACCATGGACTACCGTCTCTCCCCCGAGCTGGAGGAACTCCGCCGTACGGTCGAGGAGTTCGCGCACGAGGTGGTGGCGCCGAAGATCGGCGACTTCTACGAGCGGCACGAGTTCCCGTACGAGATCGTCCGCGAGATGGGCCGCATGGGCCTGTTCGGCCTGCCGTTCCCCGAGGAGTACGGCGGCATGGGCGGCGACTACCTGGCCCTCGGCGTGGCTCTGGAGGAACTGGCGCGGGTCGACTCCTCGATCGCCATCACCCTGGAGGCCGGCGTCTCGCTGGGCGCGATGCCGATCCACCTCTACGGCACCGAGGCGCAGAAGCGGGAGTGGCTCCCGCGTCTCTGCTCGGGCGAAGTGCTGGGCGCGTTCGGCCTGACGGAGCCGGACGGCGGCAGCGACGCGGGCGCGACCCGTACGACGGCCCGCCTGGACGCCGCCACGAACGAATGGGTGATCAACGGCACCAAGTGCTTCATCACCAACTCGGGCACGGACATCACGGGCCTGGTGACGGTCACGGCGGTCACCGGCCGCAAGCCCGACGGCAAGCCGCAGATCTCCTCGATCATCGTCCCGTCCGGCACGCCCGGCTTCACGGTCGCGGCCCCCTACTCGAAGGTCGGCTGGAACGCCTCGGACACCCGTGAGCTGTCCTTCACGGACGTCCGGGTCCCGGCGGAGAACCTCCTGGGCGAGGAGGGCCGCGGCTACGCCCAGTTCCTGCGCATCCTCGACGAGGGCAGGATCGCGATCGCGGCCCTGGCGACGGGCCTGGCGCAGGGCTGCGTGGACGAGTCGGTCAAGTACGCCAAGGAACGCCACGCGTTCGGCAAGCCGATCGCCGCCAACCAGGCCATCCAGTTCAAGATCGCGGACATGGAGATGAAGGCCCACACGGCCCGCCTGGCCTGGCGCGACGCGGCGGCCCGCCTGGTGTCCGGAGCCCCCTTCAAGAAGGAAGCGGCCCTGGCGAAACTCCACTCGTCCACGGTCGCGGTCGACAACGCCCGCGAGGCCACCCAGATCCACGGCGGCTACGGCTTCATGAACGAGTACCCGGTCGCCCGCATGTGGCGGGACTCAAAGATCCTGGAAATCGGCGAGGGCACGAGCGAGGTCCAGCGCATGCTGATCGCCCGGGAGTTGGGGCTCGTCGGCTGAGCTCCTGATCAGGGCCCCGCAGACCCGACAGCAGCCCCCGTCGCGACCATGGCGACAGGGGCTGCTTATGCTTCGCTGTCCCTCAACGAGGTAGTCGGGTGGCGCGCGATCCTGGTCGGCTGCGCGCTGGCGGGCCTGACGGCCACGATCCCGCTGCTGCTCGCGCTCGCCCCCTGCACCTGGCTGCTGGTCGTGGCCAACTTCGTGGCAGGAACGGCGTCCGTATTCCCTCCGCGGCTCATCCTCCTCGCCACCCTCGCCATGGTCGCCACTCCCTCCTCCGCGCGCTGGTCCCGAAGACCGCAGAACCGCTGCCAGCCACCGAAGATCCGGTGCCTCGCTGAGTTCGACTCTCACGCGCGTGAGGGCCTGTCGTCATCTGTCCGCCAACTTCTTGATCAACAGGTCATGACCAATACTCCGTGGTCGTTCATCGTGCAAGATCCGCTGGAAGAGAAGGTGATCGCGCCAGGCTCCATTGGCGTACAGATACTTCGGCGCGCAGCCGTACTGGGCGAATCCGGCCTTCGTCAGAACCCGCTGTGAGGCCATGTTGTCCACCATCGTCCCTGCCTCGACGCGATGCAGTGCGAACTCTTCTCGGGCGGCCAGGCACACCGCTTCGACAGCGGCAGTGGCAATGCCGCGCCCGGCTCGCTCCGCGTCGACCCAGTAACCGACGCTCGCACTGCACAGGGGACCGAGGGCGATCCTTGACAGGGAGATGGCGCCGACGAGCCGCCCGCCATCTGTCTCAACGAGCACCCAGAGCATGGCCTGCCCGACTGCCCGCTGAGCGAGCTGCTCTCTCAACCGGGTCCGTTGCCCGCCTTCGGTGAAAAAGGTCCAGTGCCGGTCGGGTTCCCAGGGGTGCATGTACGTACGGTTCCGCAGCAGCGCCCCCGCAAGTGCTCCGGCATCGTCCAGGACGGCCGCCCTCATCTCCACGCCCTCAGTGATCACACCCATATTTCCTCGGCTTCCCATCGGATGTGGCGTCTGCGGTTGGCGCCTTTCGAGTCCCTTCAAGCCTTTCAGCATGCCGAGCCACTGCGTTACCCGTCGAGCATGATTACCCGGCACTAAGCTGCATGCAGGATCTCTCCAGGGGGGCAAACGGTGGAGAACATCTCCATAGCAGGCATGAGTCGGCTGAGTGACGTCGAAATCGGCGTCTTCCGCTGGATCGCGCAACACGGCCACTTGACCATCGAAACAGCGGCTCAGGATCTGGGGCTCACAGTCGAGACCGTAGAACACGCCGCCTCCGTGCTCACCGCCCGGCACTTGCTTCGACCACTGCAAGGGCCTACAGCGGAGACCCGGCTCATATCCGTTGCTCCCGAGACAGCGGCAGCGACCTTGCTCAGCCCCATCGAGACCGCACTTCGCAGCCAGTTGGCACGCGCTGAGGAGCTGCGAGGGGAATTCAACGCGCTCGGCCCCCTGTACGCCGAGGTACGGCAAACCCAGCGGTACCACACTCCGATCGAAGAGGTCCACGACACCAAGGCCTTTGTCGAACGGATCGACGACGCGATCGCACAGTGCCGAGCAGAGGTGCTCACCTGCCAACCCGGCCGCGAGCACCCCACAGGACCGGCGGAGTTGGCGAGCGCCCGCGACCTGGCCCTTCTCCGGCGCGGCGTACAGATGCGCACCCTCTACCAACACACGGCTCGCCATGACACAACGACACAGGACTACGTCAGGAAGCTCGCCTCGACGGGAGCCCAGATCCGGACCCTGCCCGAGCTCTTCGGCCGGATGACTGTGATCGATGAGAAGGTCGCGTTCGTCTCTCGCCACGATCCGCAGGATGGTGCGGCCATCATCCACGACCCGTTCACGGTCAGTTACCTTTGCTCGGTCTTCGAGCACTCCTGGGTTCTCGCCACTCCGCTCAACCCAGGCCATTTCGGCACGCCGACCATCAGTACCGAGGCCAAACAGGCGATTGTGCGGCTGCTGACCGAAGGCCTCAAGGACGAAGTCATAGCCCGCCGGTTGAACATGTCCCTACGAACCTGCCGGAAGCACATCAGGGAAATCATGGAGAGCTTCCGTGCCGAGAGTCGATTCCAGCTCGGTTACCTCATCCGCGCGAGGCTGGGCGATGCCGGCAACCCCGGTTCCGGTCACATCGACAGCGTGGTTGATGCCGCCTGCTCCCATCGATCATGACTCTCCAAGTCCGGTGGGATCGACCGCGCGAACGTTACGGACGACGTGCTCGGTGAGCGACCGGCCGCAGCGGACCCTGAAGCGTGCGGTGGGACCGGGCCGTTCGAGGTCCAGGAGCAGGGTGCGTTCGTCGGTCCAGCCCTGCAACCGGAATTCGGCGTTGCCAATGTGGATGAGTCCGAAGCGCGGTTCGCCGGCGATACAGAGGACTAGGCGCCCGTCGATCTGCTCAATCCTGCCGGGGAGGCTGTCGGAGGGGTCGGCGCCCGAGTCGTCGGACCAGTCCGGGAAGGTGGCGGGCACATCGAGCTCGCAGGTCAGGCCCTCCTTCTCGAATGGCTGGAGTGGAACCTCTTCCCGGGCGAACAGGACGTCGCTCCAGGGCAGCGCGGCGCGGAATTCGGCCGGGAAGAGACCCATCAGTTCCGGGGTGGGAACGCAGTCGACAACCAGGTGGATACGTCGCTGGGCGCTGCGATTGCGGGCGATGTGCAGGCGGTCGAAGTCCGCGTACCACAGTTGCCCTGCGTCCCAGTGATAGGTCTCGCCGCCCACGAGAAGTTCCGCTCCGAGCTGGGTCACGATCGGGATGTGCAGCCGGAGGGAGCCCCAGGGAAAGTTTGTGCGGCCGTCCCGGTGCTCATGGGTTTCGGCTCCCGGCCCGAGTGCCATGAGTCGGACGCTGTGGAGTGGAGCGGGGATCCTGCCCAGCACCTCGGCATGGTAGGGGCTGCGGGCCAGAGCCTCGGTGTCGAGGTGGTCTTCCAGCCCGGCGCCGCCCGGGTCGGTTCGCGCCAGGCTCCCGTTGGGGCCGCGCAGGGGGATGATCTTCCAGTCGAAGGCGTCCTCCGCGCCCAGGCCGTTCTGGCTCACCGGACGGTTGGGGCGCCATGTGAGATCCGACAGAGCGGCGACCTCTGCAGCGAGCCGTACGGCGTCGACGGTGAAATCCAGTGGTGCGGCCGGCGGCAGATGCGCCCACGTAGCGTTGTCCACAGAGGTCAGAGGCTCGGAAGACACGGGCATTCTGGAGTTCCTCACTTGTCACTGTGCTGTGGTAATTGGTCCGTAACAGCCTGGTCGGCCGAGGCCGTCTGCATCACGGTGTGCGGATCGGCCCGCCATGGGCGAGTCCTGCCGGCCGCGGCCGCCGCCGCGAGTGCGGTGAGTCCCCCGGCCACGAACACCCAGGGTGCGGAGATCCACTCGGCCAAGAGCCCGCCGATTGCCAGTCCGGTGCCCTGAGTGGTGATGGAGCCGGTACCGGCGAGGGTCATGGCGCGGCCCCGCAGATGTGGAGGCACATTTTCGATGAAGAGCTGGTCGAGTGGGAGGGCGTAGGCGGTTCCCGCTCCGCTCAGCAGCAGCAGGGCGAGTGCCCAGGGCAAGGTGGGCTCGACGGCGAAACATGCGAGCGGAGCCACTGCGAGAAGCAACAGGGCGGGAACGCTCCGGGCGCGCCTTTCGGCTCTGACGAATCGGGCGACTGCCGCCTCGCCGAGTGCGGTGCCGACGGCCGGGGCCGCCAGGAGAAGGCCCACTGCGGTGGGTCCTCCTCCCAACTGCTCGGCGTAGGGGGCTGCGAGTCCTTCCGGCATGACGACCAGCGCGGTGGGCAGCCACTGCAGGAACAGCAGACGCCGCAGCAGCGGCGTGGTCAGGATCATCCGGTTGCCCTGCACAGTGGCACGGATGACACCCGTGCTCTCCTGACGCCCGGCGGACGTAGCAGGCCGGGGGCGGACTGTCAGGAGCACGACCACGATAGCGAAGGCGAAAGTCGCCGCGTCCAGGAACAGAGCGGCTCGCGGAGTGACCAGGAGCAGCATGAGACCACCGAGGCCGAAGCCCAGAGTCTGGCCAATCTGAATAGTGCCCGAGAACATCGAGCGGGCCAGGGCGTAACCTTCCATGCCGACGATCTCGGGGAGCATGGTCTGGCGGGCCGCCCGGAACGCGGGCGTCAGCGCCCCGGATGCCGTAACCAGGCACAGCAGGACAGCAACCGACATGCCGGGCAAAGTCATCAGCAGCACACACACCAGGCGCGCGGCATCGCCGATGAGCATCACCCGGCGGGCCGGAAACCGGTCCACCACGGAGGACAGCAGGGCCGCCGTCAACACCTGGGGCACGAAGCCCAGAGCGTACGTCAGCGCGGCGGCCAGGGCGGACCCCGTGCGGTCGTACACCAGGACCGACAGTGCAATCTTCGTGAGAACGTCACCGAGGATGGACACCGTGTGGGCCGCGAACAGACCGTTGAACTCACGGTTGCCGAGCAGCACCTTGTAGGTGATCGGCCCGCTCATGTGGGCGAGCCGATCGACATCGGGCAGCCGGTCGACGCAGGGCCCTGCCGGGCTGATCCGGTACGGGCAGTGTGAACAGGTGCGGGGCGCGCGGTGAGGTTCACCATGAGTCCGCTGGGCGTCAGCTCCCGGGCGGGATCGGGAACCACGGTCGTCCCGGGAGCGGCATCCACGCGGAAGTCGCGGAGCAGCAGCGCAGTGCCCAGCGTCATCTCGATCAGGCTCCAGGAGAGTCCCATGCACACCAGGGGGCCCGCGCCGAAAGGCAGATACGCATGGGGCACAGCCGTGGTACCGGATCCATCGGAGAGCCAGCGATCCGGGTCGAAGGACAGCGGGTCGGGGAACCACTGGGCGTCACGCTGGATTACGTAAGAGGGGACCATCACCTTGGTGCCGCGGGCCAGAGTGTAACCGCCGAGCTCGGTGTCATGAAGCGTGTGGCGGGCGTACACCCAGTTCGGTGGCCACAGGCGCAGCGCCTCCTTGACCGCTCGCCCGGTGTACTCGAGCTGCTCGTAGTGGGCATGCGTGATCGGGTCCGACGGCGGGAGCACGGCGGCGGCCTCGGTCGCGATGCGCTCTTGGGCCTCCGGGTTCTTGATCAGCTCGTGGATGATCCAGCCGAACCCGGAAGAGGGCGCGCTCTGAGCGGCCAGCAGGGTGGCCGCCAACGTCTCGAGGATGACCCGGTCGGTAAGCACTCCATGCCGACCTGTCGGTTTCATCAACACGCCGAGCAGGTCATCCGCTTCCGTCCGCCCTTCCTTCCGGCGGACGTCGATCACCCGGGCTATTCCGTCCTCCAACGCCCGGTTGGCGCGTGCCACGCGCCGGTGACGCGGCAGCGGCAGCCAGGAGGGCAGCGCGATCGTGCTGCGGATGACCGGAAGGAGGGCGTCGAACAGTTCCTGCTCCAAGCCCTCCGCTATCGGCGCATCCTGCGAGAAACAGATCATCGCGCCGAGACGGGAGGTAAGGCGCCGCATGTCCGCGACGATCTCGATGTCACTGCCGGAATCCCAAGACGGAATCGCGGCCCGCATCTCAGTCCCGATCATGGGGATCTTCGCCTGCATTGTGGACGGGCGCATTCCGCGCATTCGCGCAGCACGCGAAGAGGACCACTGCTGCCGTGTCGCCTCATCCTCTTTCTGCTTCCGGTGGAGGAAGTCCACCTCTCCGCCGAAGTCGTTGTTGGTGCGCAGGAGAACCTCGCCCGCCAGGGCCGGGTCGGACACGACGACGATGTGGTGGTCGAAGGACCAGATCGCTCCATACCGTTCGGACATACTGGTCATGAAGCCAAGCCGGTCCTCGTCGTAGGCCGGCCCGTTACCGGCGAGACGCGCGCCACGCGGGCCTGGAGGTCGTTTCATCGGATCCCCTTGGTTGGTCGGTCCGGCTTGAGCGCCCGTGGGGCTGGACAGGAGCGAAAGCTCTGCCCAGCCCCAAGAATCAGCGCCCTGACTGCAGATCAGGGGGAGCTGCTCAGTACTTGTAGAAGCCGGCCAGGGCGGTCATCTTCGTGCGGCGGGCAATCGCGTACGAGGCAGTCTTGAGCAGGGCCATCGTCAGCACCTTCTTCCATGACAGGGGGCCGTCCCGGAACGGGAAACGACCCAAAGTGGTTGCGTTTTCAACTCCGTGGATTTTCCTCGGAATTGCCGTTGCCCCCACAGACTGCCGACTGCCCAGGGAGAGAGTCCAGCGTGATCGGGCGGCAGAAGCTGCATGCATCAAATAACCAGGGGTTGCTTGTGGAGATCCCGGACATTGCGCCGCCGCGCGCTCGCGGAATGCGCAACGAGGACTTCGGCGACACCGTTTGAGCGTCCTTCACCGGCGACGTGACCGTGAAGGACGCGAGGACGGCGTTCGGGCTGATGAGCGACGTCATGTCGGTGCCTCATCTCGGGTCGATGAGCCACTGACCCTTGCCGCTGCGGCGGGCCGAGAGGACCAGGCATGCGCCAATTCCATGGCCCGCCAGAGGGGTTCGGCAGGGCTCAGGTACGGGGCCAGCCCTTGCCGACGGTCACCTCGCGTGCGATGCGACGCCACTGCCCTTCCCCGCCCGGCAGGGGCCAGGCCCAGGTCGGCTGTTCCGCGGTGTTCACATCATCGAGGAGGCGGACGAGCTGTAGCCCGGCGGTGGCGGCGCCGTCCGGGACGGTGGGACCGTGGATGGCGCGGAGTTCGGCGAAGCGTTCCAGTTCGTACTCATAGAAGCCCACAGCGTCATCGATCCGTGCGGTCAGGTCTTCGCCCGGCACCGTGCGGTGCAACCGCAGCAGCGGAGGCTCGACGGACTCGGCGATCGCCGCGGCAAGTCGTGCGTGACCATCCAAGATCAGATGACAGTCCAGTCCACTGACCCGCCACAACAGAACGGGTGGGAGCGTCCCCTCGCGGACTTGCCTGCGGTAGGCCTTGACTCGGCCGTCGCCCGGGCCGGGCATCGGCCGCAGGGGCAGGACCTCGAACGATGTGGAGTGCGGAAACCAGTCGATGTATCCGTCCGGATGGCCCTCGACGAGCATCGACCTCCAGTACTCGGCATGCGAAGAGGCAGCGGGGCGCCAGCGCTGGAGCGGGCTCTCGCAAGAGAGTAGCCATCGGCCATCGTGCAACGGGCTGCCCGGGGAGTCGATGAGGTATCGCGCGAAGCGGTGAGCCCACCGTTCCGGGCTGCCCGACAGGGCCCGCCCCACGCCAGCGCGCAGCGGCGGGACGAAGGAGCGGTATTCGTCAGTGCGCCAGAAATCCACGCCCTGTAGGGGCTCTTCGACAACGGCGAGCAGCACAGGCCGCGACAGCTGGGAGACCAGCAGCCGCGGCCCAGCACTGAAAACACACAGCTCCGGCTGGTGGCGGTCCTGTACCTCCAAGGACAGGCCCACCCATGTGCCGTCGCCTCGCGTGACATCACTGCGCCGCATGCCAAGAGCGTAGGCGGCGACTACGAGGCGCCAGTGACGCCCCTGGCCGGGCGGCTGACCCGCACAAGCCGCCCCGGTCGAACGCGGCCCCTTCGCGAGCATCATCGGCCGCACGGGCACAGCGAGATCAGCTCGGTACGAGTAAGCGGGGCGATCGCAGGCACGCTGCGGCCGGGTCTCGCACGTCCAGCAGCGCAGCAGAGGGCGGCATCGGCGGCGCACCGCAACGCGGACGGGTCGCGGGCGTTGACTATGTCGCGCCGCGGGCCGTGGACACTCGGCTCGCCGCCGCTCCCCCAGGACCTTCAGCCGGCCAAGTGGCGCCGCCGTGGGCTTCCTTGGTACGCCAAGCCCGCACCCGGTCAGGGTGACGAGTTCGTGTTGCAGGTCGCTCGCACCGACCTGGTCCGGGCCCTGACCGGCCGTCTCACGTCGTAGCGATCGCGCCGAGCCGGACTCAGGCTGCCTGGTGACGGGGCTCACCGCACCCCCGGGCATCCCCACCCCCACCCTCGGGCACACACCCCACGTCCCCCTGGACAGATTCTCAGGTTAGGCTAACCTAATCACGATCTCAGCCACGAGGTTGTCGGCCATGCCTGCAGTGGCTCCGTACGCACGAAAGCAGACCCAGTCATGTCGAACGCCAGAACCGCCCGTTTCTCCCGTCGCGGCCTGCTCGCCGCCGGTGGTGCTCTCGGGCTCGGCGCCCTCGTGACCGCGTGTGGCAGCGAAGACTCCAAGGACGGCGGCTCGGACGCGAAGGGTGTCGCCAAGTCCGGCCCCTGGTCCTTCAAGGACGACCGCGGCAAGACCGTGAGCCTGGACAAGGCCCCCACGAAGATCGTCGCGTTCACCGGCGTCGCCGCCGCCCTGTACGACTACGGCATCGACGTCAAGGGCGTCTTTGGCCCGACGAAGACCAAGGACGGCAAGGCCGACGTCCAGGCCGGCGACATGGACGTCAGCAAGCTGACCGTCTTCGGCAACCGCTTCGACCAGTTCAACGTCGAGCAGTACGCGGCCTTCCAGCCCGAGGTGCTCATCACCACCACCTTCGACGCCGCCGGCACCCTCTGGTACGTCCCGGAGGCCTCCAAGGACAAGATCGCCAAGCTCGCCCCCAGCGTGGCCGTCTCGGTCTTCGACCGTCAGATGCCGAAGCCGCTGCAGCGCATGGCCGAGCTCGCCGAATCGCTCGGCGCCGACCTGAAGGACGCGAAGGTCGTCGAGGCGAAGAAGCGTTTCGAGGCCGCCTCCGAGCGTCTGCGCAAGGCCGCCAAGTCCCGCCCCGAGATCAAGGTCATGGCCGGGTCCGCCTCGGACGCCATCTTCTACGTCTCCGGCTCCAACTTCTCCATCGACCTGGAGTACTTCAAGGCCCTCGGCGTGAACCTCGTCGAGCCCCCGAAGAAGGCCATGGAGGCCAACGGCGGCTGGTTCGAGAACCTCAGCTGGGAGAACGTCGACAAGTACCCGGCCGACATCATCATGATGGACGACCGCGCCTCGACCATCCAGCCGGCCGACATCACCGAGGCCACCTGGAAGAAGCTGCCCGCGGTCAAGGCGGGTCAGGTCATCGCGCGTTCGCCCGAGCCGATCCTGTCGTACGACAAGTGCGTGCCCCTGGTCGAGAACCTCGCCAAGGCGATCGAGAGCGCGAAGAAGGTCGCCTGACGCGCCGCCCGCGGGGCGCTTGAGGGGGTGTCGCGGGAGCGGGCCGGATGCGGCTCGTCGCGCCCGCGCGGCCGAGCCGCATGCCGACACGGCCCCACGTCCCCCAGGTGCCTCCACTCACCCCTGACGATGAATCAGGAGTCGACATGACCACCGCCGTAGCCGCCCCGTTCCGTTTCTTCTCCCTCCAGGTCCTGCGGACGAGGCGGCTCGGACCGTCCCTCGTGCGTGTCACCTTCGGGGGCCCCGATCTGCACGCGTTCCACTCCGACGGCCAGGACCAGTCCCTGTCCCTGTTCCTGCCGCACCCGGGGCAGCCCGAGCCGGTCGTCCCGCTCGAGCTCGGGGACGGCTGGTGGCAGGGCTGGCGTGAACTCCCGGACGACGTACGGGCCGTGATGCGCTCGTACACCCTGCGCGGCCTGCGCCGGGACCCGGACGAGATCGACATCGACTTCGCCCTGCACGGCATCGGACCGGACGCCTCCGTCCAGGCCGGCCCCGCCTCCCGCTGGGCGGCCCGCGCCACCGCCGGGGACCGGGTCCTGCTGCTCGGTCCCGCCGTCGCCGACAACCGGGCGATCCGTTTCCGGCCGCCCGAGGACACCGACCTCGTCGTCGTCTGGGGCGACGAGACCGCCGTCCCGGCCGCCTCCGCCATCGTCGAGTCGCTGCCGGCCGGCACCCGCGCCCGGGTCTGGCTGGAGGTCCCGCACGCCGGCGACATCCAGGACCTGGTGACCCTGGCCGACGCCGAGATCACCTGGCTGGTCAAGGAGGAGGGGACCGCCGAGGGGTCCCCCATGGCCCTCGGCGCCCTTGGCGACACCCCGCTGCCGTCGGCGGAGCGGCCGTACGTCTGGATCGCCGGCGAGTCCGGGTGCGTCAAGGAGCTGCGCCGGCACTTCGTGCGCGAGCTCGGGATCGACCGGCGCAGGGTGACGTTCGTCGGCTACTGGCGCCGCGGCGTGAGCGAGGAGCAGCTGCGGGCGGAGGCGTAGCCACCGCCCCTCACCGGCCGGAAGCCGCAGCCCGTCAGGAGCCGCGGCCTCATCCTTGGCCGCCCCTCCCCCAACGGGCCGCAGCCGCAGCCGTACACGACCGAAGTGACACGAGTGACCACAGTCACGGCAGGGGCCACTCCCGCGCTGATCGACTTAGGTTAGGCTTGCCTAAGTTGGACGGAGCCCAGCCCATCCTGTCCCGCACCGGACCGTCCCCACCGGAGGACCCCCACATGCGCTCGCACCTGCTCAACGACACCACCGCGGAGCAGTACCGCCGCTCCGTGACCGAAGGAGTCGAGCGGGTGGCCGCCAAACTCGCCGCCACCGACCGGCCGTTCACCGGCATCAGCGTCGACGCCCTCTCCCCCCGCATCGACGAGATCGACCTCGACCAGCCGCTGCACGACACCGCCGCGGTGCTGGACGAACTGGAGGACGTCTACCTCCGGGACGCGATCTACTTCCACCACCCCCGCTACCTGGCCCACCTGAACTGCCCGGTCGTCATCCCGGCCGTGCTCGGCGAGGCCGTCCTGTCCGCCGTGAACTCCTCCCTCGACACCTGGGACCAGTCGGCCGGCGGCACGCTCATCGAGCGGAAACTGATCGACTGGACGACCGAGCGGATCGGCCTCGGCCCCGCCGCCGACGGCGTGTTCACCTCCGGCGGCACGCAGTCCAACCTCCAGGCCCTGCTGCTGGCCCGCGAGGAGGCCAAGAGCAACGACCTCGCCGAACTGCGCATCTTCGCCTCCGAGGTCAGCCACTTCAGCGTGAAGAAGTCCGCGAAGCTCCTCGGGCTCGGCCCGGACGCCGTGGTCTCCATACCCGTCGACCACGACAAGCGCATGCAGACCGTCGCGCTCGCCCGCGAACTGGAGCGCTGCGCGACGGACGGCCTCGTCCCCATGGCCGTCGTCGCCACCGCCGGCACCACCGACTTCGGCTCCATCGACCCGCTGCCCGAGATCGCCGAACTGTGCGAGCAGTTCGGCACCTGGATGCACGTCGACGCCGCCTACGGCTGCGGCCTCCTCGCCTCCCTGAAGCACCGGGACCGCATCAGCGGCATCGAGCGCGCCGACTCGGTCACCGTCGACTACCACAAGTCCTTCTTCCAGCCGGTGAGTTCCTCGGCCGTGCTCGTGCGGGACGCCGCCACGCTCCGCCACGCCACGTACCACGCCGAGTACCTGAACCCGCGCCGCATGGTGGAGGAGCGCATCCCCAACCAGGTGGACAAGTCCCTGCAGACCACCCGCCGCTTCGACGCCCTCAAGCTGTGGATGACCCTGCGGACCATGGGCGCCGACGGCATCGGGCAGCTCTTCGACGAGGTGTGCGAGCTGGCCCGGGAAGGCTGGAAGCTGATCGCCGCCGACCCGCGCTTCGACGTCGTCGTCGAGCCGAGCCTGTCCACGCTGGTCTTCCGCTACATCCCGGCGGCCGTCACCGACCCGGCCGAGATCGACCGCGCCAACCTCTACGCCCGCAAGGCCCTGTTCGCCTCCGGTGACGCCATCGTCGCGGGCACCAAGGTCGGCGGCCGCCACTACCTGAAGTTCACCCTGCTGAACCCCGAGACGCAGGTGTCCGACATCGCCGCCGTCCTCGATCTGATCGCCGGCCACGCCGAGCAGTACCTGGGAGAGTCCCTTGACCGCGCGTCCTGACAACCCGGCCCCTTCTCCCGCGACTCACGACTTCGTGGGGATCGGGCTCGGCCCCTTCAACCTCGGCCTGGCCTGCCTGACCGAGCCGATCGACGAACTCGACGGCGTCTTCCTGGAGTCGAAGCCCGACTTCGAGTGGCACGCCGGCATGTTCCTGGACGGTGCCCACCTCCAGACGCCGTTCATGTCGGACCTGGTCACCCTCGCCGACCCGACGTCCCCGTACTCCTTCCTGAACTACCTGAAGGAGAAGGGCCGGCTCTACTCGTTCTACATCCGCGAGAACTTCTACCCGCTGCGCGTCGAGTACGACGACTACTGCCGCTGGGCCGCGGGCAAACTGAGCAGCATCCGCTTCGGCACGACGGTCGCCGAGGTGACGTACGAGGACGAGCTCTACGTCGTGCGGACCACCGCCGGAGACATCTACCGGGCCCGTCACCTGGTCCTCGGCACCGGCACCCCGCCCTACATACCCGAGGCCTGCCAGGGCCTGGGCGGTGACTTCATCCACAACTCCCGCTACCTGGCGGGCAAGGCGGAGCTTCAGAAGAAGGACTCGATCACCCTGGTCGGCTCGGGCCAGTCGGCGGCCGAGATCTACCACGACCTGCTCAGCGAGATCGACGTCCACGGCTACCGGCTGAACTGGGTCACCCGCTCCCCGCGCTTCTTCCCGCTGGAGTACACCAAGCTCACGCTGGAGATGACGTCCCCGGAGTACGTCGACTACTTCCGGGAGCTGCCCGAGGCGACCCGCTACCGCCTCACGGCCGAGCAGAAGGGCCTGTTCAAGGGCATCGACGGCGACCTCATCAACGAGATCTTCGACCTGCTCTACCAGAAGAACCTCTCCGGCCCCGTCCCCACCCGGCTGCTCACCAACTCCTCGCTGAACAGCGCGCGTCACGAGAACGGCACCTACACCCTCGGCTTCCGTCAGGAGGAGCAGGGCAAGGACTTCGAGCTGGACTCGCAGGGCCTGGTCCTGGCCACGGGCTACAAGTACGCCGAACCCGAGTTCCTCGCGCCGGTCAAGGACCGCCTGGTCTACGACTCACGGGGCAACTTCGACGTCGCCCGCAACTACGCGATCGACGTCACCGGCCGCGGGATCTTCCTGCAGAACGCCGGGGTCCACACGCACAGCATCACCAGCCCCGACCTGGGCATGGGCCCCTACCGGAACGCGTACATCATCCGCGAGCTGCTTGGCAGCGAGTACTACCCGGTGGAGAAGACGATCGCGTTCCAGGAGTTCGCCGTATGAGCGCCGCCACCGGTATCGGAACACTCACCGTCCGCCCCCTCGACCCCCTGAAGGACGCCGGGCTGCTGCACTCCTGGGTCACCCACCCCAAGGCGGCCTACTGGATGATGCAGGACGCCGAACTCCAGGACGTCGAGCGCGAGTACATGCGGATCGCGGCGCACGAGCACCACGACGCCTACCTCGGTCTGCACGAGGGCCGGCCCGCGTTCCTCATGGAGAAGTACGACCCCCGGTACGTCGAGCTGGTCGGCCTGTACGACCCGGAGCCCGGCGATGTCGGCATGCACTTCCTGGTCGCGCCGACCGACCGGCCGATCCACGGCTTCACCAAGGCCGTCATCACCACCGTGATGGACGAGCTGTTCGCCGACCCGCGCACCCGCCGGGTCGTGGTGGAGCCCGACGTGAGCAACAAGGCAGTCCACGCGCTCAACGAGGCCGTCGGCTTCGTGGCCGAGCGCGAGATCGACAAGCCGGAGAAGCGCGCGCTGCTCAGCTTCTGCACGCGCGCACAGTTCCTGGCCGCCCGAGGAGTGACCGTATGACCCTGTCCGACGCCGTAGCGCATCTGTCCCCCCACCGCTGGGCGCGGGCCAACCGCCTCCTGATCCGCAAAGCACTCGCCGAGTTCGCGCACGAGCGGCTGATCACCCCCGAGCAGGACGGGGAGAGTTACGTCGTCCGCAGCGACGACGGCCTGACGAGCTACCGCTTCTCCGCGTCCCGCCGCGCCCTGGACCACTGGCAGGTCGACGCCGACTCGATCACCCGCCACCGGGACGGCGCCGAGGTCCCGCTGGCCGCGCTGGACTTCTTCATCGAGCTGCAGAAGTCCCTCGGCCTGAGCGACGACATCCTGCCGGTCTACCTGGAGGAGATCTCCTCCACGCTCTCCGGCACCTGTTACAAGCTCACCAAGCCGAAGACCACGGCGGCCGAACTGGCCCGCGGCGACTTCCAGGCCATCGAGGCCGGCATGACCGAGGGCCATCCCTGCTTCGTCGCCAACAACGGGCGGCTCGGCTTCGGCATCCACGAGTACCTGTCGTACGCGCCGGAGACGGCGAGCCCGGTTCGCCTGGTATGGCTGGCCGCGCACCGGTCGCGTGCCGCGTTCACAGCCGGTGTCGGCATCGAGTACGAGTCGTTCCTGCGTCAGGAACTGGGCGCGGAGACCGTCGACCGCTTCCAGGGCGTCCTGCGCGAGCAGGACCTGGACCCCGGCGAGTACCTGCTCATCCCGGTCCACCCCTGGCAGTGGTGGAACAAGCTCAGTGTCACCTTCGCGGCCGATGTGGCCCGCCGGCACCTGGTGTGCCTGGGCGAGGGCGACGACGAGTACCTGGCCCAGCAGTCCATCCGGACGTTCTTCAACAAGACCAGCCCCGAGAAGCACTACGTCAAAACGGCGCTCTCGGTCATCAACATGGGCTTCATGCGCGGCCTGTCGGCGGCCTACATGGAGGCGACCCCGGCGATCAACGACTGGCTGGCCCAGCTCATCGAGGGCGACCCGGTGTTCAAGTCCACCGGCCTGTCGATCATCCGGGAGCGCGCGGCCGTCGGTTACCGGCACCTGGAGTACGAGCAGGCCACGGACCGCTACTCGCCGTACCGCAAGATGCTCGCCGCGCTGTGGCGGGAGAGCCCGGTGCCGTCGCTGGACGAGGGCGAGTCCCTGGCCACCATGGCGTCCCTGGTCCACGTCGACCACGAGGGCGCGTCCGTCGCGGGCGCGCTGATCGAGCAGTCGGGCCTCGCCCCGAAGGAGTGGCTGCGCCGCTACCTCCAGGCCTACTTCACGCCCCTCCTGCACAGCTTCTACGCCTACGACCTGGTGTTCATGCCGCACGGTGAGAACGTCATCCTGGTGCTGAAGGACGGGGTGGTGCAGCGCGCGATCTACAAGGACATCGCCGAGGAGATCGCGGTCATGGACCCGGACGCGGTGCTGCCGCCCGCGGTGGAGCGGCTCCGGGTGGAGGTCCCGGAGGACAAGAAACTCCTGTCGATCTTCACAGACGTCTTCGACTGCTTCTTCCGCTTCCTCGCGGCGAACCTCGCCACCGAGGGCGTCCTGCAGGAGACCGACTTCTGGCAGACGGTCGCGGACGTCACCCGCGCCTACCAGGAGTCGAAGCCCGAACTCGCCGACAGGTTCGAGCAGTACGACATGTTCGCCCCCGAGTTCGCCCTCTCCTGCCTCAACCGCCTCCAGCTCCGCAACAACGCGCAGATGGTGGACCTGGCAGACCCGTCCGGAGCCCTCCAGCTGGTGGGCAACCTGGAGAACCCGATCGCGGGCTTCTGACCCGGAGACGGACGGGCACCCCGGAGTACGGTCCTCCGGGGTGCCCGTCACCTTGCCTTCGTCGTGGCCGGCCAAGCCAGGTACCACTCCCGGAAGTCCGGCCCCGGTGTCAGGCCGCCCCAGTCAGGATCGTCGAACCAGACCTGGCCGGCGCTCCTCCCCGTGACGACCAGCCGGTGGAACATGCCGCAACCGCGCTCCCCGATGACCAGACTCCCTGCGACCGAGTAGCGGGCATCACCGTCCTTGCCCGGCCCCGGCCACGCGTCAGAGTGCGGAAACGGCGTGGCCAGGAAGCCCGCGCGTCGGCCCTCCGCCCGAAGGTCGTGCAGAGCCTCTTCCTCGTCCACTTCCTCGGTGAGGCCCAGGAGCCCGTAGTCCGGTCCCGCTCCTCCGTCGGCGACCTCCATGAGGAAGCCGCGGTAGGAAGCGGGGAGCCGGACACCATGCTGCTGCTCGAACAGCCGGATCGTGTCCTCTGCCAGCGGAGGCCGAAGCAGATATCCGTGGCGTGAGGATCCGAAACGCTCACGTCCAGGGTCTCCTTGGGCCATGGCGGCGACACGGGCACGGACCGCGACGCCGTCCCAGAGCCCGCGGCGGTCGGCCTTGTCACTGGTCACAGCAACACGGTACTTGCGTTCCGGCATCTCCAACGCGGCCTTTTTTGGGGGGCGCGGGGAACCGCGTGAGCAGCCCCCACGCACCGGCGGACGCGTCACCGCCCGCCAGAACCCCACGGCACCTGCGGCGACCGGTAATACCCGATGCCCAGGGCATCCCACCGCTCGGCCTGCGCAGCCAACCGCGCCTTGTAGCGCTCCCAGTCATGCGTACCGGCCGGCGACCACCCCAGCTCCGCGACCCCCGGCAACCGCGGAAACGCCATGAACTCGATGTGCCCGGAGTTCTCCAGCGTCTCCGACCACATCGGCGCCTCGACCCCCTTCACCGCACCGCCCGGCACCCCTGGCAGATAGGCCCCCGGATCCCAGTCGTACGACCGCCGCACCTCGACATACCCCGCCCAGGACAGCCCCAGCGGCGTCTCCTTCGTGTACTTCATGTCGAGGTACACCCGGTCCGCCGGGGAAAGGATCAGCCCGGTCCCGCTCTGCGCGGCCTTCACCACCCGCGCCTTCTCCTGCGCACCGGTGCCGTCCAGCCCCCAGTACTGGGCGAGAGCCCCCTTCACCGGGTTCGCCCCGGTCAGCTGGTGCCAGCCGACGACCGTCTTGTCGTACTTCTGGACGATTCGCTGCACCCGGTCCATGAACGTCACGTAGTCCTCATGGCTGGTGGAGTGCGCCTCGTCGCCCCCGATGTGGAGGTACCCGCCGGGTGTGAGCGCGGCGATCTCACGGATCACGTCGTCCACGAAGTCGTACGTGATCTCCTTGCCGACGCACAGCGAGCTGAAGCCGACCTCGGTGCCGGTGTAGAGCGGCGGTGCCACGCCGTCGCAGTTCAGGCCGGCGTAGGAGGCGAGGGCGGCGTTGGTGTGGCCGGGCAGGTCGATCTCGGGGACGACCTCCAGGTGGCGCGAGGCGGCGTAGCGCACGATCTCCCGGTAGTCGGCCTTCGAGTAGAAGCCGCCGGTGCCGCCACCCACCTCCGTGAAACCGCCGTAGGTGGCCAGGCGCGGCCAGGAGTCGATCGCGATGCGCCAGCCCTGGTCGTCGCTGAGGTGCAGATGCAGTTTGTTGATCTTGTAGAGGGCGAGCTGGTCGACGTAGCGCTTGACCTGCCCGACGGTGAAGAAGTGCCGGGAGACGTCGAGCATGGCCCCGCGCCAGCCGTAGCGCGGCGTGTCCGTGATGGTGCCGCCCCCGACCAGCCAGGGGCCGGGCTGCACGGAGTCCTTCTCGACGGCCGCGGGGAGCAGCTGGCGCAGGGTCTGCACGCCGTGGAAGAGGCCGGCGGGCCGGGCGGCGGTGATGGTGACGCCGCCCCGGCCGCTGTCGAGCCGGTAGCCCTCGGCGCCGAAGGGGCCATCGGCGATGCGGAGCCGGATGCCGCCCGCGCCCTCGTCGGTGACGGGGAAGCGGTAGCCGGTCGAGGGACGCAGAATCCTCGCGAGGTACTCGGCGACGCCGCGGGTCTCGCGGGAGCCGTCGAAGCGGATGTGCGTGCCGCGGGTGAGCCGGTACGGGGATCCGCCCGGGGCGACCGAGGCGGGTGCGGGGACCACCCGGTCGAGCGGGGTGGGCGATGCCGGTGGCGCGGGGGCGGCCCCGGTCGCCGAGGCGGCCATCGCGACGAGCAGCAGGCATCCGAGAAGGCGGAGCGTTCTGTGGTGCGGTCTCACAGGGCCGACTCTCACAAGCGTGTCCCTTCACGAGCCGTTGAGCTCCAAGAGGTCTGGACCACTCTCTCGTGAGTCGGGCGCAACAATCCACCCCGTGGCGGCAATCAGATGCCCCCGCACCCGGAACCGGGCCGTCGAGGACCCGGCGGACACGCGACCGGAGCCGCCTTCTGCTCCGGTCGCGTCCGCCGAGGCGCTCGCGGCTACTTCGCCCGGCGGGCCACCGTGAAGTGGTCGACCTGGTCACCGCTCTCGGCGATGCCGCGCACCGTCAGTGTGGCCAGGCGTCCCTTCGGCGCGGGCGTGACGTCCACGCGCAGGAAGGAGTAGTCGAGGTAGCGCACCCGGGACCAGGCGACGGTTTCGTTCTGCTTGCCGCCCTTGACGTTGACGAACGAAGCCACGGAGTCCACGTCGTGCTCGTTGCCCTCGTACGACAGCGGGGCGGTGAACGCGTACAGGCTGCGTCCGGCCGCACCGGCCGTCACGTAGACCACGCCGTCGGTCTCGGGGTAGGCCGTGCCGCCGATCGGGAGCTTCTTGGCGACCTTGTTCCCCTTGATCACGTCGGTGCGCTCGTACTGGTGGTTGTGGCCGTTGATGACCAGGTCCACGGTGTACTTCTCGAACAGCGGCACCCACTCCTGCCGGACCCCGCCCTCGGAGGCGTGGGAGGCGGAGGTGCAGTAGGCGCAGTGGTGGAAGAAGACGACGATGAAGTCGATGTCGTGGGAGGCCCGGTACTTCTTCAGCTGGGCCTCCAGCCACTTCGTCTGGGTGCCGCCGGAGATGCCGAGGTTCGCCGGGATCTCGAAGGAGATGTCGTTGGCGTCGAGCGAGATGATCGCCGTGTTGCCGTGGACGAAGGAGTAGACGCCCGGCAGGTTCTTCTTGTCGGGGCCGTTGCCGGGCAGTGTCCAGCGGGCCTCCTCGCCGCCGTAGCCGTTGGGCGAGTACCAGGCCTCCATGTCGTGGTTGCCGAAGGCGGGCATCCAGGGGACGGACTTGGCGACGGATTCGGTCTGGGCGAGGAACTGGTCCCAGATCCGTGAGTCGAAGCCGGTGTCGGAGGTCTGGCCGGAGCCGGACGGATCGGCGTAGGCGATGTCGCCGGCGTGCAGGTGGAAGGCCGGGTTCTGGCCGAGCAGCAGGCTGTTGTTGGCCAGGCCGTGGTAGCTGACGCCCTCGTCGCCGAAGGCCGTGAAGGTGAACGGCGCCTTGTGCGCGGGGGCGGTGGTGAAGGTGCCCAGGGTGCCCAGCAGGTGCGGTGCGGCCGGGTCGAAGCCCTGGTGGCCGACGCCGTAGTAGTACGTCCGGCCCGGCTTCAGATGGGTCAGCTCGGCGTGGACGTAGTACTGGGTGTGATTGCCGCTCGCGCCGACTCCGGCGGGCGTGAAGAGGGTGCGGACCTCGGCGTCGATCTTGCGGGAGAGGTCCCAGGGGTGGGCGCCGATGCGGATGAACGGCTTCTTGACGGCGACGGGGACCTGCCAGGAGACGGTCATCTCCGTGCGCGGGTCGGTGCCGTAGGCGAGGTGGCGGCCGAAGGGGGCGACGAGAGCACCGTCGACGGATGCGGTCGCCGGGGCGGTGCGGGCGGTCGGAACGGCGGCCTGGGCGGTGGCGCCGGGCACGAACGCGCCACCCGCGACGGCGCCGAGCGTGACGGCTCCGCCTCTGATCATCGTGCGGCGGGAGAATTTCGCGCGCAGGTACTCGTGCTGCTCGGCCATGCTCATGCGCTCGGCGAGCCGCTCGGGTACGCCCATACGAGGAGTGTCCATGGCGTCCAAAAATCGACGCCTCGGGCAACGGGACCCCGGACGTCCGGTGGACGGATGACGAACAGGCACTCATGACAGGTTCAACGTTCCCCCAAAAGCTCCCCACAGAGCTCTGCCCGAAATCGGGCAGAATTCTTGCGAAAGCGACGCCGGTGGCCCAAGATCTAGCGAGTGCACGACGAACTCGTTGATCATCTGACGCGGTCCACCGCCCTCGGCCGGGGCGAGGCGCTGCGTGTGATCCAGGACGTGCTCGCCTACTTCGACGAGACGACCGAGGAGTACGTCCGTCGCCGCCACCGCGAGCTCCAGGCCCAGGGCCTGGTCAACGCGGAGATCTTCGAACGGATCGGGGCGGACCTCAAATACCGCGCGGTGGCCCCGCCGGAGCTCTCGCTCCGGCAGCTGCGGCGCATCGTCTACGGCTAGGAATACGTAAACATGTGCGGAATCGTCGGTTACATCGGGAAGCGTGACGTCGCGCCCCTCCTCCTGGAGGGCCTCCAGCGCCTGGAGTACCGCGGCTACGACTCCGCGGGCATCGTGGTCACCTCCCCGAAGACGTCCGGCCTGAAGATGGTCAAGGCCAAGGGCCGCGTCCGCGACCTGGAGGCGAAGGTCCCGGCCCGCTTCAAGGGCACGACCGGCATCGCCCACACCCGCTGGGCCACCCACGGCGCCCCCTCCGACGTCAACGCCCACCCGCACCTGGACGCCGAGGGCAAGGTCGCCGTCGTCCACAACGGCATCATCGACAACGCCTCCGACCTGCGCCGCAAGCTGGAGGCGGACGGAGTCGAGTTCCTCTCCGAGACCGACACCGAGGTCCTGGTCCACCTCATCGCCCGTTCGCAGGCGACCAAGCTGGAGGACAAGGTCCGCGAGACCCTCCGGCTCATCGAGGGCACGTACGGCATCGCCGTCATGCACGCCGACTTCCCCGACCGGATCGTCGTCGCCCGCAACGGCTCCCCGGTCGTCCTCGGCATCGGCGAGAAGGAGATGTTCGTCGCCTCGGACATCGCCGCGCTGGTCTCCCACACGCGGCAGATCGTCACCCTCGACGACGGCGAGATGGCCACCCTCAAGGCCGACGACTTCCGCACTTACACCACCGAGGGGACCCGCACCACGGCGGAGCCCACCACCGTGGAGTGGGAGGCCGCCTCCTACGACATGGGCGGCCACGACACGTACATGCACAAGGAGATCCACGAGCAGGCCGATGCCGTGGACCGCGTACTGCGCGGCCGGATCGACGACCGCTTCTCCACCGTGCACCTGGGCGGCCTGAACCTGGACGCCCGCGAGGCCCGCCGCATCCGCCGAGTGAAGATCCTCGGCTGCGGCACCTCGTACCACGCGGGCATGATCGGTGCCCAGATGATCGAGCAGCTGGCCCGTATCCCCGCCGACGCCGAACCGGCCTCGGAGTTCCGCTACCGCAACGCGGTCGTCGACCCCGACACCCTCTACGTCGCGGTCTCCCAGTCCGGCGAGACCTACGACGTGCTGGCCGCCGTGCAGGAGCTCAAGCGCAAGGGCGCGCGCGTCCTCGGCGTGGTGAACGTGGTCGGCTCGGCCATCGCCCGTGAGGCGGACGGCGGCATCTACGTGCACGCCGGCCCCGAGGTCTGCGTCGTCTCCACCAAGTGCTTCACCAACACCACGGTGGCCTTCGCCCTCCTCGCCCTGCACCTCGGCCGCACCCGCGACCTGTCGGTCCGGGACGGCAAGCGGATCATCGAGGGCCTGCGCAAGCTGCCCGCGCAGATCGCCGAGATCATGGAGAGCGAGGAAGACGTCAAGAAGCTGGCCCTGCAGTTCGCCGAGGCCCGCTCGATGCTCTTCATCGGCCGTGTCCGGGGCTACCCGGTGGCCCGCGAGGCCTCCCTGAAGCTCAAGGAGATCTCCTACATCCACGCCGAGGCCTACCCCGCCTCGGAGCTCAAGCACGGCCCGCTGGCCCTGATCGAGCCGGCCCTTCCGACGGTCGCGATCGTCCCCGACGACGACCTCCTGGAGAAGAACCGCGCCGCCATGGAGGAGATCAAGGCCCGCAGCGGCAAGATCCTCGCCGTGGCCCACCAGCCCCAGGAGAAGGCCGACGAGACGATCGTCGTCCCCAAGAACGAGGACGAGCTGGACCCGATCCTGATGGGCATCCCGCTCCAGCTCCTGGCGTACCACACGGCTCTGGTCCTGGGCCGCGACATCGACAAGCCCCGCAACCTCGCCAAGTCGGTGACGGTTGAGTAAGTGACCCTCTTTTAGGGGCGCGGGGAACCGCGCGAAGGCCCCCACGCACCCGCACAGGCCACTCAAGAAGACGGACCCCCACGTGCTGCCACCTTGCACGGGGGGGTCCGTTTCATCGCCGGGAAGCCGCCCAACTCCCCGGCCTCGGCTGCCGTTCAGCCGGTGGCCGTCACCCCCCGGCCGGCAGCCCGCCGCGGAAGCGCCGCAGGCCAGTGCGCCAGCACCGCGGTCGCCGCGTACCAGGCCACCGCCCCCGCGGCGACGGCGAACCAGCCGCCCACCTTCACGAGCCCGTCGTTGCCGGCGAAACTCGCGATCGCCATGAGCAACAGGGCGACGAAGAACAGCCCGTACACGCCCTGCCCGAGCTGATCCCCACCCGCGAGCGTCAGGGACAGCGCCACCAGGGCGAACAACAGCAGGAACAGCCCTGCCCCGTTGCCGGAGGCGGTCTCGGACACCGCCCACGTGAACCACAGCGCCCCGAGCACCGAGAACGCCGTCCCACCGGCGGCGTCACCCTCCCGCAGGGCCACGAGCCCGGCGACGAAGAGCGCAATGCCGCCCACGTATTGGGCGATTGACGCGGCGTCAGCGACTGACACACCGTCGATCACAGCGGTATGACCCAGCCCGAAGGCCAACAGAGTGATCCCCAGGGCGAGTCGACCGGCCACGGTCGTGATTCCGCTTCCCGCGGGAACGTCTTTGTCCACGGCGGGCTCCCTTCGTGCATGTGCAGTTGTGCGGTGTTCCGTATATGCCCTTCACAAAGACACAAACACCTCTGCGCGCGAGTGGATTCGCGCGTGGCGCAAAGGGAGTTGGAACTGCGCAAGGAGAGTCGGAACTCAGGGGATGACGATGACGGGCCGCTGCGCCCGCTTGGCGAGCCGCCCGGCGACGGAGCCGAAGAGGCGCCCCACGAGACCGTGGGTGGAGCCGACGACGATCGCGTCGGCCTCGTACTCCCGGCCGACCTCTTCGAGTTCGTGGCAGATGTCACCGCCGCGCTCGACCAGGATCCAGGGCACCTCGGCGAGATAGTCCGCACAGGCCAGCTCGAGTCCGAGTACCTCGGTGCGGTGGTCCGGCACGTCCACGAACACCGGCGGCTCGCAGCCGGCCCACACCGTGGTCGGCAGCCGGTTGGCGACATGGACGATGATCAGACCCGACCCGGAACGATGGGCCATGCCGATGGCGTAGGCCAGGGCGCGCTCGCTGGACGTGGAGCCGTCGAAGCCGACGACGACCCCGTGCTTGAAGGCGGGATCGCAGGAGTGGCGTGGCTCTTTCGCCGCCAGGGGCTCGGCCGCCGTGGGATCGGCGACGGGCCGCTTGCGGTCCGCGGGTTCGAAGAATTCGTGACCGGCCATGGCTGTCTCGGCGTTGTGATCCTTATACGGGAGGGACGACAGTGTGCGGCGGAGCTGTGTCCGGGAATGGTCTTCCCAACCCCATACCCTCAAGGGTACGGCGCCACGCCTCCTTAGCCCAGATCCCGCTCACGGTGCGTGCGGGTTCCAGGGAGCATGCACGAGGCACCGCCCGTAACGCAATGGTTGCTGCGCTGTACAGGCGGTTTGCGCGGGATTCAATGACCTGCGGCGCGACCCGGCCGGCCAGTGACCGACGCCCCGGCCGCGCGTTGAACCCCGTGAGTCACGCCACAGGGAGCCCGCATGTCCGCACCACGCCGCGCCGCCGAGGCGGACCGCGCGACCCCGCCGCCGCGGGACACCGCGACGGATGTGGTTCGCTGGGCTGCCTTCAGCTGCCTGCTCGTCCCGGTGGTACTCCTCGGCTGCGGCGCCTCTCTCGCCGGCGCCGCCGGCACGGCCCTCGGGCTCGCCGCCGTCACGGGCGCCTGCCGGGTCCTGCTGCGCCAGTCCGAGCGCGGCGCGGCCCGGCTCGCGGCCGAGGACCGGGCACCCCACCGGGGCCGGCGGCACCGCACCGGAACGGGGTCGCACCGTGGCGGACGGCACACCGGGGGAGATACACCGGTCGGCTGACCGGTTTCAGCGCACGCACACAGCGCTTTTCAGCCAACTTCTCGTACCTGTGCATCACCCCGTCCAACCACCCCCCAACCCCCGTTCGACCTGCACGGAAAGGGCCTCGGGGGGTCAGCGCACCCTACGTGGATTGGCCACTGCGACGAGGCGCACTTCCCTGCACGGCCCACGAGTGCAACGCTTCGTGATCGAATGCTTCACGCCAAGTTGCCAAGTCGACAATGTGCCGAGTGGTGAACCGGCCACTGCGGCACAACGGCACACAGTAGATTCGATCTTGACTGTCTACGGCGGGGGACTCGTGCAGGACCGAGGGGAAACGTGCAGGAGCGACACAACCGAGGAGCCGCGACCACCGAGGGGGGCTTAGCAGTATGAGCCACGACTCCACTGCCGCGCCGGAAGCCGCGGCCCGGAAGCTTTCCGGGCGACGCCGCAAGGAGATCGTCGCGGTGCTGCTGTTCAGCGGCGGCCCCATCTTCGAGAGTTCCATACCGCTGTCGGTGTTCGGGGTTGACCGCCAGGACGCCGGCGTACCGCGCTACCGCCTGTTGGTGTGCGGGGGCGAGGAAGGTCCGCTACGGACCACCGGGGGACTCGAACTCACCGCGCCACATGGCCTGGAAGCGATCTCGCGTGCGGGCACGGTCGTCGTACCGGCCTGGCGTTCGATCACTTCTCCGCCACCGGAGGAGGCGCTCGACGCGCTGCGCCGCGCCCACGAGGAGGGCGCCCGCATCGTAGGGCTGTGCACCGGCGCTTTCGTGCTCGCCGCGGCCGGCCTGCTGGACGGCCGTCCCGCGACGACACACTGGATGTACGCACCGACGCTGGCCAAGCGCTATCCGTCGGTGCACGTGGACCCGCGTGAGCTGTTCGTCGACGACGGCGACGTGCTGACGTCGGCGGGCACCGCGGCGGGCATCGATCTGTGCCTGCACATCGTGCGCACGGACCACGGGAACGAGGCGGCCGGGGCCCTGGCCAGGCGACTCGTCGTGCCGCCGCGCCGCAGTGGCGGGCAGGAGCGCTACCTCGACAGGTCTTTACCCGAGGAGATCGGCGCCGACCCGCTCGCCGAGGTCGTCGCCTGGGCGCTGGAGCACCTCCACGAGCAGTTCGACGTGGAGACACTGGCGGCCCGCGCGTACATGAGCCGGCGTACGTTCGACCGCCGCTTCCGCTCGCTGACCGGGAGTGCTCCGCTGCAGTGGCTGATCACGCAGCGGGTCCTCCAGGCGCAGCGCCTGCTGGAGACGTCGGACTACTCGGTCGACGAGGTGGCGGGGCGCTGCGGCTTCCGGTCGCCGGTCGCCCTGCGCGGGCACTTCCGCCGCCAGCTGGGTTCGTCCCCGGCCGCGTACCGGGCGGCGTACCGCGCCCGGCGTCCGCAGGGTGAGCGCCTCCAGGAGACCGAGAGCGCACCGGGCGGCCCCGGGTCCGGCATGCCCGGCCATCCGGGCCACGCGGGGCACCCGGGCCAGCACGGCCAGGCACCGGCCGCGCTGCACCCGGAACACCCGGTGCCGCTGCAGTCCCGCCGTACGGCGGCGGCGAGCGCGGTCGGCCAGTCCCCGGCCCTCTCGGCGAGCCTGCCCGGGCAGCGCAGCGCGCCGTGAACCGGTAGCCGCAGGGCCCGCGAGGAGCATGCCTCCCGCGGGCCCTGCGGCTTTCGCGGTACGGGCGGCCCGGCCTGGGGCGGTGGGCCGTAAGGTTAGACACATGAACGATCGCATGGTGTGGATCGACTGCGAGATGACCGGCCTCTCGCTGTCGGACGACGCGCTCATCGAGGTGGCCGCCCTCGTGACCGACTCCGAGCTGAACGTGCTCGGTGAAGGCGTGGACATCGTCATCCGGCCGCCGGACCAGGCGCTGGAGACGATGCCGGACGTGGTGCGTCAGATGCACACCGCCTCCGGGCTGCTCGAAGAGCTCGCCGCGGGCACCACCCTGAAGGACGCCGAGGACCAGGTCCTGACGTACGTGAGGGAGTTCGTCAAGGAGCCGGGCAAGGCGCCGCTGTGCGGGAACTCCGTCGGCACGGACCGCGGTTTCCTGCTGCGCGACATGCCGACGCTGGAGAACTACCTGCACTACCGGATCGTCGACGTGTCGTCGGTCAAGGAGCTGGCGCGCCGCTGGTACCCGCGGGCGTACTTCAACAGCCCGCAGAAGAACGGCAACCACCGTGCGCTCGCCGACATCCGCGAGTCGATCGCGGAGCTGCGGTACTACCGCGAGGCCGTGTTCGTCCCGCAGCCCGGGCCCGACTCGGACACCGCGAAGACGATCGCTGCGAAGCACGTTCTGCCTGCGCAGTAGGCGGGGCGGGGGCCCGTCGGGGGCTGCGCGGCGAAAGCCGTGCGCGAGCACCCCTTCGGACCCTGTACACTTTTTCTCGGCCGGTCAGGGAAGTCACTGACCTCCAAGCCGGTCATGGTGGGTGTAGCTCAGCTGGTAGAGCACCTGGTTGTGGTCCAGGATGCCGCGGGTTCAAGTCCCGTCACTCACCCTGAGTAATCAGCCGGTGGCTTCGGAAGAAGCCACCGGCTGAAGCTTTTTGCGCGCCTCTCCGGGGCGACACGGCAGGCTGGCTACCGTCGGCGGCATGGACGGTCGACGCCCGGGATGGCGCGCGTGTGTGCTCAGCGGGGCGGTGTTCGCGGTCTGTATGGCCGGCACCACGCTGCCGACTCCCCTCTATCCCCTCTACCAGGACAAGTTCGGCTTCTCCGAGCTGACGGTGACCGTGGTGTACGCCCTGTACGCCTTCGCGGTGATCGGTGTACTGCTGCTGGTCGGCAACGCCTCGGACGCCGTGGGCAGGCGCCCGGTGCTGCTGTGCGGCCTGGGGTTCGCGGCGTTGAGCGCCGTCTGTTTCCTGAGTGCCGACGGTCTCGGCTGGCTCTACGCGGGGCGGCTGCTGTCGGGGCTGTCCGCCGGGCTGTTCACCGGGGCCGCCACGGCGTACGTGATGGAGCTGGCGCCCGAGGGCGGTGCCTCCCGGGCCACCTTCGTGGCGACCGCGACCAACATGGGCGGGCTGGGCTGCGGTCCCCTGCTCTCCGGGCTTCTCGCCGAGTACGCACCCTGGCCGCTGTACCTGCCGTTCGTCACCCACCTCGCCCTGGTCGCCGCCTCGGCCGCCGTCCTGTTGTGGCTCGCGGAGACGGTCGGGGAGCGGCGGCCGCTGCGCGCCGTACGGACGCAGCGGCCGTCACTGCCCCCGCAGGTGCGGGCGGTGTTCGGTCCCGCCGCCACCGCCTCCTTCGTCGGATTCGCCCTGTTCGGGGTGTTCACCTCGGTCAGCCCGGCCTTCCTCGTGGAGTCACTGGACGTGGACGACCACGCCGTGAGCGGGCTGATCGTCGCGCTGGCCTTCTTCTCGTCGACGGCCGGGCAACTGGCGGTCGGCCGGGTCGGCGCCCGGAACTCCCTGCCGCTCGGCTGCGCCGGGCTCCTCGCCGGGCTGGCGCTGCTCGCCGGTGCGCTGCGGTGGGACCAGATGACCCTGCTGATCGCGAGCGCGCTGGTCGGCGGGATCGGCCAGGGCCTGGCGTTCCGCGGTGCCCTGTCCGACGTGGCCGAGGCCTCTCCCGCGCACCAGCGCGCGGCGGTGATCTCGACCCTGTTCGTGGTCGCCTACGCGGGCATCTCCCTGCCCGTGATCGGCGTCGGCCTGCTGACCGGCCCGATCGGCCTGGAGGGGGCGGGGCTGGTGTTCATCGCCTGCATGGCGGTGCTGGTCGTGACCGCGGCGGTGTACCTGGTGCGCCGGCCGGCACCGGCCAGGGTGTGAGCGCGTGCGATCGTGAGGCCCGTGGGTGAGCTGGTGGAACGGGTCGACGAACTGGACCGGGTCGTCGGGGTGGCCGACCGGGACGAGGCGATCCGCAACGGCTGGCTGCACCGGGTCGCCACGACGGTCTGCCGGGACACGCGGGGACGCGTGCTGGTGCACCGCAGGCCGGAGCATCTGTCCCGCTTCCCGGGTCACCACGACTGGCTGATCGGCGGGGGCGTCGCGGTCGGCGAGTCGTACGAGGAGGCGGCGGCCCGGGAGCTGGCGGAGGAGCTGGGCGTCCGGACGCGGGTCCGGTTCGTGTTCTCGTTCCTCTGCCGTGGGGCGATCAGCCCGTACTGGCTCGGGGTGCACGAGGCCGTCGTCCCGGAGCGCCTCACCCCCGCCCCGTCCGAGATCGCCTGGCACGGCTGGTTCAGCGAGGCGGAGTTCCGGGAGGTGGTCCGGGAGCGGCTGTTCGTGCCCGACGGTCTGGATGCCCTGCGCCGCCACCCCGGCCTCGGCTCACCGACCGCCACACCGCCGCCAACTCCGCGACGGCAGTGAGTCGTTCACGCGGTTCGGCCCGTACGGCCCGTTAGACGAGCGCCAGTTGCTCCGCCGTGCCGCCCAGACAGGGCTCGGTCCGGGCGACCTCGGTGACGTCCCAGGAGCGGGTGGCCCCTCACGACGACGACCGGGACACCAGCTCCGTGGCCAGGACCAGTTGCCGGCGGTCCAGGCCCCGGGACGCGAGCGGGCGGCGGTCGGCGACCTCGGTGAGCAGGAGGTCTATCATCCGGCGGCCCATCTCCTCGATGGGCTGGCGGACGCTGGTCAGGGGCGGCTCCATGTGGCGGGCGATGGCGGAGTCGTCGTAGCCGACGAGCGCCACGTCCTCCGGGATGCGGCGGCCCGCATCGCGCAGCGCCCGGCGGGCGCCGGACGCGGTGACGTCGGAGGCGGCGAAGACCGCGTCGATGTCGGGGTGGCGCTCCAGCAGGGCCGCCATGGCCCGGTGCCCGCCCTCCTCCGTGAAGTCCCCCGCCTCGATCAGTCCCTCGTCCACCCCGAGACCGGCGTCGCTCATGGCCTCGCGGTAACCGTCGACACGGCGCTGGGCACCGTAGACGTCGAGGCGGCCGGTGATGTGGGCCACCCGGCTGCGGCCCCGGGCGAGCAGGTGCTCGACGGCCTGGCGGGCACCGCCGTAGTTGTCCGAGTCGACCGACGGCAGCGTCTCCGCCGCCGAGCGCGGGCCGCTGATCACCGCCGGGATCTCCAGCTGGGCCAGCAGGTCGGGCAGAGGATCGTCGGCGTGCACCGAGACCAGCAGGACGCCGTCCACGCGGTGGGCCGCCAGGTACTGGGCGAGCCGGGCGCGCTCACGGTCGCTGCCCGCGAAGATCAGCAGCAGCTGCATCTCCGTGTCGGACAGTGCCGCCCCGACGCCCTTCAGCATGTCCGAGAAGTACGGCTCCGCGAAGAACCGGGTCTCCGGCTCGGGTACGACGAGCGCGATCGCGTCCGTACGGTTGGCGGCCAGGGCGCGGGCCGCGGTGTTGGGGACGTAGCCGAGCTCCGCGACCGCCGCCTCGACGGCGGCGCGCGTCGCGTCGCTGACCCGGGGCGAACCGTTGATCACCCGCGAGACGGTGCCGCGGCCGACACCGGCGCGCGCCGCCACCTCTTCGAGGGTGGGCCGGCCACCACTTCGGCCCCGCGCTCCGTGGGTTGCCATGGGCTCCGCCTTCCCGTTCACACCCGCACTCTGCGACTGGCCTGGAATTTAACAGGCCCGTCCGTCGTGACGACCGTCGCCGAGGGCTCGCCGCCCCGGCCTTCCGTTTCGGCCGGACGATCCGGTGCGACCGGTGGTCCGACTGGCTCGATTCAACCGGCCCGGGACCCAACCGGGGCCGGTCCGGGTCCAGTTAACAGCCCGATAACTGAACGCATCTCTCCCTGTCCGGTCCCTTGACACCCCCGCCGCGACCGGGGACTCTTCAACACATCACTGGTGGGAGCGCTCCCACGGTACCTGACATATACACAACCCGCACGTTCCCCGCCCGAGCCTTAAGCGCGTAAAACGGTCCGACACAGCAGTTGGCCGGGGGGTCGGCACGTCAGGGCAACAGGAGGACGACATGCGAGCACGCATCCGAACCGCCCGCAAGGCGATGGTCGTCGCGGCCGTCGCATCGCTGGGCGCCGGGCTGCTGGCCGGCTGTGCCGACGACGGCGGAAACGGCGGCTCCTCGTCGGGCGGCAGCGGCGGCAGCGGCGGCAAGACCAAGATCACCCTGGGACTCTTCGGCACCTTCGGGTTCGAGGAGGCGGGCCTCTACAAGGAGTACGAGAAGCTCCACCCGGACGTCGACATCCAGCAGACGGTCGTCGAGCGGAACGAGAACTACTACCCCACGCTGGTCAACCACCTGACCACCAACAGCGGCCTGCAGGACATCCAGGGCGTCGAGGTCGGCAACATCGCCGAGATCGTCAAGACCCAGTCCGCGAAGCTGCTGGACCTCTCCAAGTACGGCAAGAAGAGCGACTACCTGGAGTGGAAGTGGCAGCAGGCCACCACCGAGGACGGTCAGACCGTCGGCCTGGGCACGGACGTCGGCCCGATGGCCATCTGCTACCGCAAGGACCTCTTCCAGAAGGCCGGTCTGCCCACCGACCGCGAGGAGGTCGCCAAGCTGTGGGCCGGTGACTGGAACAAGCTGGTCAAGGTCGGCGAGGACTACAAGAAGAAGGCGCCGAAGGGCACCACCTTCCTCGACTCCCCCGGCGGTCTGCTCCAGGCGATCCTCAGCAGTGAGAAGGACCGCTTCTACGACTCCTCCGGCAAGGTCATCTACAAGTCGAACCCGGCCGTGAAGGCCGCCTTCGACCTCACCGCCAAGGCAGCCGAGGACGGACTGATCGGAAACCAGACACAGTTCCAGCCCGCCTGGGACACCACGATCGCCAACAGCAAGTTCGCGGCGATGTCCTGCCCGCCGTGGATGCTCGGCTACATCAAGGGCAAGTCGAAGCCGGAGGCCAAGGGCAAGTGGGACGTGGCCGCGTCGCCGAAGTCCGGCAACTGGGGCGGTTCCTTCCTGGCGGTTCCCAAGTCGGGCAAGAACGCCGAGGAGGCCGCGAAGCTGGCTGCCTGGCTGACCGCGCCCGAGCAGCAGGCCAAGCTCTTCGCCGTGCAGGGCAGCTTCCCGAGCACCCCGGCCGCCTACGAGTCGGAGGCGGTGAAGAACGCCAAGAACGAGATGACCGGTGACGCGCCGATCGGCACCATCTTCGCCGCGGCCGCCAAGAGCAGCCCCGTGCAGACGATCGGCCCGAAGGACCAGATCATCCAGCAGGGCCTGACGGACAACGGCGTCATCCTCGTCACCCAGGGCAAGTCGCCCAAGGAGGCGTGGGACACGGCCGTCAAGACCATCGACAACAACCTGGACCAGTGACCGGAATGGCGACCAGGCACGACACCGCCGCGCCCCCCGTGAAGGAGGGGGGCGCGGCCCCGGGCCGCCCGCCGGCCGACGCGGAGGCGGCGCGGAAGAAGCGCGCCCGGCTCTCCCGCCGCTGGCAGCGCGACATGCGGTGGAGCCCGTACGCGTTCGTCTCGCCGTTCTTCCTGCTCTTCCTCGCGTTCGGCCTGTTCCCGCTGCTGTACACCGGCTGGGCCTCGCTGCACCAGGTGGAGCTGACCGCGCCGACCGACATGAACTGGGTCGGGCTGCGCAACTACACCCGGATCTTCGACGACGACTTCTTCTGGAACGCGGCGAAGAACACCCTGACCATCGGCATCATCTCCACGGTTCCTCAGCTGCTGATGGCCATGGGCCTGGCGCACATCCTCAACTACAAACTGCGCGGCTCCACCTTCTACCGCGTGGTGATGCTCGCCCCCTACGCCACCTCGATCGCCGCCGCCTCGCTGGTCTTCGTGCTGCTCTTCGGGCGGGACTACGGCATGATCAACTGGGTGCTGAACGCCGTCGGCATCGACCACGTCGACTGGCAGAACGACAAGTGGCCGTCCCAGATCGCCGTGTCCAGCATCATCATCTGGCGCTGGACGGGCTACAACGCGCTGATCTACCTGGCCGCGATGCAGGCGATCCCGCAGGACCTGTACGAGTCGGCGGCACTGGACGGAGCCAGCCGCTGGCGGCAGTTCCTCCACGTCACGCTGCCCTCGCTGCGTCCGACGATCCTGTTCACGGTCGTGGTGTCGACCATCGGCGCCTCACAGGTGTTCGGTGAACCGCTGCTGTTCGACGCGAACAAGGGCGCCTCCGGCGGATCCCAGCACCAGTTCCAGACGCTCGGCCTCTACCTGTACGAGCAGGGCTGGATCAACCAGCACCTGGGCCGCGCCTCCGCCATCGCCTGGACGATGTTCCTGATCCTCATCGTGATCGGGATCGTCAACTACGTCATCTCGCGCCGGCTGCGCGCCAGTAGCTAAGGAGAACCGGCCGTGACGACGACCCTGACGAAACCCCCGGCCGACGCGGTCCCCGAGCCGCCGAAGCGCTCACGTGGCATGAAGGCCGCACGAGCGGGCGGGCAGCTGCACGCCGGCCCGGTGGCGTACGTCATCCTCGCCCTCTTCACCGTCATCTCGCTGTTCCCGCTGGTGTGGACGGCGATCGCCGCCTCGCGCGACAACCAGCGTCTGGCGCAGACCCCGCCACCCTTCTGGTTCGGCTCCGGCCTCTTCGACAAACTCGAAGTGGCCTGGACGGACGCCAACCTGGGCGAGGCGTTCCTCAACACCACCCTGGTGGCCGGCATTTCGTCGTTCACCATCGTGTTCCTGTCGACGATCGCCGGGTTCGCCTTCGCCAAGCTGCGCTTCAAGGGCCGCGGTGCGGCGATGCTGATCGTGATCGGCACGATGATGGTGCCGCCGCAGCTCAGCATCATTCCGCTCTACATGATGGTCGCCAAGCTCGACTGGACGGACCAGCTCCAGGCGGTGATCTTCCCGTCGCTGGTGAGCGCGTTCGGTGTGTTCTTCATGCGGCAGTACCTGATCCAGGCGCTGCCTGACGAGATCATCGAGGCCGCCCGCGTCGACGGGGCGAGCAGCTGGCGTGTGGTCTGGCATGTGGTGTTCCCCACCGCGCGGCCCGCGATGGCCGTGCTGGGAATGCTGATGTTCGTGCAGACCTGGAATGACTTCCTATGGCCGTTCCTGGTGCTGACGCAAACCGGCAACCCGACCGTGCAGGTCGCGGTCGCGGGTCTGGGCCGCGGCTACACCCCCGACCAGTCCCTGATCATGGCGGGCGCGCTGCTGGGCACGCTGCCGTTGCTGCTGGTCTTCGCGATCTTCGGCAAGCAGATCGTGGGCGGCATCATGCAGGGCGCCGTCAAGGGCTGAGTCCTGCTTTCCCGGGGGCCGAGCCAGTGCCGCCTCGGCCCCTTTCCCCCATCCGCCCGTCGGTCCACACGACCCCTTTTGGGAGCGCTTCCATGCCTGACTCCGAGAACCCGGCCACTCCGGTGACCTTCCCGCCCGCCTTCCTGTGGGGCGCGGCGACGTCCGCGTACCAGATCGAGGGTGCGGTGCGGGAGGACGGCCGGACGCCGTCGATCTGGGACACCTTCAGCCATACACCGGGCAAGACCGTCGGCGGCGACCACGGTGACATCGCTGTCGACCACTACCACCGCTACCGTGACGACGTGGCGCTGATGGCGGAGCTGGGCCTGGGCGCCTACCGCTTCTCCATGTCGTGGTCGCGGGTGCAGCCGACCGGCCGGGGCCCGGCCGTGCAGAAGGGTCTGGACTTCTACCGGCGGCTGGTGGACGAGCTGCTGGCCAAGAACATCAAGCCGGCCATCACGCTGTACCACTGGGACCTGCCGCAGGACCTGGAGGACGCGGGCGGCTGGCCGGAGCGCGACACGGCGTACCGGTTCGCGGAGTACGCGCAGATCGCGGGCGAGGCGCTGGGCGACCGGGTGGAGCAGTGGATCACGGTCAACGAGCCGTGGTGCAGCGCGTTCCTGGGGTACGCCTCCGGGGTGCACGCCCCGGGCCGTACGGACCCGGCGGCCTCGCTGCGCGCCGCGCACCATCTGAATCTGGCGCACGGGCTGGGCGCGTCCGCGCTGCGCTCGGTGATGCCGGCCCGCAACACGGTGGCGGTGAGCCTCAACTCCTCGGTGGTGAGGCCGCTGTCGCAGGACCCGGCGGATCTGGACGCGGTCCGCAGGATCGACGACCTGGCCAACGGTGTGTTCCACGGGCCGATGCTGCACGGTGCCTACCCGGAGTCGCTGTACGTGGCCACCGCGGGCCTGACGGACTGGAACTACGTCCTCGACGGCGACCTGGAGCTGATCAACCAGCCGCTGGACGCGCTGGGTCTCAACTACTACACGCCGGCGCTGGTCTCGGCGGCGGACGTGTCGGCGAGGGCGCCGCGCGCCGACGGCCACGGGGCGAGCGACCACTCGCCGTGGCCGGCCGCCGACGACGTCGCGTTCCACCAGACGCCGGGAGAGCGCACGGAGATGGGCTGGACGATCGACCCGACCGGTCTGCACGAGCTGATCATGCGCTACACGCGTGAGGCGCCGGGCCTGCCGCTGTACATCACGGAGAACGGCGCGGCCTACGACGACAAGATCGACTCCGACGGCCGGGTGCACGACCCGGAGCGGGTCGCCTACCTGCACGGCCACCTCTCGGCGGTCCGCCGCGCGATCGCCGACGGCGCGGACGTCCGGGGCTACTACCTGTGGTCCCTGATGGACAACTTCGAGTGGGCGTACGGCTACGGCAAGCGCTTCGGCGCGGTGTACGTGGACTACGCGACGCTGGAACGCACGCCGAAGACGAGCGCCCGGTGGTACGGACAGGCGGCACGGACCGGCGCACTGCCCGAGGCCGAGGCGGTCTGACCGACGGGGGACGGGGGGCGGGGCGCGGCGCGATTAGGGGAGCGCCGCGCCCCGGCATGAGCGCGCCGCCCGCCCGATACGGGCCAGGCCGTCATGCGTCGAGGGCCGGGACGCCGAGTCCCAGGTGCGCGATCACGACGTCCCCCACCCGCAGTACGGCCGCGGGGTCGACGCGAGCCAGCACCGGCAGGGCGTGGTGCCAGCCGTCCGGGGTGAGGGCGTCCGCTAGGAGCGACTTCGCCACGGAGAGGCCCGGGTCGCAGGTCAGCGGGAGATAGTGCGCGGCGAGACGCCGGGAGATCGTCTCGTACGTTCTGCCCGCTCCGTCGAGTGGGCTGCCCACCGGGTCGGCGGGTGCGTCGGCGGCGCGTGCGGCGAGGGCGGTGAAGGCCCTGGCGCGCTGCCCCTCCGCTGTGATGCGAAGGGCAACGTCCCGGGCCGCCTTGTGGTCGCCGAGCACGGCCCACCCGAGTGCTTCCGCGGTTCCCGGCTGGGAGAGCAGCGACGACGGCGGGTGATCGGCTGCCAGTCGGTCAAGGCGCTGCCGGGCGGCTTCCGGGTCGACGGCCGCGGTCAGGAGGGCGAGCAGCGTCTCCTCGTGGTAGCCGTGCGCCGGGAGGTCGGCGCTGTCGGCCTCGTGCAGGAGTTCCATAACGCGGTCGGCGCGTCCGCTGTCGTGCGGGGCGACTGCGGCGAGGAGCCGTCCGAGCTCCGGCACGGATCCGGGGGGCAGCTCCGCCAGCACGGCGTCAGCCATGCGTGCCGCCGCTTCGGGATGGTGCCGCCAGAGGCATCCGGCCACCTCCGTGCGCGCGATCCTGGCGTGCCGGGCGCCCATCCGGCCGTTGCGGAGCTCTTTCAGGAGCCGCTGCGTCTCCTCCTCGGCCCGTTCCACCGCTCCGGCACACGCCCAGGCCTGGACGACGGCCGTCAGCATCTCGGCACGCATGACCCAGTCGCAGTAGTCGCCGACCACGGGCACCGCGAGAGTCGCCTGTTCCGCGAGCCGCAGTGCTCGAGGAGGCTCCGCGTCCGCCACGGCCACGGACACCATGGCCCAAGCCCAGGCGCGCACGTCGGGTGTACCGATCGCCTCGACGAGACGCTCGGCCCGGTCGGGCCGGCCCGCGACCGCCAGCGCTCGCGCGAGCGCCGCCAGACACCCGTCTTGAGTGGAATCGTCTGGTCCGACCGTCAGGGACCGCGCGTGCTCCGCCTGGCGCAACAGCCGCACCGACCGGTCGGGGTCGGTACCGGCGAAGTGCCCGGCGAGTTCGGCGAGCGCCACGGCCACACCCCGCCACCACCAGGTGTCGGTGCCGGTGAGCAGTACGGTCTCCAGCTCGTCGGCGGCCCCGGCCTCGGCGAGCAGCCGGACGACGTGCGCGGCGAAGTCGTCCTCCTCCGCGGGCGCCTCCGTCTCCCAGGCTGCTTCGAGTTCCGCCCACGCCTCGGCAGCCCGGCCCTGTCGGGCCCGTGCCGCGGCGAGAGCGCGCCCGACACTCGGTGGCGGCAGGGCCTTCGCGTGCAGCAGGTCCCTGAGCTGGTCGGCTTCGTCCAGGCGGTCGGTCGCGGCGAGGGCACACACGGCTCCGAACGCCGCCTCGGAGTGGTCGGCCAGGTTGAAGGAGTGCAGGTACCAGTCCGCATGCTCCCGTGCCAGGCGGACCATCCGCTCAGCCGTGCTCGGCCGGACCAGGTGCAGGACCTCCGCAGCCGTCGCGGGGACGTTGCCCGGGTCTTCCGTGTGCTCCTCGGCGAGGGCGACCACCTCGTCGTACAGGTGTGCCGCCCGGTCCGTCCGGGTGCGGGCCGCCCATGCTCCGGCGACGGCGGCCAGGGCGCGGACGCGGTCGGGCACGGACGCCATTCCCCGCGCCAGCGGCTCCGCCCGGTCCAGCAGGTCGGCCGCGAACTCCAAGTCCCGGGCCGCCCCGGCTGCCGAGACGAACGCCTCCACGCCCGGGCCGGTGTCCGGCCGCCGCAATTCGCCGAGTCTGCGCAGCGCCTCGTCCTCGTTCCCGGTCGCCGCGAGGACGACGGCCAGGGTGCCCAGCACGGTGTCGGCCTCCTCGTCGCCGCCCAGCCACGGGCGCTCCGCCGCCGCCTCCCGCGTCAGGGCCAGCGACTCCCGGGCCAGCCCCACCGCGCGCCGGTCCCCGGCGTTCGCCAGGACGTGGGCCACCGCCGCGAGCGCCCGGGCGCGGTCGATCGGCCGGAAGACGCTGCGGGCGAGGCCGATGGCATGGCGGACGCGGCCGGTACGGGCGTAGCCGGCGGGTACGTCCGGGTGGAGCGTTCTGTTGCGGCGGGCCACGAGGTCCGCGAGAGCCGCGAGAGCCGCCGCCGCGCTCAGGTCGTCGGGGGTGTCCCGGGTGACCAGCCTGCGTGCCGCCGCGATTTCCGCGAGGCACGCGGCATCGCTGCCGGTCGCCTCGCGCAGCAGGTCGCGCCGCCGCGTGTTCGTGGCGACGGCGACCGCGCGGCGCGTGTCACGGCGGTGGGCGAGCAGACGTCCGTACGGCTGGAGCAGGTAGGGCGGGGTGTCCTGCGGCCAGCCCCGGTGCTCGTACGACTCGGCCCAGGCGTGCAGCCGTTCCAGGTACCCGTCCACGTCCGGTCCGAGTTCCTCCTGGGCGGCGGTGAGGAGGGTGTCGTGGGCGAAGAGGAGATCACGCTGTCCCCCTCGTGTCGCGGTGCTCGAATGTTACTGGTCACCGCATCGCACTCCTGCCCGGCTTCAGCGCGCCGCTCCCGGCAGCAGGCGCCGGGTCGTCTCCACGCCCCACGGGTCCAGGGGCAGCAGGCGGTCGGCTGGTAGCCGTGGTCGGTCTGCACGACCTCGACGGGCAGGCCGAGGCCGGTGGCCCGGTCACCCAGGACCGACTGGATGTCCGGGCCCGTCCGCTCCTTCACCGGGCCGTCGGCGCTGATCCCGGCGACCCGCCCGTCCCCGCCGGTCAGCCGGATCGACGGGGGTCGGCTCGGCCGCCGCCCAAGCGGGCGTCAGCCCTTGTTGGCGCCCAGGGTCAGTCCGCTGACGAACTGGCGCTGGAGCGCGAAGTACACGATCAGGGTGGGGATCGCGGTGAGCAGGGCGCCTGCGGCGACCAGGTTGGGGTCGGTGAAGTACTGGCCGGAGAGGTTGTTCAGGGCCGAGGTGATCGGCATGTTCTCGCCGGTGGAGATCAGGACGATGGCCCAGAAGAAGTCGTTGTAGATCCAGATGGAGAGCAGGGTGGCCAGGGCGGCCATGGCGGGCTTGCACAGCGGCAGCACGATCTGCCAGTACAGGCGCCAGACGGAGGCGCCGTCGACGAGGGCGGCCTCGGTGAGCTCGTGCGGCAGTGAGCGCATGTAGTTGCTCAGCACGAACGCGCAGAAGCCGGACTGGAACGCCACGTGGATCAGCACCAGGCCGAGCGCGGAGTCGTACAGCTTGCCGCTCATGGTGATGCCGGGCAGGTCGATCAGCAGGTACAGCCGGTACAGCGGGGTGATGATGACTTGCTGGGGCAGCAGGTTGCCGGCCGTGAAGACCAGCAGCAGGAACAGGTTGATCCGGAAGTCGAAGCGGCTGACGTAGAAGGCGACCATCGACGACAGCAGCAGCGTCAGCAGCACGGCCGGGATGGCGATCAGCAGCGTGTTGCCGAAGTAGTGCAGCATGTCCGACTGCTGGAAGGCGTTGGTGAAGTTGTCGAAGGTGAGCTTGTCGGGCCAGGAGACGTAGCCCTTGGTGCTGGTCTCCGCGTACGGCCGCATCGCCGCGAGCAGGGCCCACAGCAGGGGCGCGAGCCAGGCCAGCGCCGTGACGACCAGGAAGGTGTGCAGCAGGATCCGGGCGGGGCGGATCGGGGTGCGCTGCTTGCGCGGGACACTCAGGGTGCTCATGCGCGCCGCTCCTTCCGGAAGGTGGCGATCAGATACGGGATGATCACCGCGAGCGAGATCACCAGCAGGACGACGGCGATCGCGGAGCCGTATCCGATGCGGCTGGACTCGCCGATGATGTTGTTGGTCACCAGGATCGACAGCAGTTCGGTGCCCTGTGCGCCCTTGTTGAAGACGAAGACCAGGTCGAAGGCGCGCAGCGCCTCGATGATCGTGACGACCAGGACGACGGTGTTGGTCGGGCGCAGGGTCGGGAAGATGACGTTCTTGAACGTCTGCCACTCACTGGCGCCGTCCAGGGCGGAGGCCTCGCGCAGGGCGGGGTCGACGCTCTTCAGACCGGCCAGGTACAGGATCATCATGTAGCCGGCGTGCCGCCAGGAGGCGGCGACGAGGATGGCCCACAGGTTGAGGTTCGGGTCGCCGATCCAGTCGATGTAGTGGCCGGGCTTGTTGGCGCCGATGATGCTGTTGATCAGACCCGTGTCCGGGTTGTAGATCAGCTGCCAGACGAACCCGATGACCGCCAGCGACATCACGACCGGCAGGAAGAACGCGGTCTGGTAGACGCGGCTGAAGCGGATCTTCTTGTCCAGCTGCACGGCGAGGAACAGGCCGAAGGGCGTGGGCAGCACGATGAGCACCACGAACCAGATGACGTTGTGCTCGACGGCGGGCCAGAACTGCGGGTTGCTGGTGAACAGCTCCCGGAAGTTCTGCAGGCCGACCCACGTGATGGAGCCGAAGCCGATGCCGTCCCAGGTGGTGAAGGCCAGCGCGATCGAGGCGAGGGCCGTCAGCCACACCAGGGCGACGTGCAGGATCGTGGGCACGCCGGCCATCAGGCCGAGCGTGAGGCGGTCGCGGCGGGTGAGCAGCCGCCGGTGTCCGTGGGGCGTCTTGGCGGGCGGGGACGCGGGGCGGGGCCCCGGAGCCGGCGGGGCGGCCGGCTCCGGAGCCTTCGCGGGGGTGGCAGTCATGTCAATCCGAGTCGTCGAGTCTCCGGTGGATCAGGAGGAGGCGAAGATCGTCTTCTTCTGGCGTTCGATCGACGAGAGGATGCTGTCGACGTTCTTCGGGTTGCGGATGAAGTTCTGCAGCGCCGGCTGCATCACCGTGGACGTGAAGTCCGGGCGGGAGTCGCGGTCCATGAACTGGGTGAGGCTCTTCGCGCCGGAGATCATCTCGAAGCTCTTCTTCTGCAGCGCGGTGTAGCTGGAGGTGTCGGCCTTGGTGGAGGCGGCGACCACGCTGGAGTCGGCCTTCAGGTAGATCTGCTCGGCCTCGGGCGTGCCCAGGTACTGCAGGAGCTTGATCGCGCCGTCGCGGTTCTTCGGGGCCTTGGAGAGCATGAAGCCGTCGGTGGGCGCCTCGACGGTGTCCTGCCCGAACTGCGGGTCGATCTCCGGGAAGGCGAAGAAGTCGAGGTCGTCCAGGTCGGCCTTGTTGGTGAACTGCTGGCCGACGAACGTACCCAGCAGGTACATGCCGGCCTTCTTGGCCACCAGCGACTGCGCCGCGTCCTGCCAGGTGCGGCCCACCGCGCCCTCTTGGTGGTAGGGAAGGATCTCCGACCAGTGGTCGAAGACCTTGCGCACCTTGGCGTCGGTCCAGGATGCCTTGCCGGCCATCAGCTCGACGTGGAAGTCGTAGCCGTTGGTGCGGAAGTTGATCTGGTCGAAGGTGCCCATCGCGGGCCAGGCGTCCTTGTCGCCGAAGGCGATCGGGACCAGCCCGTCCTTCTTCATCCGCTTGCACAGGGCGACGAAGTCGTCCCAGGTGGTGGGCACTGTGTAGCCGTGCTGCGCGAAGACGCTCTTGCGGTAGAAGACGGCCCACGGGTACGTGTACAGGGGCACGAAGTAGTACTTGCCGTCCTCGCCCTTGCTGAGCTTCTGCATCGCCGCGGGGAAGTTGGCGCCGATCTTCTGCCACACGTCGTCGATCGGGGACGCGAGCTTCTTCGCCGCGAAGAACTGCATGCGGTAGCCGGCGAACCAGGTGAACACGTCGTCGGGCGTGCCCTGCAGGTAGGAGTTGATCTGCTCCTGGAAGGTGTTGTGGTCCTTGGTGTTCACGTCGACCTTGACGCCGGACTTCTTGGTGAAGGCGGCATAGATCTCGGCGAACGCCTTCTTCGGCACGGCGTCCGAGGAGTTGGAGCCGAGACTGACCGTCTTCGGGTCGGCGGACGAGCCACTGCCGCCACAGGCGCTCAGCAGGGGTATTCCGCCGCCGAGCAGGGCCGCGCCGCCCATTCCGCGCAGCAGGGTGCGGCGGCTGGTGGCCGGGAGGGAGAGACCGGAGGGAGAGAGGTCGTGCATGAACTGCTCCTGAAGGCAGGGTTCGGCCATGAGGGTGTGGCGTGAAATCCAGTCGCAATCGACCAGAAACCAACTTGACCGAACACGGTGGCGCAATGACAGCCGTATGTCCGCTCACGCGTCAAGAGCCGTTGCCTTCATTTGTCGAAACGTGACCGTCCCGTGAAGACGCGGTGTCGGGACTGCTCAGCGGGACCGGGAGCGGTTGTACACGGCAGCGAGCCTGCCGGGGCGGCGCCGCCGCGTCTGCCGGTGCCCGCTGCCGGCCGGGGCGCGGCCGTCCAGCTGGATCCAGATCCGCACCTCGGCCCCGCCGAGCACCGAGGAGCCGATCCGTACGTCCCCGCCGGTGGACTCCGCCAGCCGGCGCACGATGTCCAGGCCGAGCCCCGTCGAGCCGTCGCTCCCGGAGCCGCGGCCCCGCGCCATCGCCGTCTCGGGGTCGGGTATGCCCGGGCCCGCGTCGGAGACGAGGACGATCACCGCGTCCTCGCCGTTGTGCACGTCGACCGCGAAGGCCGTGCCCTGCGCGGTATGCCGGAAGACGTTCCCGAGCAGCGCGTCGAGCGCGGCGGCCAGGTCGGCGCGGGCCACGGGTATGCGCACCGGCCGGTCGGCCCCGGCCACCCGCCACTTCCGGCCCTCGTCCTCCGCGAGCGCCGACCAGAACGCCATCCGCTCCCGGACCACCTCGGCCGCGTCGCACCCGGCGCCCGGACCGGCCGCGGCCGTCTGCGGCTTGGCCTCCCGGGCCGTACGGATGATGGTGTCGACCTCGCGCTCCAGCTGCTCGACCGCGGTCCGGGTCTGGTCGGCGGCCGGTCCCTCGCCGAGCGAGGCGGTGTTGAGCCGCAGCACGGTCAGGGGCGTCCGCAGCCGGTGGGACAGGTCGGCCGCCAGCTCCCGCTCGTTCGCCAGGAGCTGGACGACCTGGTCGGCCATCGAGTTGAACGCGACCGCCGCGAGCCGCAGCTCGCTCGGGCCCTCCTCGGGCACGCGTGCGCCCAGCCGGCCCTCCCCCAGGTCGTGCGCCCCCTCGACCAGGCGCCGCGCGGGCCGGACCATGCGCACGCCCAGCCGGTCGGCGACCGCGACCGAGCCGAGGATCAGCGCCACCCCTACCGCGGCGAGTACGGCCCAGGCCGTGCCCACGCCGTTGGTGACGCCGGACTCCGGCACGTACACCTCGACGACCGCGATCTTGCCGGTGCTGAGCGCGACCGGCTGGAGCAGCGTCGAGCCGCCGGGGACGGTCGTGGTGGAGGCGCGGCCCAGCTTGCGCACGGCCGCGATGTCCTCGTCGGCGGCGCGCCGCCGCCCCAGTTCGAGGGCTTCCTGGCCGCCGCCCGCCGGGAGGTGCACGGCCATCCCGGCGTCGGAACCGGCGGCGGCGACGACCCGTTCGAGCTGGTCGCGGTCGGTGGTGATGGACAGGGCCGGGGCGACGGCGGCGGCCTCCCGCTCGGCGTTGGAGAAGGCGCGGTCGCGGGCCATCTCGCGGATGACGAGTCCGAGCGGCACCGCGAAGGCGACCACGACCATGGTGGTCACCGCCAGCGACACCTTGACCAGGGCCCACCTCATCGCGGCGCCCCCGGTGGTTCGAGCTTCACACCGACGCCCCGAAGGGTGTGCAGATAACGCGGGTTGGCCGCCGTCTCGCCCAACTTCCGGCGCAGCCAGGACAGATGGACGTCGATGGTCTGGTCGTCGCCGTAGGACTGCTGCCACACCTCGGCGAGCAGCTCCCTGCGGGGGACGACGACGCCGGGCCGCCGGGCCAGGAAGGCGAGCAGGTCGAACTCGCGGCGGGTGAGGTCGAGTCGCGCGCCGTCCAGCTCGGCCTGACGGCGCAGCGGGTCGACGGTCAGGCCGCCGACCCGGATCGCGGGGGACGGCTCCCCTTCCGCGGCGCCGGAGCGGGCACGGCGCAGCACGGCCGCCATGCGGGCCGAGAGGTGCTCAACCGAGAAGGGCTTGGTCAAGTAGTCGTCCGCCCCGGCGTTCAGCAGCCGGACGACCTCCGTCTCGTCGTCCCGGGCGGTGGCGACGATCACCGGTACGTCCGTGATCCCGCGCAGCATCTTCAGGGCCTCGGACCCGTCGAGATCGGGCAGTCCGAGGTCCAGGATCACCACGTCGAAGCGGACATGGGCGACCTCGCGCAGCGCCTCCAGTGCCGTCCCGACACTGCGCACGGTGTGCGAGGCGTCGGTCAGGTGGCGGATCAGCGCCGAGCGTACGAACTGGTCGTCCTCGACCACGAGCACACTTGCCATGCGCCGCACCGTACGCCATCTCGAACAGCCGGGTGCGGGGCTGTGGACAACTGTCCGGCTGGGGACAACGGGCCCCCGCGGGACGCCGTTTGCGGTCTACGCGTGGGGCGCGTGAGGCAGTATGGCCCGCGATGCGCAGAGGACTCGTACACGTACTGGCCTGGCTGCTCGCCACGGGCGCGGCGGTCACGCTGTCGTGGTGGGGTGTCCACACGGTGATGGCGGGGACGGCCTACGACCCGCCGCGCGCCCTGCCCATCCAGGCCGCCGACACGTCGTCCACACGGGAGCCGAAGGTACCGGCCACGCCGCCGGAACGGACGCCTGCGCCCAAGCGGCGGCAGCCGAGCACGCCTCCGGCGGACGGCGGACCGGGCCCCTCCCCCACGCCGTCGGCCGGCACCGCCGCCCCCACCGGCTCCGGCCGGGTCAGGAGCTATGACACCGACGGCGGCCGGGCGGTCCTCGACCTCGGGAAGACGTCCGCCTCGCTGGTCTCGGCGACGCCCGGGGCGGGCTGGTCCATGCAGGTGTGGAAGACGGAGTCGTGGATCCGCGTGGAGTTCTCCTCGGGCGCGGACCGCGTGACGGTGTTCTGCACCTGGCACGACGGGCCGCCGCGGGTGGAGATCGGGACCTATTGAGTGCCGTGGGCGGCCGTCGGCGCCCGTTGAGCGTCGCGGCCGGTCATCGCGCCTGCCGAGCGCCGTGGCCGGTCATCTGAACACCGAGGCGGGCGGTGCCGGTGACGCCACCGCCGCGAGGTCGGTGACGGGTGCGGCCCCGCCGGTGAAGTCGGTGAGGGTCCTGCCGTGTTCGACGCGGGCGGGATGCGGGTCGGAGGCGGCGAGGCGGGTCAGCTCGGCGACGGGCAGCGGCTGGTCGGAGGCGACCAGAACGGCGTTGCCGAAGCGCTTGCCGCGCAGCACCGCCGGATCCGCGACCAGCGCGAGCTGCTCGAAGCGGACGGCGGCGGTGGCGATCTGGCCGCGCAGGTGGGCGAGCGGCGGCCCGTCGGCGAGGTTGGCGGCGTAGACACCACCGGGCCCGAGCGCCCTGCGCACGTCGTCGAGAAACTCGGTCGAGGTCAGGTGGGCCGGTGTCCGGGCCCCGCTGAACACGTCGGTGATGACGAGGTCGGCCCAGCCGTCCGGCACCTTGGCGAGGCCCGCGCGGGCGTCGGTGGAGCGCACCCGTATGCGCGCGTTCGGATCCAGGGGCAGCTCACGGCGGACCAGTTGGACGAGGGCGCCGTCGCGTTCGACGACCTGCTGGGTGGAACGGGGCCGGGTGGCGGCGACGTAGCGGGCGAGGGTGAGGGCCCCGCCGCCGAGGTGCACGGCGTGCAGGGGCCGTCCGGGCGGGGCGACGAGGTCGATCACATGCCCGAGGCGGCGCTGGTACTCGAAGGACAGGTACGCCGGGTCGTCCAGGTCGACGTGCGACTGCGGGGCCCCGTCGATCACCAGCGTCCAGGCCCGGGCCCGCTCGCGGTCGGGGATGAGCTCGGCGAGCCCGCCGTCGACGCTCTCGACGACGGCCTCCGCACCGGTCTGTCTGCGCCGGCCGCCCTTGGACTTTCCCATGAGCTCATTATCGGGGCGGGCCGGTGAGCGGGGAGTACACCCCGGCCGCCCGGGGCGGGGGCTCAGCGGCAGGCGAGGTGGCCTCAGCGGCAGCTGTCCGCCGCCCTGATGATCCGGGCGGCCTCCCCCAGGGCTTCGCGCAGCACCGCGGGGTCGGTCGCGAGGTCCGTCTCGCCGGGCGGCAGCAGCCAGTCCGAGCCCTCGACGGGGGGCTCGGGCGCCAGGGCCGGTCCGCGTCCGTCGGTCCCGGTGCAGGTGCTCCCCGGCACGTCCCACGCGGCGGCCGTCCCCGGGGGCACCAGGAAGCCCAGGGTGTCGCCGCCGTCGTCGTGCAGGACGGGGCCCACCGCGTCCGCCGGTCCCCGGCGCAGGATGTCGACCGCCTCCAGCCCCTGCCGGGCCGGCACCGTCACCACATCGCAGCCGGCCGCCGGTCTACCCGGCGGCGTACGAGGATCGCTGATCCGGCTGGTCTCCATCCGGCCTCCACCACGAAAACCCCTGCTTGGACGAGCGGTCGGGAGCGGGGGCCTCCCGGTCCGCGAGGTTAAACGCGGCGAGACGTCAACGGCTACGGCGGAAGTCAGCCGCAAAGGATGGCAGTTCATGGCAGATCACGCGTGAGATATCCGGTTTGTAGCCAAACCCAGCGTGGCGACTCCATCACAGCAGGTACGTTCTTGCTCGCTGGACACGGGGTGGACCATGCGGACAAGCCACCGCAAGTCGCCCCGCGTCCGGCATGGTTCGACGGTTCGCACGGGAGGACCCGGCCATGGCGTCGTCAACGGTGACCTCGTCTCAACCCAACCGGCCACCACGGCCGAATCTCGCCTTCCGGCGGCTGCGCGGACAGCGCTCGCCGGCCGAGTTCGCCGCGGCGATCCGCCGGGCCGGGCTCGAGATCGGTGAGCAGGTCAGCTGTGACGCGCGGTACATCGGCCGGGTCGAGGCGGGTGAGATCCGCTGCCCCAACTACGCGTACGAACGGGTGTTCCTGCACATGTTCCCAGGCCGCACACTCACCGACCTCGGGTTCGCGCCCCGCTCGTCAGTACGCGGACGCCGGGCGCACGACACCGAGGACGCGCCCCTGCCGCGCCCCACGAACCGGGCGAACGCCACGAGTGAGACCAGCAGGGCGTGCGATCCGTATGAAACGCGGAACCCGTACGACCCGTACCACCCGCACGACACCTACGAGGAGAGCGACGTGCTACGTCGCGCGTTCATGACCGGCGGGGGCGCCACGGTTGCCGCCGCCTCACTGGGGCCTGTCGGCCTCGCCCGCGACGCCGCGGCGGCACGGCGCCCCGTGCACCGCGCCGGGGCGAGCGACGCGGGTGCCCTGGAAGAAGCCGTCCGCCGGATCCGGCTGCTCGACGACCGCCACGGGGCCGACGGCCTCTACCGCCGCGCCGCCGCCCCCCTGCGTGCCGCCTACGCCCTGCTGGACGCCGGCGCGACCCGCCAGACGACGGCCGACCGGCTCTACTCGGGCGCCGGTGAACTGGCCATCTCCGTGGGCTGGCTGGCGCACGACTCGGGGCGCTTCGACGACGCCCGCTCGCACTACGCGGAGGCCCTGGCGACCGCCCGGATGACCGGGGACCCCGGCCTGGAGGCGCACGCGTTCTGCAACACGGCGTTCCTCGCGCGCGACGCGGGCCGGCCGCGCGAGGCGGTCCGGGCGGCCCAGGCCGCACAGCGCGTCGCCCGGCCCGTGGGCTCGGCCCGGCTGATGTCGCTGCTCGCCCTGCGCGAGGCGGGCGGCTGGGCCGGACTCGCCGACCGCGTCGGCTGCGAGCAGGCACTGGCCCGGGCGCAGGCCTTCTTCGAACGGGGCCCCTCGGACGCCGACCCGGAGTGGATGAGCTTCTACGGGGAGGCCGAACTGGAGGGGCTGGAGGCGCAGTGCTGGTCCACGCTGGGCGACTGGCCCCGGGCGGCCCGGCACGCGCGCCGGGCGGCCGAGCTGCAGGATCCGCACTTCACCCGGAACATCGCCCTGTACACGGCGGAGCTGGCCGACGACCTCGCGCGCGGCGGCCGGCCGGACGAGGCGGCTGTGGCGGGGATGCGGGTGCTGGATCTGCTGGAGGAGGTCCAGTCGTCCCGCGTCCAGACCATGCTGGCGGCGACGGCCCGGGTGCTCCGGCCGCATCGCCGGGCCACCGGGGTGACGGCGTTCCTGGAGAGGCACGCCTCGGCGCCGCGCATGGCCTGAGCATCAGGCATCTGGCCGCCCCGCACATGGCCTGAGCATCAGCAGCGCGGGCGGCCGTGAGGGCCCGAGAATCAGGCGCGCAGGCTCTCGCGCATAGCCCGAGAATCAGGCGCGCGAACTGCCGCGCATGGCCGGAGAACGGGGCGTGCATGCTGCGTGCGTGGGCCTGCGAGCGGCCGTGCGTGGCCTGAGGACTATGTGAGGTGCCCCACGTCGTTCCAGCTCTCGATCGCCGGCTCCCCGTAGGCCCAGCCCAGCACCGACAGCGACGTCGGGTTCAGCCGTATCCGGGCCGCGAAGTCGATCGGGAGACCGAGCCACCGCGCCCCGATGGAGCGCAGGATGTGCCCGTGGGCGAAGACCAGGACGTCGCGGTCCTCGGAGCGGGCCCAGGAGACCACCTCGTCGGCCCGGGCCGTGACCTCGGCGAGCGACTCGCCGCCCGGGACGCCGTCGCGCCAGATCAGCCAGCCGGGCCGGACAGCCTGGATGTCCGCGGGGGTCATGCCCTCGTACGCCCCGTAGTCCCACTCCAGCAACGCGTCCCAGGTGCGCGCGCGATCACCGAAGCCGGCCAGTTCGCAGGTCTCACGCGCGCGTGCCAGCGGGCTGGTGCGCACCTCGACACCGGCCAGGCCCTCGTACGGCGCCCGGTGCAGGCGCTCCCCGAGCAGCTTGGCGCCGCGCCGGCCCTCCTCCAGGAGTGGCACGTCGGTCCTGCCCGTGTGCTTGCCGGACAGGGACCACTCCGTCTGTCCGTGGCGGGCCAGCAGGATGCGCGCGGCCATGGGGCACCTTTCCGGAAGGACAACGCAAGGGGAACTCCTCCATCATGGCGCACGTCCGCCGGGGGCAACCCGGGGGGCGATCTCTGCGTCTTCGAAGGCCGGAGGCGCACCCCGGGGCGTGCGCCCACGCCGTACAGTGGCACGGCCGAACGGGTTACGCGTGATGACGAAGGGGGAGGACGATCGGATGCCGCACACCGAGACACCGGGCACCGAGGCGGCCCCCGCGCCCAGGTTGCGCTGGTGGACCGAGCTGCCGCTGATCCTTCTGGTGTACGCGTGCTACTCGGCCGGCCGGCTCCTCGCCCGCGGCGACGTCTCGGGCGCCGTCGACAACGGTCTGTCGATCCTGCGCTTCGAGAAGGCGCTGTATCTCAACTTCGAGCACCCGCTCAACCGTCTCTTCACGCGCGAGGCCTGGATAGGCATACCCGCCGACTTCTGGTACGCGTCGCTGCACTACCTGGTCACACCGGCCGTCCTGGTGTGGCTGTTCCGCTCCCGGGCCGTGCGCTACCGCGCGGCGCGCACCTGGCTGATGACGTCCACCCTCATCGGTCTGATCGGCTTCACTCTGCTGCCGACCTGCCCGCCCCGGCTCCTCGACGCGAGCCACGGCTTCGTGGACACGATGGCCCAGTACAGCTCCTACGGCTGGTGGGGAGGCGCGGCGAGCGCGCCGCGCGGCATGGGGAACATGACCAACCAGTACGCGGCGATGCCGAGTCTGCACGTGGGCTGGGCCCTGTGGTGCGGAGTGATGCTGTGGCGCCACGGCGGCACGCGCGTGACGAAGGCGGCCGCTGTCGCCTACCCCCTGATCACGACGATCGTGGTCATGGGCACCGCCAACCACTACTTCCTCGACGCGGTCGCGGGTGTGGCCGTCATGGGCGCCGGACTGCTGCTGGCACCGCTGGTGATGCGCACCGCGGACCGTGTCAAGGCGCGGTTCGTGCGGCAGGTGGCCGTGGTCGCGGCGGCCTCCACCGCCGACTCCCCCGCCTCGTCCATCACCGGCTCCCCCGCCGCCTCTTCCGGCGCAGGTTCCTCGATTGTCAGTGGCGGATGCCAGACTTCCGCGGGTGAGCGAATTCCACGGCAGCGCGAGTCGCGGCTCGGAGCGGGAGCCGAGCCGGGTGCCTCCCCCAAGGACGCGGGGGACGGCGCTCCGGCACCGGCTCGCTGAGCTGCGCGGCCCCGACGTACCCGCGAAGGCACTGGACGCGCGCGCTCTGGCGGCGCTGGCCGCCAACCCCGGTTGTGCGCGCCGCGCGATCCTCGACGGCGCCGGGGTGGACAAGGCGGTGCTGGCGAGCTCGCTGGGTTCGCCCTCGGCCTTCGGGCAGTCGCAGTTCGCGCTCACCAGAGGCAACGCCTTCGAGGCGAAGGTCAAGGCCGACGGCGGCGCGGAGCTGCTGCGGCTGGTGCACGACAAGCTCGACCGGTCCGCCGAGCCGCCCGTCGACGCGCGCGTGCCCGACCTGACCGCGACCGGCCCCCGGGGGCGTACGGCCCGTACGGAACTGGAGCTGCGCGAGGCCACCGCGCACCCCGGCGCCTGGACGCTGCTCGACCATCCGATGCTCGCGCTGGACGTGGCGGGCTCCCCGGCGTTCCTGGAGCCGGACGCGGTGGTGGTGCACCCGGACGGCAGCTGGACCGTCGTGGAGATCAAGTCCTTCCCGCTGCTGGACGGTTCGGCGGACCCGGCGAAGGTCGGGGCGGCGGCCCGCCAGGCGGCGGTGTACGTGCTGGCCCTGGAGGAGCTCGCCGCGCGGCTCGGCGCCGAGCCGGAAGGGGGCGCGGAGCCGGAGGAGGACGCCGGTGCCGAGGGGGCGGCCGTGCCCGCGCCGCGGGTGCGGCACCGGGTCCTGCTGGTCTGTCCCCGGGACTTCTCCAACCAGCCGGCCGCGTCCGCCGTCGACATCCGCAAACAGCGGGCGGTGACGGCCCGCCAGCTGGCCCGGCTGACCCGCATCGAGGACATCGCGGACGCGCTGCCCGAAGGCACCTGCTTCTCACCCGAGCTGCCCGCCGAGGAGCTGACGGCGGCCGTGGAATCGGTCCCGGCGACGTACGCGCCCGAGTGTCTGTCCGCGTGCGAGCTGGCCTTCCACTGCCGGACCCGCTCCCGCCAGGAGGGCGCGGTGACCTCGCTCGGGCGGCCGGTGCGGGCGGAGCTGGGCGGCCTCACCACCGTCGAGGACGTCCTCGCGGCCGCGCGCGGCGAGGCGGGTGATCCCGGCGACCCGGCCGTGGCGGCCCTGCGGCGGGCTGCCGCCCTGCGCGCCGAGGCACTGGAGGCGGCGTGTCGCTGATCTCCACCCTGGCCCGCCTCGAAGCCGTCAGCACGGGCCGTGCCCAGCCCGCCGCCACCGTCCGGCACCGGCATCTCGGCGACCGCCCGCTGGTGTTCGTGCCGTTGACCACCGCCGGTGAGGCCGGTGCCCCGCTCGGCGCGCTGGTCGGCACCGACCGGGACGCGCCGCGTCTGCTGGCCGTCCCGCAGCCCCGGGACCGCGACCTGAGGTTCGCGTTCCTGGCCGAACTGGCCGACGTCGTGCTGCCGTACGTCGACTCCTGCTCCGCGGCCGTGGAGGCCGCCGAGCGCACCGAGACCGACCCGGAGACCGGCAAGCGCGTCAAGGTCGAGGTCGACCTGTGCGCGGACGCGCCCCAGCTGATCGTGCCGAGCCGGGCGGGCATCGACCTGGTGCGGCTGCTCGGGCGCTCGATGCGGTTCCGGCGGACCGCGGAGCAGGATCCGGAGGCGCCCTATCCGGCGCCGCCGCGGGTGCCGCTGCTCGGGCGGTGGCTGACGCACTTCGGGGAGCGGGCCCGGGTGCCCGGCTCCTCGCTGCTGCTGGCGATGACCGACGTCCTGGGCCGGCACTGGGTGACCGGGCAGTCCACCCTGGAGGACCAGCACCTGGGGGCGCTGCTCGCCTGGATCGACCCGCCGGAGGGCGGCACCGGCGCCGAGGCGGCGCTGCGGGCCGAGCTGGAGCGGGACGCGCAGGGGCAGCTGACCTGCCCGCCGGCCGGTCCGGCCACCGACCCGGCGTTCGACAACAAGCTGCTCGCCCCGGCCATCGAGCGCTACGACCGGGCCCGCACCGCCCACGCCGCGGCCGAGGACGGCCTGGAGGCCGACGACCGGCTCGGGGCGCTGACCGCCGCCGAGCGGGAGATCCGCGACCTGGTGCTCAGCCGCACCCGGCCCACCTGGGACGCGGTCTGGCGGGGCCTCGATCTGCTGCGGGAGCTGCCCGAGGGGGCGCGGGTCGAGGAGCGGTGGACCCGGGACCGCTGGTCGTTCACCGGCCACCGCGACCGTGTTCTGGCCGGTGAGCCGCCGCAGCCGCGCCGCGACGACGCGGTCACCGCGGCGAACAAGCTCGCCACGCGCGAGCGCGAACAGGCCCGCCTCGAGGCGCAGGAGGCCCTCGACGACCCGCTGGTGATGGCGGGCCGGCGGCTGTCCGGGGAGGCGTTCGCGGGTGAGGTCACCGACGTCGTGATGGCGTACAGCGAGGGCAAGCGGCCGAGTCCCCGCCCCCTGGTCACGGTGCGCACGGACGACCGGCCGTATCTCGGCGACCGCACGAAGGTGTACCGGTCGCTCGGCGGGAAGCCGCAGTCGGCGGAGTTCGTCGCGGCCGAGGAGGACGGCGCGTACGTCGTTCTGCGGATCCTCGACAAGATGGGCCGCGGCAAGGAGCCCGAACCGGGGTCGGTGCCGGAGAAGGGCGACCGGGTCTGCTTCACGCTCTTCGAGCACGAGCAGCGGGGCGGCGCGAAGCTGCCCGACCCGGAGGAGACGCCGTGGACGCACGGCGGGCCGCCGGGTGAGGCGACCTTGGAGGCCGCGGACCCGGTGACCGAGGAGGATGTGCTGTGACCACGGTGTTCGACCCTTCGGCCGCCGCGGCCCAGGCCACCGACGCGATCCTGCACGACACGCTGCACGGCACCGCGCGCGGTGTCGTCGTGGACTCCCCGCCGGGCGCGGGCAAGTCCACGCTGGTGGTCCGCGCGGCCCTGGAGCTCGCGGAGGCGGGCCACTCCCTGATGGTGGTCGCGCAGACCAACGCCCAGGTCGACGACCTGGTCCTGCGGCTCGCAGAGAAGAGCCCCGAGCTGCCGGTGGGGCGGTTGCACAGCAGCGACTCCGACCCGTACGACAAGGCGCTCGACGACTTGCCGAACGTACGCACGTCGGCGAAGGCGGCCGACCTCGCCGGACTGGCGGTGGTGCTCTCGACGGCGGCGAAGTGGGCGCACGTCACGGTGGACGAGCCGTGGGGGCACGCGATCGTCGACGAGGCGTACCAGATGCGTTCGGACGCGCTGCTCGCCGTGGCCGGGCTGTTCGAGCGGGCTCTGTTCGTGGGTGACCCGGGGCAGCTCGATCCGTTCGCGATCGTGGGCAGCGAACAGTGGGCGGGCCTGACGTACGACCCGTCGGCCTCGGCGGTGACGACCCTGCTCGCGCACAACCCGGACCTGCCCCAGCACCGCCTGCCGGTGTCCTGGCGGCTCCCGGCCTCCGCGGCGCCCCTGGTCTCGGACGCGTTCTATCCGTACACGCCGTTCCGCAGCGGCACCGGCCCCGGCGACCGAACGCTGGCCTTCGGTGTGCCGTCGGACGGCTCGGGTCCCGACCGGGTGATCGACGAGGCGGCCGAGTCGGGCTGGGGCCTGCTGGAGCTGCCCGCCCGGCACACGCCGCGCACGGACCCGGAGGCGGTGCGGGCAGTGGCGACGGTCGTACGGCGCCTGCTGGACCGGGCGGGTGCGGCGACCTCGGAGCGCTCCTCCGCACCCTCGCCTCTCACCGCCGACCGAATCGCCGTCGGCACGGCCCACCGGGACCAGGCGGCCGCGGTCCGCGCGGCCCTGGCCGGACTGGGCGTCGCCGACGTGGTCGTGGACACGGCGAACCGGCTCCAGGGCCGCGAGTACGACGTCACGGTGGTCCTCCACCCCCTCTCCGGCCGCCCCGACGCCACGGCCTTCCACCTGGAGACGGGCCGCCTCTGCGTCCTGGCCTCCCGCCACCGGCACGCCTGCATCGTGGTCTGCCGGGCGGGAGTGACCGACCTCCTGGACGACTACCCGTCGACGGAGCCGGTCCAGCTCGGGACCGTGGTGAAGTTCCCGGACGGCTGGGAGGCGAACCACGCGGTGCTGGCGCATCTGGCGGAGCACCGGGTTGAGTGGCGACCGTGAACCCCGCCACCGGACCACCGGACCTGCCCGCACCCGCCCCGCCCTCCGCCGGCCGGAGGACGGCCCCCCGCCGGAGGCGGGCGATGAACACAGCCCCGGACGGCTGGGAGGCGAACCACGCCGTGCTGGCACATCTGGCGGAGCACCGGGTGAAGTGGCGACCGTGAACCCCGCCACCGGACCTGCCCGCACCCGCCCCGCCCTCCGCCGGCCGGCGCGAGCGGGCACACCGTGTGCGCGCATCTGGCCGGAAAGCGGCCTGCCCCGGGGCTCTGACGAACATCGGGTGGTGTGGCGGCCGTATCCACCACCGCGATGCCCACTTGCGCGCCCGCGAGACAATGGACGGTGGCCCGCTCCACCGAGAGGGTCAGCGCGACGTACGAGGAGGAGAAGACATGGCGGAGCCCACGCCGCGTCGGAACGAACCGCGGCTACGCCCCGCGCCCCTGCTCTTCGAGCCCGCGGAGGCGGCCTCCGACCCTGACCACTTCTTCGACCTCGAGTCGATCGACGACCCCCGGGCCCTGCTGGCCCGGGCGACGGAGCTGACGCTGGCGTTCCGGGCCGCGGCGGACCGGGCGGTGGAATTCCAGGCGATGGCGGCGGCGCAGCTGGCCGATCCGCGCAGGTTCGACCGGCTGACGACGGCCGACATCGCCGAGCGGGCCGAGTGGACCGAGGACTACGCCAAGAAGATGGTCGAGTTCGGGCGGGATCTGATGCGGGGTGGCGTCGAGGGCCGGGGGCGCGGCGGCACCGCCTGAGAGGCCTCCCTGCAGCCGCTCTTACCGATCACGTGGCATATGCCAGGCGGGCAAGATACTCCCTCCCACCCCGTCCTGTCCCGATTTCCCACAACCCTCGGGAGCCGGACGCTCACGCCGGGTAGACATGTCTGCCATGAGCAGCCCATGGAACGCCTCCGATGTCACCCCGGACGGGGCCGCCTGGCTCGCCTCGGCAGGAACGTATCCGCGAAGCACGCTCGCCCTCTGGGAGGAGCGGCCGGACGCGCCGGTCGTACTGCCCTGCGGCTCGGTCTTCGACGTGGTCAGCGCGCCCGCGATGTTCGGCCGGCGCATGCTCGACCGGCTGTGGGACGACGGCCCCGGCTCGGGGCCGGTCGCTGAGTTCCGGGGCCGGATGCTGCTGTTCGCCGCCCCGGGGACGGCGCAGCGGCTCCCGGTACTGCTGGAGTGGGAGGAGTGGGGCACCCGCGACCGGGACCGGGACACCCGGGAGGCCCGCCGCACGAACGCCGTACCGCCCCTGCTGTGCCACGGCACCGGGGACGCGGTGACCGTCCCGGCCCCGTCGGAGAGCACCTCCCCCGACGGCCCGGCCGTGCCCGAGAGCCCCACCGGAGCCACCGCCTCCGCCCGGTCCGTCACCCGCTGGCTCGTCGCCCCCGACACCCGTCAGCCCTGGCTCCCCGGCCCCGAGGTACTGCTCTGGGCGGCCGTCCGCGCGGCCCGCTCGGCGGTGCGGATTTCGATTTTTCCTCCCGCCGACCAGGGTGCTAAGGTCTACGACGTCAGCAGGCGCCGCTAGCTCAGTTGGTTAGAGCAGCTGACTCTTAATCAGCGGGTCCGGGGTTCGAGTCCCTGGCGGCGCACCAGACGGCAGAGGCCCCTCGCAAGAGCGAGGGGCCTCTTGCGTGTCCCGCGACACCTCAGCGGCCCATCGCGATCTTCACCGTCCACGCCCCCGAAGCCGTGCGCCCCTCCACCTTCACCCGCACCCCTTCCCCCGGCACGGTAAAGCTCTCCCCGATGCCGATCGGGGCGTCCGCGAGGGGTGGGTAGACGGAGCTCTCCCAGCACGCGTCGGTGTGCGGATGGGCGTCGATCACCTGGATGGGCCCGCTCCCGGACTGCGCCCCGCCCTGTACCCGGTACACCAGCACCCCCTGCCGGCACGCGGCCGCGTCGTTGCCCACCGGACCCCGCGCCTCGAAGGCGAGCACGCTGTCGACCCCCGTGCGCACCACCGCGAGTTTGGTGCCCCGCCCGAGCCCGAAGGCCTGTGCCCCCGCGGTGCCCGTCACCGGCACCCCCGGCCCCGCCGTCAGCGGCTCCAGGGTCAGCCGGGCCGACCTGGCGTCCCGCACGCACCGCACCTGCCCCGAGTCCAGCCAGCCCAGCTTCCACTTGTGCCACGCGAAGAGGTCGGGCGCGAGCCCGAACTGGCTGCCCATCAGGTCCCAGTCCCCGACGTGCGTGTCCCAGTCGCCCTTGCCGTCGGCAGGCCGGTGGTACAGGTCGGGAAGGTCGAACACGTGCCCGGTCTCGTGGGCGAGGACGAGCCGGTCCGGCGGATGCTGCTCGAACACCGTGACGATCCGGCGCAGGTCGGTGCCGTCGGCCCGCAGCGGGCTCGTCAGGTTCACCACCTTGGTCGCGTCGGAGTCCACGCCGGGTGCGTCCGGGTCGGCGACGAAGTACACGACGTCGTAGCGCGAGAAGTCGACCCGGGGGTCGGCCGCGGAGAGGGCGTCGCGCAGGTAGGCGGCCCGGTGCGCGGGGCTCCAGTCCCGCTGTATGTCGTACGCGGTGGACGGCTTCGGCATCCGGATCCAGTGCCGCAGCGCGTGCGGTCGCAGGGTGAAGCGGCCGTAGGAAGCCTGCTCGAAGAAGCGGGTGGTGGCCGGGAAGTGGTCGGCGGTCAGCTCCTGCGGGGTGGTCAGCGGATGGGAGTCCGGGAAGGAGAGGAAGACCATGACCGCGTCCAGGGACCGGGCCGGGCGCGGATAGGCGGCGTTCCAGGTGTCCAGGCCCTCCGAGTGATGGGCGTCGGTCCGGGTCAGGGCGCAGGGCGCGGCCGAGTCGGGCTCGGCGGACGAAGGCCCGGCGCCGAGAGAGGTGGCGGCGAGCGCCGACATGGTGGTGAACACGGCCGCGGTGCTGCGCAGTCGGGCGCGCGGAAACGGACGCGGCACGGGTACCTCCGGGTACGGTTCGCGGGACACCGCACCCAGCCTGTGATGATTTGTCGTACCGCGTCCTGTTTGCCTGCACCGGTCGGGTGAAGGGGCCGAAAAAAACCCGGAAGCCGACACCCCCTAAGCACTCACAGAACGTCACAACTGGTCGGGGGCCTGAAGAAGCCGTCCAGGTGCGCGCAGAAACGATCTGGCAGAAGGGCCGATTGGCCGGGAAGACTGGACACCGGCTGGAAGGCCCTGGGGCCAGCCTCTATGATCGGCACACTTTCCTGACCTTTCCTGCACGGACAGAGATCGAATACATGCGGGAGCGAGCGGTGAGCGGAACCTCCGAAGGGCCGGCGCCCGCGGCAGACCTGGACCGGCCGGTCGTCACAGAGAGTGAGATCGACACGTCTCCCCGTACCGAGCCACCGTCCCGGCAGCCCTACCGCTCGGTCTTCACGGCCGCCCCGCTCGCCATGGCGGTCGTGGACCGGGAGGGCACGGTGGTCAGCGCCAACGACGCGCTCGCCGCGCTGCTCGGCACCGGCCCGGACGGGCTCGCCGGGTCGGTCGCCGCCGACCTGGTCGACCTCACCTCCGACGCCCGCACCTGGCACGCCTACCGCGAGGTGCTGCGCGGCCGGCAGTCCCGGTTGCGCTGTACGCGCCGGCTCAAACACCCCGACGGGCACTCGCTGTGGGTGCAGGTGACGGTCACCCCGCTGCCCGCCGAGGAAAACGGCGTCCTGCTGTCCGTCGCCGACATCAGCGCCCGCCGGGAACTCCAGGCCAGGCTGCGGCACTTGCAGATGCACGACCCCGTGACCCGGCTGCCCAACCGCACCCTGTTCTTCGAACGACTGTCGGCCGCGCTGGAGGCGGAGTCCTACGAGCAGAGCGGCACGGGCCGGATCGGGCTGCTCTACCTGGACCTGGACGGCTTCAAGGCCATCAACGACACCCTCGGTCACCGCGTCGGCGACCGGCTGCTCGCCGCCGTCGCCGAGCGCCTCATGCGCTGCGCGGACGAGGCGGGGCACTCACGGACCAGCACCCCGCTGGTGGCCCGGCTCGGCGGCGACGAGTTCGCGCTGCTCGTCGAGGACTCCACCGGCACCGAACAGCTGGCCGAACTGGCCGAGTCGGCCCTGCGGGCGGTCCAGGATACGTTCGACATCTCCGGGCAGCGGCTGTCGGTCTCGGCGTCGATCGGGGTCGTGGAGCGGCACGCCGCGGGCACCACCCCCACCGCGCTGATGCAGGCGGCCGACACCACGCTCTACTGGGCGAAGGCGGACGGCAAGGCCCGCTGGACGCTGTTCGACCCGGAGCGCAACGCCCACCGCATGACCCGTCAGGCCCTCGCCTCCACGCTCCGGCCCGCCATCGAGCGGGGCGAGTTCCAGCTGGAATACCAGCCGCTGGTGGGCATGGAGGACGACCGGCTGCACGGGGTCGAGGCGCTCATCCGCTGGAATCATCCTCAGTTCGGCGTACTGACGCCGAATCGGTTCATCGGACTTGCGGAGGAGGACGGTTCGATCGTCCCGCTGGGCCGCTGGGTGCTGCGCACGGCCTGCCGGCAGGCCCGGCGGTGGCAGCTGGACCACCCGGACGAGCCGCCGATCTTCGTCAGCGTGAACGTGGCGGTGCGGCAGGTGTGGGACTCCGACCTGGTGGCCGACGTGGCGGAGACCCTGGCCGAGACGGGCCTCGCGCCGCACCTGCTCCAGCTGGAGCTGACGGAGTCGGCGGTGATGGGCTCGGCCGGCCGTCCGCTGCAGGCCCTGAAAGCGCTCAGCGACATGGGGGTGCGGATCGCCATCGACGACTTCGGCACCGGCTACTCGAACCTCGCGTACCTGAGCCGGCTGCCGGTGTCGGTGCTGAAGCTGGACGGATCGTTCGTGCGCGGCTTCCAGTACGACGACCGGGAGGCGGCCGCCCGCGCGAACCCGGCCGACGCGGTCGTCGTCGAGGCGATGATCCAGCTCGCGCACCGGCTCGGGCTGACCGTCACGGCCGAGTGCGTCGAGACCTCGGCGCAGGCGACCCGGCTGCGCAGCATCGGCTGCGACACCGGACAGGGCTGGCTCTACTCCCGCCCGGTGCCGCCGGACCGTATCTCCGAGCTGCTGGGCACGCCGGACGTTCAGGCCGAGGCGGGTGTCGGCAACCCGTAGGCGTCGGCGATGAGTTCGTAGGAACGGACACGGACGTCGCCGCCGTGCGCGTTGGCCGTGATCATCAGCTCGTCGGCGCCGGTGCGCTTGGCGAGGTCGTCCAGGCCCGAGCGCACCTCGTCCGGAGTGCCGTGGATGACGTTGGCGTTCCAGGAGTCGACGAATTCGCGCTCCATGGGGCTGAACTCGTAGGCCTCCGCCTCCTCCGGGGTGGGCACGAGACCGGGGCGGCCGGTGCGCAGCCGGACCATGCTGAGGGCGGCGGACAGCACCTGCCGCCGGGCCTCCCGCTCCTCGTCGGCGGCGAACGCGGAGACGCCGATGAGGGCGTACGGCTCGTCCAGCACGGCGGACGGCTGGAAGGACTCCCGGTACAGGTCGAGCGCCGGGATCGTGTTCTGCGCCGAGAAGTGGTGCGCGAAGGCGAAGGGCAGACCCAGGCCACCGGCCAGACGGGCGCTGAAGCCGGAGGAGCCGAGCAGCCAGAGCGGCGGGCGGTGCGGGGACTGGACGCCGCCGGGCGAGGTGGCCTGGACCGGGCCGGGGACCGCGTGGATGCGGCGGTACGGATGCCCGTCGGGGAAGTCGTCGTCGAGGAAGCGGATCAGCTCGGCGAGCTGCTGGGGGAAGTCGTCGGCGCCCTCGTTCAGCCGTTCCGTGCGGCGCAGGGCGGCGGCCGTGGCGCCGTCGGTGCCGGGGGCGCGGCCGAGGCCGAGGTCGATCCGGCCCGGGGCCATGGCCTCCAGCGTCCCGAACTGCTCGGCGATGACGAGCGGGGCGTGATTGGGCAGCATCACACCGCCCGAGCCGAGCCGGACGCGGTCGGTGTGGGCGGCGAGGTGGGCCAGGATCACGGCCGGGGAGGAGGAGGCCACACCCGGCATGGAGTGGTGCTCGGCGACCCAGTAGCGGTGGAAGCCGCGGCTCTCCGCGAGACGGACCAGGTCGACGCTGGTGCGCAGGGCGTCGGAGGCGGTACGGCCGGCCCCCACGGTGACCAGGTCCAGAACGGAGAGGGGGACGGGGGCGCTGCCCTGCGCCGCGCCGCGTATCTCGTCTGCCGCGCCGCGTGTCTCGTCTGCCGCCACGGTGGGGTGCCTCCTGCTGTGGGCCGTGTGCTGTCGTTCCGGCCATAACAGGGGACTGTCTCCGGTTATTCCCCGGAAGCCCGACCGGGGGTCAGGCGGCCCGCTCCCAATCACTGCGGACGCTGTCGTGCGGAGGTGGGCGGTCGGCCTTCTCGCGGGCTCGCAGGACGGTCCACGCGAGGGCTGACGCACAGACGAGCCACCAGGGCAGCGGCCACACGGATCCCCACCAGCGGACCCGGGGATCGAAGAAGGCGTCCACGGCGGCGGAGACCATGGCCGCGGCCAGGCTCCAGCACAGCAGGCGCCCGGCCAGCTGGACAGCGCTTGCAGAGGATCTGAACGGGCCCGGTACGGCCATCGGGAGTCCTTCACGGCACGACTGGCTGCGGACGTGGTCAGTGTGCACGGAATGGACGACGGAGGGGGAACGCGCTTTCGGTCAATCCAAGTTTCGTGTGATGTGGCGGAGTTGAGCATTCCTCAGCACCGGGTGGGGCGTTGGAGCGCCTATGCCCCGATCTGCACAGAAGAAGGGGTGGGACCGATTCCGGCCCCCATGGAGAGCGCGTTCGAGGGCACGGCCGCCTTTTTCAGCCGCCCCGGGGCACTCGGACTCCCTGACCACTCGGCCGCTCGTCGTCCATGTCGTGCTGCGAATCCTCCGGTGGCGTCGCGCGGGGAGGGCAGGTCCATGAGCGGGAGGAGGGCCGTCCTGCGCGACCGGTTGGGCGGCGCCGGTGCGGCGGGTCTGTTCGGGGCCGTGGTCGCGGGCCGCAACGGCTGTTCGACTCGGGGGTCGGCGGGACTTCCTTCTGGCCCTGTCGGTCGGAGCGGTCACCGGCGGAGCCGTCGGCTTCGCGTTCCCCTCGGTCCTTCGCCGGGGCCGCCGGGAACGACCCGCCGTCCCGCCACCGCCGCATCCCCCGCCTCCGCCCCGCCACGAAGCGCGGACCGTGGCCGTGACCCGTGATCTCCTCGTCGCCCGCGACGGGTGCCGCGGGCGACGGGAACCATGCCTCGCGGCTCACACCTGGACGATCGGCTCCCGCGTGAAGAGTGCTCCCAACTCCGGCGCGTTCACCCGGCGGTCCGCCAGGCGCAGGCCCTCCCAGACCGTGACCTGGTTGGCGGTGAGGATCGGCTTGCCGAGTTCCTTCTCCAGGGCCTGGATGTGGGCGGCCGTGTGGAGGGCCGTGTCGGGCAGGAGGAGCGCCTCGGCGTCGGGGTGGTCGGAGTCGCGGGCCAGGGCGAGGAGTTCGGCCTCGCCCCACGTGCCGACCTCGGCGGCCGTGATGATGCCGGAGCTGTTGACCGACACGACCTCCACACCGGCCGCGCTCAGGAACTCCGCGAAGAGCCGCGCCACGTCCTCCGGGTAGGTCGCACCGATCGCGACCCTGCGCGCACCCACCTCCCGCACCGCGTGCACGAAGGCGAAGGACGTCGACGAGGCCGGCATGCCGGCGGTGTGGGCCAGGGCGCGGACCTGTTCCTGCGCGCCGTCCCAGCCGTAGACGAAGCTGCCGCTCGTGCAGGCCCACACCACGGCGTCCGCACCGGCGTGCCGCAGTTCCTGGACGCCCGCCGCGAGCCGCCCGGCGGAGCCCATCTCGAGCAGCGCGTCCACCCGGTGCGCGTCCTCACCGATGTCGGTGTGCACCAGGTCCACCCGGATGTCGCTGCCCAGCAACTGCTCGATGCGCGGATAGTCGTCCTCGGCGGAGTGGCCCGGGTAGAGAAATCCCAGTGCTGTCATGTCCAGCCTTCCTGCTGCTGCTCTTCTTCCGGCAGTACGGGACCGGGGTCCGCCCCCGGCGCTGCGGGACCGGAACGCGCCGCCGGATTGATCAGCGCTTGGTACGGCCCCACCGCACGGGTACCCAGTCGGCGCAGCGCCGCCCACATCGTCACTTGGTTGGCCGAGATCACGGGGATGCGCAGCTCGGCCTCCAACTGGGGGATCACGTCGTACGTGGGCAGGTTCGTGCAGCTGATGAACAGCGCGTCGGCGTCGCCGCGGACGGCCTGCCGGGCCATGTCCACCACCTCGCGGTAGGGGACCTTCCAGATGTGCCGGGTCAGCCCCATGAAGGCGCAGCCGGAGATCGCGACACCGGCCTGGGCGACGTAGGCCTCGAGCGACTGCGTCACCGAGACCGTGTACGGCGTCACCAGCGCCACCCGGCGTACGTCCAGCTCCACCAGGGCCTCCAGCAGCGCGCCGGAGGTGGTGATCGCCGGTACGGCACCGGCCCGGCTCATCGCCTCGCACATCGCCCGCTCGCCCATCGTGCCGCCGACGAAGCTGCCCGACGTGCAGGCGTAGGCCACGACCTCGGGGGCGATGGCGTTGAGCGTGCGGACCGCCTCGCTCAGCGTCTCGTGCTCACTGACCAGCCGGGCCAGGTCGAGGCTGACCTCGACCGGCACGTAGGGCGTTCGTGTCATGTGCAGGGAGACTTCGTCCGGCACCCAGCGCCACAGTTCGCGGTCGAGTGCGAAGTCGAAGGGGGCGACGACGCCGACCCCGCGCTGCGGGCTGGGCCCGCCGAGAAATGAGACGTCCATGGCAGGCACCGGCCTCACGCTGGGCAACTAGTGTGCAACGGATCGTGGGAACGCCCGTGTTGACGACGGTAGGTTCGGGTGCGAGCGTGGTCAATCCGCCCGGATCACTCCTTGGTCAACACCGGGTTGACTCGTCGTCACCGGCACGCCCCCGTGGCAGGCCGGCCCCGCCGCACGGCTGGAGAATCGGCTGCTCATGCCCACGCCCACCCTGCTCGTCCTGGACGCCGATCCCCTCCCCCGCCTCGGCCGCCTCACCGGCCGCGCCCGTATCGAACACACCGACGCGGCGCATCTGGCCGAGCGCCTCCCGCGTGCGGATGTACTCCTGGTGTGGGACTTCACCTCGCGCGCCGTGCGGGACGCCTGGCCGGGCGAGGGCCCGCGGCCACGCTGGGTGCATACGGCCAGCGCCGGTGTGGACCATCTGATGTGTCCGGAACTCGCCGCTTCGGACACGGTGGTGACGAACGCGCGCGGCATCTTCGACCAGCCGATCGCGGAGTACGTCGCCGCGCTCGTCCTGGCGATGGCCAAGGATCTGCCGAGGACGCTGGAGCTCCAGCGGGCGCGGACCTGGCGGCACCGCGAGTCGCAACGGGTCGCCGGGAGCCGGGCCGTGGTGGTCGGGTCGGGGCCGATCGGCCGGGCGATCGCGCGCACGCTGGGGGCGCTGGACATCACCACCGCACTCGTGGGCCGCGCCGCGCGCTCCGGGGTGCACGGCCCGGAGGACCTGGACCGGCTGCTGGCCCGCGCCGACTGGGTGATCGCGGCCGCCCCGCTCACGGACGAGACGCACGGGATGTTCGACGCCCGCCGCTTCGGCCTGATGCAGCCCTCCGCGCGGTTCGTGAACATCGGCCGCGGCCAGCTGGTCGTCGAGGACGCGCTCGCCGAGGCCCTGGCCAAGCGCTGGATCGCGGGCGCCGCCCTGGACGTCTTCGAGGCCGAACCCCTGCCCTCCGAAAGCCCCTTGTGGCAGGCCCCGGACCTGATCGTGTCCCCGCACATGAGCGGCGACACCATCGGCTGGCGAGACGACCTCGGTGCCCAGTTCGTGGAGCTGTACGAACAGTGGGCGTCCGGCGAGCCGCTGAAGAACGTGGTCGACAAGCAGCGTGGGTACGTACCTGGTCACTGACGTTCCTTGGAGGGTGGATGACCGAGCTCACCGACCTGACCGCCGTACGGCTTCTCGACGGGTACCGCAAGGGCGAGTGGAGTCCCGTGGAGGCGACCCGGGCGGCGCTGGAGCGGGCCGAGGCGATCCAGCCGGAGGTGAACGCCTTCGTCCGGCTGACCGCCGAGGACGCGCTGGAGCGGGCCGGGGAGTCGGAGGAGCGATGGCGGCGCGGTGAGCCACGCGGGCTGCTGGACGGGGTGCCGGTCACCGTCAAGGACATCCTGCTGCAGCGCGGGGCGCCGACCCTGCGCGGGTCCAGGGCCGTGGATCCGGCGGGGAAGTGGGACGAGGACGCCCCCTCCGTGGCCCGGCTGCGGGAGCACGGGGTGGTCTTCATCGGCAAGACGACGACGCCCGAGTTCGGCTGGAAGGGCGTGACGGACTCGCCGCTCAGCGGGATCACGCGCAACCCGTGCGACCCCTCGCGCACCGCGGGCGGGTCGAGCGGCGGCAGCGCGGCGGCGGTGGCGCTCGGCGCGGGGCCGCTGTCGCTGGGCACGGACGGCGGCGGCAGTGTGCGCATCCCGGCGTCGTTCTGCGGGATCTTCGCGCTGAAGCCGACGTACGGGCGGGTGCCGCTCTACCCGGCGAGCGCGTTCGGCACGCTGGCGCACGTCGGACCGATGACCCGGGACGCGGCGGACGCGGCGCTGCTGATGGACGTCATCGGGCATCCGGACTCGCGCGACTGGTCGGCGCTCGCGGCCCCGGCCGGCCCGTACACGGACGGCCTGGCCGGCGGGGCCGGGGTGCGGGGGCTGCGGGTGGCGTACTCGCCGTCGCTGGGCGGGCAGGTGGCGGTGCGGCCCGCGGTCGCGAGGGCGGTGCGACGAGCGGTGGAGCGGCTGGCGGAACTCGGCGCGTACGTCACGGAGACCGACCCGGACCTCACCGACCCGGTGGAGGCCTTCCACACCCTGTGGTTCAGCGGGGCGGCCCGGGTGACCCAGCACCTGGGCCCGCACCAGCGGGAATCGCTGGACCCGGGGCTGCGGGAGATCTGTGCGCGGGGCGCCCGGTACTCGGCGCTGGACTATCTGGCCGCGGTGGACGTCCGGATGCACCTCGGCCGCCGGATGGGCCGTTTCCACGACACCTATGACCTGCTCGTCACGCCGACCATGCCGCTCACGGCGTTCGAGGCGGGCGCGGAGGTACCGAAGGGTTCCGGCCATCGGCGGTGGACGGGCTGGACCCCGTTCACCTACCCGTTCAACATGACGCAGCAGCCCGCGGCGAGCGTGCCGGTCGGCTCGGACGCGGACGGTCTGCCGATCGGTCTGCAGCTCGTGGCCGCCCGGCACCGGGACGATCTGGTGCTGCGGGCGGCGCACGCGCTGTACGAGGCGGGGGTGGCCTCCGCCGGCCGTCCTACGCCCTCCGGAAGCTGAGCGACTCCCCCGCCGCTCCCGACCTCCACAGGTCGTTGCACGCCTCGGCCATGGTGTCCAGGCCGTCGACGACCTGGCCCCAGACGATGCCGGGCACCCAGCCGACGTCGCCGTTCAGCAGCAGGTTGTTGCGCTCGTAGAACAGGGCCAGGTCGACGAGCGTGGTCCCGGCGCGGACCTCGCGGTCGTAGCCGTACGCCTTGGTCCCCAACTCCGCCCCGGCGAAGGTGAAATAGCACAGATCGCCGGGGATAGGGGTGATGGTCGGGTTTTCCAGGGGTGGTTCGGTTTCGGCGAAGGGCGGGAAAAGGGCGTAGATCTCGTTGCGTGCGTACTTCGCGTGGTAGACGTCGCCGGCCAGCGGAAGGGAATCCCAGACGGCCGCGCAGGTGATCGGCGCGCGGTCGTCCAGCAGCTTGGCCGTGCAGGTCACGTCGCGCTTGACCAGCGAGACTTCGATGTAGCGATCAGCCATGCCTCCATGGGAGTGCCCGCCGCCGCCGCGGTCAAGGGCGCGGGTGGTGAGTGCGGGGCTTGAAAAGATCGGCATAACTCGGAGGCGGTCGGGTAGCCGCGCGCCCATGGCTCCACCACAGAGAAGCCCTTTCAGATGTCCCGAACCCATACCCCGGCCCGTTTCCGGGCCCACGCGCCGGTCGCTGCTCGCGGGGGTGGCGGCGCTCGGCGCGCTGGGTGCCGCCGGATGCAGCCGGGTCGCCACCGCGTCGGACGCCGAGGGCGGTGACCTGCTCGGCCGGCTCAGGGCGGCGGGCGTCGTCCGGCTCGGCATCGCCGGCGAGATCCCGTTCGGCTTCATCGACACGAACGGCGAACTGACCGGTGAGGCGCCGGAACTGGCCAAGGTGATCTTCAAGCGGCTCGGCGTCGACCGGGTGCAGCCCGTGCCGACCGAGTTCGGCTCGCTCATCCCGGGCCTGAACTCCCAGCAGTTCGACGTCGTGGCCGCCGGGATGTACGTGAACCCCGAGCGCTGCGAGCAGGTCATCTTCGCCGACCCCGACTACCAGATGCTCGACGCGTTCATCGTGCGCAAGGGGAACCCGAAGGGGTTGCGCAGCTACAAGGACATCGTGGGGAAGAAGGCGAAGTTCGCCACCGGGACCGGCTACGCCGAGATCCAGTACGCCGTGGACGCCGGGTACAAGGAGAGCGACATCCTCATCGTCCCGGACCAGGTGGCGGGGCTGAACGCCGTCGAGGCGGGACGTGTGGACGTGTTCGCCGGCACGGCGCTCACCGTGCGCGAGGTGGTCAAGAAGTCCGCCAAGGCGGAGGCCACCGATCCGTTCAAGCCGACCGTCGACGGCAAGCCGCACGTCGACGGCGGCGCCTTCGCGTTCCGGCCGACCGAGACGAAGCTGCGCGACGCCTTCAACGTGGAGCTGCGCAAGCTCAAGAAGAGCGGCGAACTGCTCCGCATCCTCAAGCCGTTCGGTTTCACCGAGGCCGAGATGACGGATCTGACCGCGAAGGAGCTCTGCGGCGGATGACCTCGGGACTCTGGGAACTCGTACTCAAGGGCGTCTGGGTCACGGTCCAGCTGCTCGTCTGCAGCGCCCTGCTGGGCGCCGTGGTGTCCTTCGCCGTCGGTGTCGCGCGCACCCACCGGCTGTGGATCGTCCGCTTCCTCGCGGGCGTGTACACCGAGGTGTTCCGCGGCACGTCGGCGCTGGTGATGATCTTCTGGGTGTACTTCGTGCTGCCCATCGCCTTCGGCTGGCAGCTGGTGCCGCTGTGGGCGGGCACTCTCGCCCTCGGACTGACCTACGGGGCGTACGGCTCCGAGATCGTGCGCGGTGCGCTGAACGCGGTCGACCCGGCGCAGAAGGAGGGCGGGATCGCGCTCAGCTTCACGCCCTGGCAGCGGCTGCGGCTGATCCTGCTGCCACAGGCGGTGCCGGAGATGGTCCCGCCGTTCTCCAACCTGCTGGTCGAGCTGCTCAAGGGCACCGCCCTGGTGTCCGTCATGGGCATGGGTGACCTGGCGTTCAGCGGCAACCTGGTGCGTCTGGCGCTCCAGGAGAGCGCGGAGATCTACACGATCGTGCTGCTGATCTACTTCGTGATCGCCTTCGTGCTGACCCGCGGCATGCGCGGTCTGGAACGCAAGCTCAAGGCCGGCACGGGCAAGCCGGTCGGAAGTACGCCCGACCAGGAGCTGGAACGTGCGCAGACGACCGGGGTCGGAGGTGCCGTCGCATGAAATGGGACTGGAGCGCTGTCAGCGGCTTCATGCCGCACCTCTGGGACGGTCTGCTGGTCACCCTGCAGATCCTGGCCCTCGGTTCGCTGATCTCGTTCGCGCTGGGCCTGGTGTGGGCGCTGCTGATGCGGGTGCCCTCGCGCTGGGTGACCTGGCCGCTCGGCGTGGTCACGGAGTTCGTCCGCAACACCCCGCTGCTGGTGCAGCTGTTCTTCCTCTTCTACGTGCTGCCCGAGTGGGGCCTGACCTTCTCGGCGCTGACCACCGGCGTCTTCGCGATCGGGCTGCACTACTCGACGTACACGATGCAGGTCTACCGGGCCGGTATCGAGGCCGTGCCGGTCGGTCAGTGGGAGGCGGCGACGGCGCTGAACCTGCCGCTGCACCGGACGTGGACCGCGGTGATCCTGCCGCAGGCGGTGCGTCGCGTCGTCCCGGCGCTCGGCAACTACGTCATCTCCATGCTCAAGGACACGCCGATGGTCATGGCGATCACCGTGCTGGAGATGCTCGGCCAGGCGCGCCTGTACTCGCAGGAGCACTTCCAGTTCACCGAGCCGCTGACGGTGATCGGCGTGGCCTTCATCGTCATTTCCTACCTGGCCTCCCTTGCCCTGCGAGCCCTGGAGCGACGCCTTGCCCACTGACACTCTCCCCAATCCCGGCACCAACCCCGAGAAGAGCCCCGTCGGGAGCACCGGCGAGCTGATCCGGCTGGAGCAGGTCACCAAGCGGTTCGGGAGCAACACCGTCCTGGACCACCTGGACTTCTCGGTCGACGCCGGCAAGCACGTCACCCTGATCGGGCCGTCCGGATCCGGCAAGACCACGATCCTGCGGCTGCTGATGACCCTGCTCAAGCCCGACGAGGGCACGATCACGGTCGACGGGCAGCAGCTGTTCCCGGCCTCCGACAAGCAGGTCCGCGAGGTCCGCAAGAAGATCGGCATGGTCTTCCAGCAGTTCAACCTGTTCCCGAACATGACGGTGCTGCGGAACATCACCGAGGCGCCGGTCACCGTCCTCGGCATGTCGAAGGACGAGGCGGTGGAGCGGGCCAAGGGCCTGCTCGACATGGTGGGCCTGGCCGACAAGTGCGACGCGCACCCGGCCCAGCTCTCCGGCGGCCAGCAGCAGCGGGTGGCGATCGCCCGGGCCCTGGCGATGCGGCCGCAGGTGCTGCTGCTGGACGAGGTGACCTCCGCGCTCGACCCCGAGCTGGTGGCGGGAGTCCTCGACGTCCTCAGGGACATCGCCCGCTCCACCGACATCACGATGCTCTGCGTGACCCACGAGATGAATTTCGCCCGGGACATCTCCGACCAGGTACTGATGTTCGACCACGGCCGGATCATCGAGTCGGGCACACCGGAAAAGATCTTCAGTGACCCGGAGCTGGACCGGACACGGGAGTTCCTCAGCGCAGTGCTGTGACTACAGCCCGTGAACAGGCAGAACACCCCGCCCGGTGACCGGGACGCGACTGGGGCATGCTTCTGGCACATGCCAGAGTGTCATTGCCCCAGTCCGGGGCCCCGGGAATCTTGTCAACCCCCGCTCCCCGCAAGCCCATTGCCGGTTAACCTGGAAAAGGTTCACTGACCGGATTACGGCCCTACAGCAAGCGCAGGGGGAGACCACCGTGGCGCTGAAGCACGAGCCGACCACCCCGTATCACTCGGCCCAGGAAGCCCTGCGCGTCCTGGAGACCGTGGCGCGCGGTACCAGCGGTGTCACCGACGCCGAGATAGCCCTGCACACCCGCATCGCACCGGAGCGGCTGACCACGCTCCTGCGCATGCTGCGCCGCGAGGGCTACGTCGAGCAGATCGCCGACGGCGCCTACGTCACGGGCGAGACCCTGGCCCGCCTCGGCTCCGCCCACCACCGCGAGCAGGCGCTGCGCGACAAGCTCCAGCGCACCCTGGACCGGCTGCGGGACTCGGTCGGCGCCGCCATCTACATGAGCCGGTACGTCGACGGCGAGATCAGCATCACCCACTACGCCGACAGCCCGTCCACGCCCGCCGTCAACGAGTGGGTCGACTTCCGCTCCTCGGCCCACGCCACCGCCATCGGCAAGAGCCTGCTCACCCAGCTCGACCACGCCGGCCGGCGCGACCACCTCGCCCGGCACAAGATGGCCCGCCTCACCTCGCGCACCATCACCAGCGACCGGCTCCTGCTCTCCCGGCTGGAGGCGCAGCCGCCCACCGTGCCCGTCCTGGACCTCCAGGAGTACGCGATCGGCACGGTCTGCGCGGCCGTCCCGATCACGGCCGGCTCCTCCGTCGGCTGCCTGGCACTGTCCCTCCCGATCGAGCACGCCCACCGCCTGCGCCAGGCCGCGGACACCCTGAACCGCCACGCCGCCCCGGTGCTGCTCTCCCTGGCGATCTAGACCCATGCCGGGTGGTCCGGAGCACCCCCCGGCATTGGGTAGTATTTTCCCGTCGCCCGCCGCGGAACGCGATTCCGACGGCAGGCGAGAGTCATGCGCCGCTAGCTCAGTTGGTTAGAGCAGCTGACTCTTAATCAGCGGGTCCGGGGTTCGAGTCCCTGGCGGCGCACGGATGAGGGGCCTCTCGTGGGAGCGAGAGGCCCCTCAGCGCGTCTGCGATCCCCTTCGGTCAGCCTGCGGTACGCCCGCTCCCCGGGTGGCCGCCACCACACCGGGCCGGCGCACCGCACACCCTCCCCGCGCAGCTCCGCCCGGCGGATCTTGTTCGTCGCCGTCACCGGCATCCGCTCCACCACCCGCACGAACCGGGGCGCCATCTTCGTCCCGAGGTCGGGCTGAGCGGCGAGGAACGCCTCGAAGCCCTCCGGATCGAACGAACCGGCGATCGCGGCCATGACCTGGTCCCCGGTCACCGGGTCCGGTACGGCGTACACACAGACCGCCTCCGCCCCCTCGTACCGCGCGAGGATGTTCTCGATCATCGCCGCCGCCAAATTCTCCCCGTCCACCCGGAGACGGTCGTCGGTGCGGCCGGCGAAGTAGAGGTAGCCGTCGGTGTCGCGGTAGAAGAGGTCGCCCGTCCAGTACCAGCCTCCCCCACTCTCGGCTTCGCTCGAGCGGGGGGACCCCCATCCACGGCGCTCCGCCTCCGCCGGAGGGTTGCGCCAGTAGCCCTCGAAGGGGCTGGACCCCTGGTTGACGAGTTCGCCGATCGCCTCGTCCCCGTTGAGCAGCCGCCCCGCCCCGTCGAAGACGGCAGCCTCGCACTCCGCACAGGTCTCCCGGTCGAGGACGACGAGCCCGGGCGTCGACCGGCCGACCGCGCCCGGCGGTGTCCCCGGTGTCCACGCGATCGCCGCCCCGCCCTCCGACGAGCCGTAGCCCTCCACCAGCCGCACCCCGAAGCGCCGCTCGAAGGCGGCCGCGTCCACCGCGCCCGCCTCCGTGCCGAAGCCCAGGCGCAGACAGTGGTCGCGGTCGTCCGGGCGCGGCCCGGTGGCCAGGACGTACTGGATCGCCCGGCCCACGTACGTGAAGTACGTCGCCCCGTACCGGCGCACGTCCGGCAGGAACCCGGACGCCGAGAAGCGGCGACGCAACGCCACCGCCGCGCCGGTCACCAGCGCGGGTGCCCAGTCGGCGATCACCGCGTTGCCGTGGAACATCGGCATGCAGACGTAGTGGACGTCGTCCGGCGACAGGGCGAACTGGTCCGCCAGGGAGCGGCCGGCGGCCGCCAGACGGCCCTGGGAGCAGAGCGCGGCCTTGGGGGCGCCCGTCGAGCCGGAGGTGAAGTAGAGCAGGAAGCGATCGCCGGGGGTGGCCCTGCGAGGGTCGGGGCGAGCCTCGGCGTACGGGGTGAGGAGCTCGGCGTACTCCGGGGTGTCCGTCACCAGCAGACGGACACCCGGCAGATCCAGGTCTGTGAGCAGCGGCAGGTGGGCCCGCTCGGTGATCAGGACGCGGCACTCGGTGTGAAGGATGTCGCGGGCGAGTTCGGCACCGCGCCGGGTGGGGTTGACCCCGGCGACGGCCGCCCCCGCCAGGGCCGCGGCGCCCAGCCAGAGCGGGAACTCGGGAGTGTTGTCGAGGAGCACCCCGAGGTGGGGTTCGGCGGCCGGCGGCAGGAGGTCCGTGAGGAGTGCCGCCCGGGCCGCGGCGCCCGCCGCCACCTCGTGGTGTGTGAAGGTGCCGTCCTCGCACCGCAGGCCGGGGCGGTGGTCGCCCCACCGGGCGGCGATGAGTTCCGCGACCGTGCTCGCCCTGGAGTCCATGGGCGCGCACGGTAGTTGACATAGCGTCAGATGTGGAGCGCTACGGCTGCAGGAAGTCGCCCACGGCGGAGAACATCGCGTACGTCACCACCATGAAGCCGACGGCGAAGAGGATGAACGTGCCGAGGAAGGCGAGCAGACATCCCGTGCCCGCGACGAGCTTCCCCTGCGCCGGAGGCCTGGCCGTGGCGTGCTCCGGGCGGTCCGCCGGGTAGTGCACGGTGACGATGTCGCCCTCGAGGGTCGTCCCGGGCCCGCCGTGCTCCTCGAAGCGGACGCCACGGCCCTCGCGCGTGGTGAACTCGTACACGTGGTGCAGAGTGGTGCGCACCGAGCTGTCGCCGCCCCCACTCGTCGTCGCGTATGTCCGCAGACAGCGGGCCTCGGCGGTCAGACCGCTGTTCCAGGCGCGGCTGACCCGCACGGAGCGGCGGATCACCACGACCACGGCGCAGGAAGCGACCGCGATCATGAGCATGGGCACGATGTAGAAGAAGGTTTCCATGAGCTCCCCCGATGCCCTGGGCGGCCATCGAGCGGCCGGCGTGGCAGGAACTTACCCACACCGGCCGCAGCGGTGACTCAAGAGAAGCTCAGAGGTTCGGCAGGATTCAGAAGGTCACGTCCGAGCAGGCGTAGAACGCGTTGGCCGTGTCGGCGATCGTCCACACCGCCACGATGACGTGCCGGCCGCTGAGCCCGGCCGGCAGCCTGCCGCTGTGGGAGAGCGTGGACGGCGGGCGCTGCCCGTTGTACGGCACCGTGAAGAACGGGGTGAGGTTGAGGTCGGACCGGGCCAGGTTGTGGTTCTGGTTCCAGCCCGGCTTGGTGACGTAGTACTTGAAGTCGGTCGTGGCGTGCATGGCGGTGAACTGCCAGCGGAACGTGTAGCTCTGGCCGCCCGTCACCTTGGTGGCCGGCCAGGCGCCGCCGGACGGGGTCCGCGGTGCGCTGAGCTGACCGAACTGGCCGAGGCCGGCGTTGCAGATCTGCCCGTCGGCGGGGCCGGAGGCCGGGAAGCCCTTCGGGCCCTCGACGCTCTGCGGCTCCCACTGGATGGATCCGCAGTTGGTCACGGTGCCGTTCTGGCAGAGCTTCTGCCGGCTGATGGGGAGGTCGGTGTAGCCGTGGCCGCTGGCACCGCCGGAGGAGAGCACGAGAGCTCCGGTCGTGGCCAGTCCCACCGCGGCTGCGGACATCTTGGTCCTGGTACGCATGCTGCCGCTCCTGGAGAACGTGGGGGAGGTTCAGTGAGCCGTGCATGTAGGTCTAGACCAAGTTCGAGATTATGGCCGCTAGTTGAACATGTCCATACCAATCACGGAGCTGTTTCTCCCCGGCCGGCGCAGAACGCCACCGTCAGGTCCTTCACCAGCACCTTCCGCTCGTAGTCGTCGAGTTCGACCAGCCCCCGCATGGTCAGCCGGGTCACCGTGTCCTCCACCGAGTCCACGACCGAGGTGAGCACGCTCGCCCGGTGCCGGGCGTCCAGCTGCGCGATCCGGCGACGGTGCATCGCGGCTGCGATCTCGGGGGCGTACTCCACGCGGACCGGCTGCACGGAGAACACCTCCAGGCCGACCGGGGCCGCGTCCGCCGCCACCAGGCCGGTCAGCGCCTCGGCCGCCGCACCCCCGGCGCCGCGCGGCCCGCCCGGCATCTCCACCGGCACCCGGGCCAGCGCCGCCTCGACGCACTCACGCAGATACGTCTCGTGGTCCTCGACGCCCAGCATGGCCCGGGCGGTGTCCCGCACCCGCCACACCACCAGCACGACCACCCGCAGCGCGACCCCGCTCCCGTCGGCCGCGTGCAGGGGCTCGCTGCGCCAGTGCCGCAGCCGAACGTCCACCCGGCGGCGCAGCAGCAGCGGGTTGACCCACAGCAGGCCGGAACGCCGGACGGTCCCCCGGTAGCGGCCGAACAGGTCCAGCACCCAGGCACGCCCGGTGCGGCCCCGGGCCAGCCCGCCGAGCCCGAACAGCCCGAGCGCCCCGGCCCCCGCGTACGCGGCCCACTGCGCGGGGCCGAGCCCGGCCCCGGCGTACGCGGGCAGCCGCAGCGCCTCCAGCGCGAGCGGCGGCAGCACCCCGGCCCACCAGGAGGTGGCCACGCACCCGGCCGCGCCACAGACCCCGGCCAGGACACCGGCCGCGCCGGGCAGCACCCGCGCGGGCCGCTCCACCAGGCCGGGGTCGACCTCCGGCACCGGGCGCCTAGGGGCCACCGGACGCCTGACGCGCGGCTGCTCCCCCGTGCCCTGCCTGCGGCCGACGACCGCCGGCTTCACCGGCACCGGCGCGGGGTCGGGGTCGTCGCGGAACAGCAGGTGGACGGGGATCTCGGTGGTGGACTCGTTCTGGATGAGCCGGGCGGACCGGGCCGGTCCGTCGGCCGGCCCGTCGGACTCGGACGTGTGGGAAGTGGTCGTACTCATGCGTGCCTCCAGCCTCCGCGCCAGATGCGTCACAACGGTGGTCCCGGATGTTGGGCCCCTCGAGGGCCCGTCCGGGATTCGGGGCCCACCCGGTGGGGGGCCTTGGAGCCGTGCGGAAAGAGGGGCCTCGGGGCCCTACGAGAAGAGGCGCCGCCAGGTTTCCGGGCCCGGGTAGCCGTCCGCCGCGCCGCCCCGCCAGCCCTGGGTGCGCTGGAAGGCCTCGACGCCGCGCCGGTCCGCCTCGCTCCAGGCCGGCCCCGGTCCGATCCGGTAGAACCGGCCGAACCCCTTCCGCACGAGCTGCTCGCCCAGCCGGGCGACGTAGGGGTTGCTCGCGCCGGGGCGGAACATCGCCCGCCCCGGGTAGCCGGGGACCCCGTGGGAGGCGGGCGGCGGGCCGACCACCTCGTCCTTCACGTCCTCGCCCTGGCCGGTGACCAGCAGCTCCCAGGTGCGCGGGTCGGGCAGCCCGCCGGCTTCCGCACCGGTCCAGCCCTGGGCCAGCTGGAACGCCCGGGTCGCCCGCCGGTCGGCACCGGTCCAGCGCGGCCCCGGGCCCGACGCGTACGCGCCGCCCGCCCCGCGTGCGACGAGCATGCGGCCGAGCTGCGTGACGTACTCGTTGTTCGCGCCGGGGCCGAAATACACCGCTCCCGGGTACGGCGTGGCGGCCGGGGCACCCGCCTGGCCGCCGTCCTTGCCGGGGACCGGCTCCTGCGCGGTGACGCCCTTGTAGCGGTAGGGCACGTACCGGCTGGAGTTGTCCCAGTAGGCGTAGGGGGTGGACTGCCGGCGGGTGTGCGGGGGTGTCTGCTCGTAGGCGGTGTAGTGGGTGTGCGTGCTGTCCGTCCAGCCGCCGAAAATGGTGACATGCGAGCCCTTCTCGGGGTCGGACACATTGTGGAACAGCAGAATGTCGCCCGGCTGGAGTTCCTCCTTGGAAATCTTCTCCCCGTATGCCGCGAGGCTGCCCGTCCATTCGTTCCGGGGCAGCCGCCAGGCCATCGACACATAGCCGGAGCAGTCCTGCCGATAACCGTCGGACCAGTAGGCGCTCATGCTGTACGGCACCTTCGCGGCGACCCAGGTCTTGGCCCTGTTGATGATCTCCGTCCGCGTGATGGCGGGGAGCTCCGCGGGGACGGAGGACTCCGTCTGGCGTCCTGCGGGGCCGTGCAGCGGTGACATGGCGCCCTGAGGGGTGTCGGGCTCGTCATCTGCGGGAATGCCGGGGCGGTGCGGGGCGTGCGGGGCCGCTGCGGCCGGTACGGCGTGGCCCGCGCCGAGGGCGGCGGAGGCCACGGCGGCCAGGGCCAGGGCCCGGTGCGCCGCCGGGTGGGCGCCGGCGCGGCCGGACCAGGAATGCGGGAGAGCGCGGCGCCAGTGGACGCAGCCTGGGCATTCGCAGTCGCTCGCGGGGTCGATTTCCTCGAATACCGGCGACTCCATGCGATTCCCCTCACACTTCCGGCGGAAAATGCGGCGCCCGGGCACCGGAGGGCGCGCGTTGCCAGTTTCGCAACTGTCTTCCGCACGCGCATGCTGACGGTCCGAATGATGTACGCCGCCGCCTTGCCGGGGGCCCGCACCCCGGGCGGTGGTCAGGAGCACCTCTCGACGTCCTGTAGGGTTACGACGTCAGCAGGCGCCGCTAGCTCAGTTGGTTAGAGCAGCTGACTCTTAATCAGCGGGTCCGGGGTTCGAGTCCCTGGCGGCGCACCGACCGGAAGGCCCCTCGCGGAAGCGGGGGGCCTTCTGTATGCCTTGGTATGTCCTTTCGAGGTCCCCGCCCAGCCATGGCCGGATACCCTCTGGCCATGGCAGCGCGTGACCTACAGGAGCGGATCAAGAAGCTCATCATCGACCGCCGGCTGGCCTCCGGGGCCCCGCTGCCGACCGAGCCCGAGCTGATGGAGCACCTCGGCGCGAGCCGGAACTCGGTGCGGGAGGCCCTGAAGGCGCTCCAGGCGATGGGCATCGTGGAGATCCGGCACGGCTTCGGCACCTACGTCGGCCCGATGTCCCTGGCCCCGATGATCGAGGGCCTCGCCTTCCGTACGGTCGCCGGGCACTCCCGCGGCGAGGACTCCCTGCTCCAGCTGCTGGAGCTGAGGGAGGCCATGGAGACGGGACTCGTGTCCCGGCTCGCCGGGCGGATGCCGGAAGCGGACCTGCTTGAACTGGACGCGCTCGTCGGCCGTATGGAAGAGCGGGCCGCGCGGGGAGCCGGCCTCGCCGAGACCGACCGGGCCTTTCACGCCACCCTCTACCGGGGGCTGGACAACGTGCTGCTGTGCGAGGTCCTGGAGGCGTTCTGGGACGCCTTCCACCGGGTCCGCACGGACCTGGGGGGCGAGCCGCAGGACCCGAAGGTGACCTGTCGGCAGCACCGGGAGATCCTCGACGCGGTGCGGTCCGGCGACGCGATGCGGGCGGAGGAGGCCATAAGAGAGCACTTCGGCAACATTCGCGCCCGCCTGTCGACAACGTCTCCACAGAACCCCCGCACGCGTCACAATGAACGTGTATGACCGGTAACCACCGTGTTTCGCATCTTGCGATCATGGTGAGCGCCGTAGAATCTGGTTTTCTGCTTTTACAAGTTGCTGCGATTTCGCGGCAGTTGGGGGGATTCGGAGCCGGTTGCGGGCTGGGCGGGGATAGGGGCCCCGTTCATGAACCGATGCCGTGGGGGGCATCATGCAACCGGAAGGTCGCATTGCCGTGTCTATAGGGTGTGGATGACGTGGTGACTGCGATCCACCACTGATACGTCTGTGAAGGTCGAGGGGGACCAGCAGCAGGCGGTAGGAAAGCTACGAAACACGCGGCTGTCCGCGTGTGGGGGGATGACTCATGACGTCGAGGCCCACGGGTGCCCGGCAGGAAAACGACCCGTCCCAGACCACTCAGCTCAGGGTGCCGGGGCACCGGATGAGCACCACGGGGACGTTCCGGCGGATCAGGAAAACACTGCCGAGATACGACTACGAGCACTACAGCCGGCTCGCCGGACCCCTCACCCAGCCGGATCCGAACAAGCCGTACAAGGTGCAGTACCGCTCGCTCATCTCGCAGGAGCCCCACCGCATCCGCGTCGCCCTGATGCTGGCCGCGGCCCCGGTGCTGTCCCTGGTGCTGCTGTTCTGGCTGCTCCAGCCCGAGCACTGGACCGAGCGCGACTACCCGGCCTTCGACTGGCTGCCCGCGCTCGACATGGTCATGCTCGTCTCGATCGGCCTGATCGAGTTCTTCCGCTGCATGAACGTGCTGTCGAACGCGCACGCCACACTGGTCGCCCGCGACCCGATCCCGGTGGTGCCCGAGACCGGCACGAGAGTGGCCTTCCTCACCTCCTTCGTGCCCGGCAAGGAGCCGCTGGAGATGGTGACGAAGACCCTGGAGGCGGCCGTCAGGATCCGCCACCGGGGCCTGATGCACGTGTGGCTGCTCGACGAGGGCGACGACCCCGATGTGAAGGCGGTCTGCGAGCGCCTCGGCGTGCACCACTTCTCCCGCAAGGGCGTCGCGAAGTGGAACCAGGCCAAGGGACCGCACCGCGCCAAGACCAAGCACGGCAACTACAACGCCTGGCTCGAGGCGCACGGCGACGACTACGACTTCTTCGCCTCGGTCGACACCGACCACGTGCCGCTGCCCAACTACCTGGAGCGGATGCTCGGCTTCTTCCGCGACCCGGACGTCGGCTTCGTCATCGGCCCGCAGGTCTACGGCAACTACGACAACCCCATCACCAAGGCCGCCGAGTCGCAGCAGTTCCTCTTCCACGCGCTGATCCAGCGCGCCGGCAACCGCTACGGCTCCCCGATGTTCGTCGGCACCTCCAACGCCGTGCGCATCAAGGCGCTGAAGCAGATCGGCGGTCTGTACGACTCGATCACCGAGGACATGGCCACCGGCTTCGAGATGCACCGCCACAAGAACCCGGCGACGGGGAGGAAGTGGCGCTCGGTGTACACGCCGGACGTGCTCGCGGTCGGTGAGGGCCCGAGCGCCTGGACGGACTTCTTCACCCAGCAGATGCGCTGGTCGCGAGGGACGTACGAGACGATCATCGGGCAGTACTGGAAGGGCTGGTACTCGCTGCCGCCGAGCAAGCTCTTCAACTACACGATGATGATCATCTTCTACCCGATGTCGGCCCTCAACTGGATCCTGGCGGCGCTGAGCTGCTGCCTGTTCCTGGGCCTGGGCGCCTCGGGTGTGAACATCGACCCGGCCGTGTGGCTGATGCTCTACGGCAACGCCTCCGCCCTGCAGATCGGTCTCTACGTCTGGAACCGCCGGCACAACGTCTCGCCGCACGAGCCGGAGGGCTCCGGCGGTGTGGCCGGCATGGTGATGTCCGCGCTGTCGGCGCCGCTGTACGCCAAGGCGCTGATCGACTCCGTGCTGCGGCGCAAGAGCAAGTTCGTGGTCACGCCCAAGGGCGACTCGGCGAGCCCGGACCGCTGGTTCGGCACGTTCCGCTACCACTGGTACTTCGTCGCGATCTTCGGTGGGTCGATCACGGCCGGTTTCGTCTTCGGCCACTCCCACCCCGCGATGATCATCTGGGCGACGTTCGCGCTGCTGATCACCGCCTCGCCGGTGTTCGCCTGGCGCTGGCAGCTGCGGCAGGACGCGAAGAAGCCCGCCGCCCCTGGCGCGGGACAGCCGCAGGACCCTGCGGGGCCGCCCCGGACGCAGCCGCTGCCCATCCCGCAGCAGCCGTCGGGGCACACCCCGCAGCACAAGCCCTCGTGGGCCGCCACCCCGGGCGCACACGGGGAGGTCGGGGGATCCGACCAGACCATGCAGATCGCCCTTGGTGGACTTGGGGGACGTAAGGAATGAACGACCGTGCAGGCCGCCGCCGGGCCCGTCGACTCGCGATCGGCACGGCGGTGGTACTCGCGCTGGCCGGGATGAACGGGCCGTGGCTCTACCGTTTCAGCACCGAGAAATACCACCAGTACACAATCAACAAGCCGGAGTACAAGGCCGCCAACGGCAAGTGGGAGATAGTCGACTTCCCCGAGGAGTACCGGCAGAACACCATCCACGCGGCACTGCTGCGCACCGGCAAGGTGCTGCTCGTCGCGGGATCGGGCAACAACCAGGACAACTTCGACGCGAAGAGGTTCGACACCCGGATCTGGGACCCGGTCAAGGGCACCATCAAGAAGGTGCCCACACCGGCGGACCTGTTCTGCACCGGCCACACCCAGCTCGCCAACGGCAATCTGCTGATCGCCGGCGGCACCAAGCGCTACGAGAAGCTCCAGGGTGACGTCACCAAGGCCGGCGGCCTGATGATCGTCCACAACGAGAACCCGGACGCGCCGATCACCCTGCCCGCGGGCACCACGTTCACCGGCAAGAAGAACGGCAAGACCTTCGTCTCCAAGGACCCGGTGCTCGTACCGCGCGCCAAGAAGGTCTTCGACAAGGCGACCGGCAGGTTCCTGCGCAACGACCCCGGCCTGGGCCGCATCTACGTCGAGGCGCAGAAGCGGGGCAAGAAGTTCGAGACGGGCACGCAGGACAACTACCGCGTGCACGGCCTGAAGGGCGCCGACGCCAAGAACACCTACGGCATCGCGCAGAAGCTCGCCCTCGACAAGAAGGACTTCCAGGGCATCCGGGACGCCTTCGAGTTCGACCCGGTCGCCGAGAAGTACATCAAGGTCGACCCGATGAAGGAGGCCCGCTGGTACCCGACGCTCACCACCCTGAGCGACGGGAAGATCCTCAGCGTCTCCGGCCTCGACGACATCGGCCAGCTGGTCCCGGGCAAGAACGAGGTCTTCGACCCGAAGACCAAGAAGTGGGCCTACACCGGCAAGGTCCGGCAGTTCCCGACCTACCCGGCGCTGTTCCTCATGCAGAACGGCAAGGTCTTCTACTCGGGGTCCAACGCGGGCTACGGACCGGACAACGTGGGCCGTGAGCCGGGCGTCTGGGACGTGGACACCAACAAGTTCGCCAAGATCCCCGGTCTGAGCGATCCCACCCTGATGGAGACGTCCGGCACGGTGCTGCTGCCGCCGGCACAGGACGAGAAGTACATGGTGGTCGGTGGCGGAGGCGTCGGCGAGTCCGAGCAGTCCAGCGAGAAGACCCGGATCGTCGACCTGAAGAAGGCGAACCCGCGCTTCGCGGACGGCCCGTCCCTGGACAAGGGCACCCGCTACCCGAATGCCTCGATCCTGCCCGACGACAACGTGCTGATCTCCGGCGGCTCGGAGGACTACCGCGGCCGCGGCGACTCCAACATCTTCGAGGCACGGCTCTACGACACGGAGAAGAACGAGCTCAGGCGGGTCGCCGACCCGCTCGTGGGCCGCAACTACCACTCCGGGTCGATCCTGCTGCCCGACGGACGCGTGATGTTCTTCGGCTCCGACTCGCTCTACGCCGACAAGGCCAACACCAAGCCGGGCGAGTTCGAGCAGCGCATCGAGATCTACACGCCGCCCTACCTGTACGGCGACGCGGACCGGCCCTCGCTGTCGGGCGGTCCGCAGACCATCGAGCGCGGCTCCACGGGGACGTTCACCTCGTCGGACGCGGCGAAGGTCAAGAAGGTCCGGCTGATCCGGCCGAGCGCCGCCACGCATGTCACGGACGTCGACCAGCGGTCGATCGCCCTGGACTTCAAGGCGTCCGGCGACAAGCTGACGGTGACCGTGCCGGAGAACCGGAACCTGGTCCAGGCGGGCTGGTACATGCTGTTCGTGACGGATGCCGACGGCACGCCGAGCAAGGCGCAGTGGGTCAAGGTGCCCTGACAGCCGACGGCATGACGAAGGGGCGCTCTCCGCGAGGAGGGCGCCCCTTGTTCATGGGCCGGTGCGTCGGCCGCCCGGGCGGACCGGGTCAGGCGGTGGCCTTCGCCAGCTTCAGCGCGTAGTCCGCCCACCACTGGCCCGCCTTCGGGCCGCCCTTGCACTCGCCGTCCGACTCGCCCGGCCGCTTCACCCACAGGTACGCGTCGACCAGCGGGTCCGCCGTCTTCGTCGTCGGGGTCTCGCCCAGCGAGCGGCCCGGCGGGTTGCACCAGCGCTCGTCGGGCTTGCCGTCGCTGTAAGGGCCCTTGCCGTTGCGGCTGGTGTCGATGACGAAGTGCTTGCCGCCGACCTTGGCGGAGAGCTGCTTGCCGTAGGCGATGGAGTCCTCGGTGGAGTAGAAGTTGGAGACGTTGACCGAGAAGCCGTCGGCCCGGGCGATGCCCGCGCGGTTCAGGGACTCGAAGATCTGGTCGGGTTTCTGCCAGCCGGCGTTGCCCGCGTCCAGGTAGACCTTCGTGTTCTTCAGCGACTTCAGCTTGCCGACGGCGCCCTTGAGCAGGTCGTAGCGCTCCTCGTGGAACTGCTCCGGGGTGCAGCCGTCGACCAGGTGCAGCAGGGCGTCCGGCTCCAGGACGATCGTGGCGGGCCGGTCGCCGATGCCCGCGGCGACGCCGTCGATCCAGTCGCGGTAGGCGTTGCCGTCGGCGGCGCCGCCCTGCGAGTACTGACCGCAGTCGCGGTGCGGGACGTTGTAGAGGACGAGCAGGGCCGTACGGCCGGCCTTGTCGGCGGCCTCGGTGAAGCCCCGGACCTGGTCCTGCGGGTCGTCCGGGACGACCCACTCGGCGACCGGCTGCTCGGCGATCTTGCGGATCTGCTCGGCCTCCTGCTTCTTGCCGGACTTCTCCAGGGCGGCGACCTGCCGGGCCGCCGTCCCGTCCGGATTGACCCAGAAGGGGGCCTTTTCCTTGGGCTGTTGGGTGATCCCGGCGCCCGCGTCGGCATCCTTGTCCGTTCCGTCTCCTCCATCGGAGGAGGAACATCCCGTCACCAGCAGTGCCGCCCCCAGCACCACTGCGGACATCCGCCTCCCGGCGAACGCCCCCGCCCCCCTGCTGCCGTACATCCAACTCCCCCTTGGGTGCACCGTTCCAAGTCTCAATCCTGACATACGTCCCGCGACGCCCACGAGGCGAACCCCGCCGAAGCGATGACGCAGCGCCACCGTAGAGGGACTTGATGTGATCCGACCTCTGGGCCGGGGCGGCCCCTGGGCCCTAAGGTCTTCACAGCACATGCCCGGCCTTCGGCCAGAGATTCACCCGCCGTGTCCCCCTTGGCCTCCCGCGCGGCTCGCCGGGTCACTCCCGCGGCCCGTGCACGCGCGGTCGAGGACCGGCCCGGTCGGCGGCTCCAGGGGGAGCGGGCCGCCGACCGGGTCGGGTGGCCGCACCGGGCCGGTCACGCAGGGGCTCTAGGGGCCGGTTCCCGTCAGGTACGCCGAGACGACCACGTTCGCCGTGTAGCTGCGGGTCGTACGGTCGAAGCTGCCGCCGCAGGTCACCAGCCGCAGCTCCGCCCGCCCCGACTCGCGGGGCCCGTAGGCCTGGTGGGCGTCGAAGCGGTCGCGGGTGAGGACCTGGACGGACTCGACGGTGAACTCGGCGATCCTGGCGTCGGCCCGGACCACCCGGATCGTCTGGCCCGGCCGCATGGCACTGACCCTGTAGAAGACGGCGGGCCGCGACTCGGTGTCGACATGACCGACCATCAGCGCGGTACCGGGCGCCCCGGGCGCGACCCCGCCGGCGTACCAGCCGACCACGCCCGGCTGGTCGTACGGCGGCGGATCGAGCGCCCCGCGGGCGTCGAGACCGCGCGCCACCACGGGGGCCTGGACGCCGAGCCCGGGGATGTCGACCCGCTGGGGCAGCGCGTCGCCCAGCGGGCGGTGCTCCGGCGGCAGCTTGATGTCGGGGGGCCGTCCGGCCGCCGCCATGTCACCCGTGGCGGGCGCCGAAATGCCGTGCCGCATCTCGGTGACCTCACGGCCCCACAGCCACAGCCCGAGCAGCAGCACGACCCAGGCCATGCCGGTCAGCAGGCGGCCGGTGCCCGAGAAACGTCTCTGGACGTGATCGCAGTCGTCCATGATCAGTCCGTTCCGCGGCCCCGGCGGACACCGCGCAGCGCGAGGACCACCGCGGCGGCCGCCCCCGCGAGCACGAGTCCGGTCACCCCCTGCGCCGCACCGGGACCGGCGCCGCGCTCCTCGGCCGCGAGGTGATCGGCGGCACCACCACCGCCCGCCTGCACGGGGGCGACGGGCGAGGCGGGTGCGCCGGGCCGGCGGGAGGGCAACGCCTCCTCCTCGTCGACGCCGGGCGCGGACGGCTGTCCGCCCTTCTCGGGCACGGGCGGCTGTCCGCCGGTGCCGGGGGCGGGCGGCCGGCCACCGGCCCCGGGCGCGGCGGCCGGCGGGGCCCCGGGCCGTTCCGCCTGATGTCCCGCCTCGCCGTCCCGGGGCGGCTGTCCGCCGGTGCCGGGCGCGGCGGCCGGCGGGGCCCCGGACCGTTCCGCCTGATGTCCCGCCTCGCCGTCCCGGACGGTGAACGTGCCGGTCCGCCGTGTCGGCCCGCAGGTCACCCGCACGGCGTACGAACCCGCCTTGAGCGTGGAGCGGACGCGGCTGTCGCCGACGAGCTCGTCGGCGCCCGCGACGGTGAGCCGCGCGTCCGCGACGAACGCCGCGGAGGCGGCCACGGCCGTCCGCTGGGCGCAGCCGGTCACGCGGAGTGTGACGTCACTGCCGGGGGCCGGGCGCGCCGGGGTCACCGAGACGCTCCCCGCGTCCGCCGCGTGGGCGGCCGGTGCGAGGGCGACGGCGACCAGGACGCCCGTACAGACAGCGACTCTCAGCAAACCCATCGTGAACCTCCAGACGCCTGGAGCCTCCCCCGCCCGGCGGGCCGCCGCATCCTCAGGAACGCGGCGGCTGCTCCGTACGAGTGACCGAGGGTTTGAGCCCCGCCTGCCGCCGGGCCCGGGAGGTCAGATCCGGTCGACGAGGTCCGCGATCGAGTCCACGACCTGCGAGGGCCGGTACGGGAAGTCCTCGACCTGCTCGGGCCGGGTCAGGCCGGTGAGCACCAGAAACGTCTGCATCCCGGCCTCCATGCCGGCCAGCACGTCGGTGTCCATGCGGTCGCCGATCATCGCGCTGGTCTCGGAATGCGCCCCGATGGCGTTCAGCCCGGTCCGCATCATCAGCGGGTTGGGCTTGCCCGCGAAGTACGGCTTTTTGCCGGTCGCCTGGGTGATCAGCGCGGCCACGGCGCCGGTCGCGGGCAGCGGGCCCTCGGTGGAGGGGCCGGTCTCGTCGGGGTTGGTGCAGATGAACCGGGCACCGCCGAGGATGAGCCGCACCGCCTTCGTCATGGCCTCGAAGGAGTACGTACGGGTCTCGCCGAGGACGACGTAGTCCGGCTCGTGGTCGGTCAGGATGTAGCCGATGTCGTGCAGCGCGGTGGTCAGTCCGGCCTCGCCGATGACGTACGCCGACCCGCCCGGCCGCTGGTCGTCCAGGAACTGGGCGGTGGCCAGGGCCGAGGTCCAGATGCTCTCGATCGGCACGTCGAGGCCCATGCGGCGCAGCCGGGCGTGCAGGTCGCGCGGGGTGTACATCGAGTTGTTGGTGAGGACCAGGAAGGGCTTCCCGGACTCGGTGAGCTTCTTCAGGAAGGCGTCGGCGCCGGGGATCGGAATGCCCTCGTGGATGAGCACACCGTCCATGTCGGTGAGCCACGATTCGATGGGCTTGCGGTCTGCCATGTGCGGGATCTCCTGCCGTACGCGGTCCAGCGTGCGATCCAGCCTAGACAGTGGCGGGATCTTGCGGAACGGTCCGCGTACGGTGTCCCGACTGGCGGGACGGCCTGCCTACGGCCCTTCCGGTGAATCTCCGCGGCGGCGGCGTAGGGCGAGCAGTGCCGCGCCGCCGGCGAGCAGCACCACCGCGGCGGCCGCGGCGACCCGGGTGCCGGTGCCGGTCCGGGCCAGCTCCTCGGCGAACGGGAAACGGTCCTCGCGGGGCGGGACGGATGCCTCGGAGTCGGGGCGGGATTCCTTACCCGTGTCGGTGCCGGCGCCCGTGTCGGTGCCGGTGCCCGTGTCGGTGCCGGTCCCCGGCTCGCCGTCGTCGATCCGGAATCGGTAGTCGTTCGACTGCCCGACCCAGTCGCCGTCGTCGTCGTGCCGCTGCACGACCGCGGCGTTGGCGGTCACCTCGTTGGGCACGGCGTCCGAGGTGAGCGTGAGCCGCACCTTCACGGTGACGGTGTCACCCGGTCCGACGGTGAACCCGGCGAAGCCGTCCTCCTCGTCACCGAACGCCCCGACGAGTTCGTCCTCGCCCGTCTTCTCGAACCGCACGGTGTGGGCGCGCGCCCCCTCGAAGAATTCGAGGCGGGGCTGGGACGGCTCCAGGGCCCGCTTGCCGTCGACGAGCACCACGACGGGGTGGATCCCGGCGCAGGTCCGGTCGGTCGTGTTGGTCAGGTCGACGGAGAAGGTCCCGAACCCGCCACCGGCCGTGTAGGAACCGGGGCCGCCGTGGATGCGGGTGGTGAGCGGGAAGGTGTGGTCGTCGGGCGCGGCACAGGCGGGCGCCGGGGCGTCCGCCTGCGCCGGAGGTGCACCGGGAAGCAGGACGGCGGCCGCCGCTGCCGCCGCCAGGCAGAGGTGAGCGGGCGTGCAGAGTCGCATGATGATGTGACATTCCGAGCGGAGGGGCGCGCAAGACACCGCCGCCGCGAACCGGCCCCGAACGGCGGCGCGGATCCGCCCGGTCGGCGGACATCCCTGTCATCGGTCCTCGGCCGCGGCGTCGTCTGTGGGCGCGAGGCCCTGCCGCTGGACCGGCAGCTCGCCTTCCCACCCCCCGGGTCTCAGCCCCCGCCGCGCCCGAACACCGGCCCCAGCACCAGCTGAGCCGCCCCCACCGCCACGGCCCCGTCTCCTCCGGCCGTGGCGCGTACGGGCACGGTGTCCTGGCCCGTTCGCCGCGCCCGGGCCTCCAGTACCGCGCCGACCCCGCCCACGAAGGTCTCCGGCGCCGCCGCCACCGTACGGCCGCCGAGCAGGACGACGTCGATGTCGAGCAGCCCGACGAGGTTCGCCGCGCCGGCTCCCAGCACCCGCGCCGCCTCGTCCAGGTCACCGCGCGCCACCGCCCCGAGGCACAGGGCCTCGAGACAGCCCCGGTCCCCGCAGGTGCAGGGTGGGCCGTCGAGCTGGATCACCTGGTGGCCGAACTCCCCGGCCCCGGTCCTGGCCCCCCGGTGCACGCCGCCGCCGATGACCAGCCCGGCGCCCAGCCCCGTGCCGAGGTGCAGGTACGCGAAGGAGCCGCGCTCACCCCCGGCTGCGAGGCCCAGCGCCGCCGCGTTGGTGTCCTTGTCGACCACGACCGGCACCCCGAGCCGCTCCGCCAGCGCCGCACGCAGCGGGAAGCCGTCCCACGCGGGAAATCCGGTCACCCGGTGCAGCACCCCCCGCCCGTGATCGAGCGGCCCGGGCAACGCGACACCGACTCCGAGCAGGGAGGGATCCGGTCCGGCCAGCCCCCGCCCGGAGGCCCTGTCGCTCCGGACAGCCGGCAGCGCCCCTGCCGCCGCCTCCCGTACCGCAGCCAGTACGGCCTCCGAACCCGCCCCCAGATCCAGCGCGGCCCGCCGCTCCCCCACCACGGCTCCCCGCAGGTCCACGCGCACGACCCGCACCTCGTCCCGGTCCAGATGGATCCCGACCGCGTGTCCGGCCTCCGGTACCAGCCGCAGCACCGTGCGCGGCTTGCCCCCGGTCGACGCCCGGCGTCCGGCCTCCGCCGCCAGCCCGTCCTCCCGCAGGCGGGCCGTGATCTTGCTGACGGCCTGCGGGGTGAGTCCGGTCCGCTCGGCGAGTTCGAGGCGGCTGATGCCCTCGTCCCCCGCGGTCCGCAGCAGGTCGAGCACGAGGGCGGCGTTGTGACTGCGCAGGGAGAGCAGGTTCACCCCGCCGCCTCCAGGCCCGGCCGCCCCCGCTGCTCCCGCTGCTCCCGCAGGCCCGGCCCCGCGCATGCCGCCCACTCCGCCCGTACGGTCGTCCGCCCTGTCCACGCCCCCCATTGTCCCCGGCGCTTGCACTTTGGCAACAGCGTTGCGAAAGTGGGTGGCATGACTGGCACTCCCCTCGGCACAGCCCCCGGCTCGCCCCTCCGCGTCGGCCTCGTCGGCTACGGCCTCGCCGGCTCCGTCTTCCACGCCCCGCTGATCGCCGCCACGGAGGGCCTCGCCCTCGACACGGTGGTCACCTCGAACCCGGAACGGCAGCAGCAGGCCCGTGCCGAGTTCCCGGACGTACGCCTCGCGGCCACGCCGGAGGAGTTGTTCGACCGGGCCGCCGAGCTGGACCTGGTCGTCATCGCGTCCCCGAACAAGACGCACGTGCCGCTCGCGACGACCGCGCTGCAGGCCGGCCTGCCGGTCGTGGTCGACAAGCCCGTCGCGGGCACGGCGGCCGAGGCCCGCACGCTCGCCGCCCTCGCCGAGGAGCGCGGCCTGCTCCTCTCCGTCTTCCAGAACCGCCGCTGGGACAACGACTTCCTGACCCTGCGCAAGCTGCTGGACGAGGGCGAGCTGGGCGACGTGTGGCGGTTCGAGTCCCGCTTCGAGCGCTGGCGGCCGAAGCCGAAGGGCGGCTGGCGGGAGTCCGGCGACCCCGCGGAGATCGGAGGTCTGCTCTACGACCTCGGCAGCCATGTCGTCGACCAGGCGCTGGTCCTGTTCGGCCCGGCGGCCTCCGTGTACGCGGAGACGGACATCCGCCGCCCGGGCGCCGAGACCGACGACGACACCTTCATCGCGATCACGCACACCGGCGGCGCTCGCTCCCACCTCTACGTCTCCGCGACGACCGCCCAGCTCGGCCCCCGCTTCCGCGTCCTGGGCTCCGCCGCCGGTTACGTCAAGTACGGCCTCGACCCCCAGGAGGCTGCGCTCCGCGACGGCCTGCGCCCCGGCCCCGGCTGGGGCGTGGAGCCCGAGTCGCTGTGGGGCCGCGTGGGCTCCGGCGAGTCCCCGGTCACCGGCGGCGGCCGCGCCGAGCCCACTCTCCCGGGCGACTACCCCGCTTACTATGCGACCGTGGCGAAGGCCCTGCTGGAGGGCGCCCCGAACCCGGTGACCGCGCGGGATGCGGCCGCCGCCCTGGACGTCCTGGAGGCCGCTCGTCGTTCGGCCCTCGAGAAGGTGACGGTGACCCTGTGACCCACAAGAACAACCCCTCCCACAGCCAGGGGCTCACCCCCAAGTTCCACCCGGAACTCACCCCGAGCCTGGAAGAGCTGGAGAAGCAGGAACGCCACCTGGTGTTCCGCCGCTTCACGCACGACGACGCCTGGGCGCTCGGCTCGCTCCTGGTCGAGATGGCCCGGGAGCGGCAGGCCCCGGTCGCCATCGACATCCACCGCTCCGGCCAGCAGCTCTTCCACGCGGCACTGTCCGGCTCCACGCCGGACAACGACGCCTGGATCGCCCGCAAGCGCCGGGTGGTCGAGCGCTACGGCTCCGCCTCCTACCTGGTCGGCGCCCGCTTCCGCGCCAAGGGCAGCACGTTCGAGGAGTCCTCGCGCCTCGACCCCGACACCTACGCGGCTCACGGCGGCTCCTTCCCGATCACCGTCGAGGGTGTGGGCGTCATCGGCGCGGTGACGGTCTCCGGGCTGCCGCAACTCGACGATCACCGGATGGTGGTGGAGGCGCTGGAGCGGTTCTTGGACCGCTAGGCCCCTCATGGAATGAGCGGAGACCCCCTCCGGTTGGCACCCGTGTACGCGTGATCAAGCACGGCGCCCCAACCGGAGGGAACCCCCACCGATGACCACCCCCCTGAAGGAGACGCTCGGCCGGTACGGCATCTGGAGCGTGGGCCTGCGCTCGGAGGAACCGGACCGCCGCGGCGAAGTCGCCGAGGCCGCCGCCGAGTTGGAGGACCTCGGCTACGGCGCCCTCTGGCTGGGCGGCAACAGCTCCGCCGCCAACGCCGCCCCCCTCATCGAGGCGACCTCGAAGGTCAAGGTCGGAACCAGCATCCAGAGCATCTGGCAGCACGAGCCGGACGTCTCCGCGTCGGCCTTCGCGGAACTGGAGTCGTCCCACCCCGGGCGTTTCCTGCTGGGCCTCGGAGTGAGCCACGCCAAGCGGGTGGAGCAGTACACCCGCCCCTACTCGGCCCTGGTCGCCCACCTCGACGGCCTGGACGCCGTCGGAGTGCCGGAGGACCGCCGTCTGCTGGCCGCCCTGGGCCCGAAGTCGCTGCGGCTGGCCCGCGACCGGGCGGCGGGCTCGATCCCGTACCTGGTCACCCCGGAGCACACGGCGCACGCCCGCGAGATCCTGGGCGAAGGCCCTCTGCTCGCCCCCGAACTGAGCGTGGTCCTGGAGACCGACCCGGCCCGCGCCCGCGCCCTGGCCCGAGAGTTCCTCGGCATCTACCTCCCGCTGCCGAACTACACCAACAACTTCCTCCGGCACGGCTTCACCGAGGAGGACCTGAAGGACGGCGGCAGCGACCGCCTCGTCGACGCCCTGTTCGCCTGGGGCGACGAGACGGCGATCCGCGCCAAGATCGACACGTTCTTCGAGGCGGGCGCGGACCACCTGGCCCTCCAGATCGTGAACGACGAGGCACGAGACGCCCTCCCCAGGAAGGCCTGGCGCGAGCTGGCAGCCCTGCTGGACTGACGTTCACTTCGAGGGGCGCGGGGAACTGCGCGACGAGCCACGGACGGCCCGCAGGCGCCCGAACCGGCACAGTTCCCCGGCCCTCCCAGCGGAGCGCCTACGCGTCCTTGAACTCCTGCCGCTGCCGCCCGAGTCCCTCGATCTCCAGTTCCACGACATCCCCGGCCCGCAGGAACGGCTTCGGCTCGGGCGCCCCGAGTGCCACGCCCGCCGGCGTCCCGGTATTGATCACATCGCCCGGGTACAAGGTCATGAACTGGCTGAGGTACCGCACGACCTCCCCGACCGAGAAGATCTGCTCGGCTGTGGTCCCATCTTGCTTCAGCTCGCCGTTGACCCACAGTTTCAGGGACAGGTCCTGCGGGTCCGGCACCTCGTCCGCGGTCACCAGCCACGGCCCGAGGGGGTTGAACGTCTCGCAGTTCTTCCCCTTGTCCCAGGTCCCGCCGCGCTCGATCTGGAACTCCCGCTCGGACACGTCGTGCGCCACGGCGTACCCGGCCACATGCCCGAGCGCCTCCTCCACGGACTGTAGATACCTGGCCGTACGCCCGATGACGACGGCCAGCTCGACCTCCCAGTCGGTCTTGAGGGCCCTGCGCGGCACGAGGACGGTGTCGTACGGCCCGACCACGGTGTCCGGCGCCTTCATGAAGACGACCGGCTCGGCGGGCGGCTCGGCGCCGGTCTCGCGCGCGTGGTCGTGGTAGTTCAGCCCGATGCAGACGATCTTGCCGATGCGCCCCAGCGGAGGCCCGACCCGCAGCCCGGTGGCGTCCAGGACGGGCAGGTCACCGGCGTCGGCGGCGGCCCGAACCCGGCCGAGCGCCTCCTCGTCGGCGAGCAGCGCGCCGTCGATGTCCGCGACGACGCCCGACAGGTCCCGCAGGGTCCCCTCGGCGTCGAGCAGCGCGGGCCGCTCCGCCCCGGCCGTACCGACTCGCAGCAGCTTCATGATCAGTCTCCCTCGATCGCGGGCGCCCGACCGATGCGCGCGACCCGGATGCGGCGGGGCAGAGCCATCGGAGGACTGGTCGATCGTCCAAGCTCCCCGTGCAGTCCGCAATACCCGGTTCACGTACTGGACCGGGCCCTGCGGGTCACCGGTACAGCACGGCCCGCTCCACGACACTCCACGTCGTACTGGTGACGACGTACAGCGCGGCGGCCAGCGGCACGACGGCCACGGTGACCAGCGTGAAGAACGACATGAACGGCATCACCCGGCTCACCGCCCCCAGCCCGGGCAGCTGCTCCCCGTCACCGGCCCGGGCGGCCGGGTTCGCGGCCATCATGCGCTTGCTGAGCCGGTAGCTGAACGCGGCGACGCACCCGACGACCAGGAACAGCCCGGCGTAGACGAGCCCCGCGCCACTGAGGAGGCCGCCGTCGAGCGCGTCCGTCCACCGCCGGCCGAGCGGCGCCGCGAACAGCCGGTGGCCGAGCAGCCCGTTGGCCTCGCCGCCGATCGTGTCGCTGGAGAACAGGTGGTAGAGCAGGAAGAACGCGGGAATCTGGAGCATCCCCGGCAGGCAGCCGGCCAGCGGCGACACCTTCTCCTCCGCGTGCAGCTCCAACACGGCCTTCTGGAGCCTCTCGGGATTCTTGCCGTGCTTCTTCCGCAGCTCGGCGATCTTCGGCTGGAGCGCGGTCCGGGCCTTCTGGCCGCGTGCGGCGGCCCGGGACAAGGGGTGGACGAGGAGGCGTACGAGCGCGGTGAACAGGACGATCGCCGCGGCCGCGGCCGAGGCGCCGCACAGCGGCTGGAGCAGGTCGGCAAGGTGCTCGACCAGGCTGGCGAAGACGGACATGGGTGAGCCCTCCGGGGGTCTCGTCGTGCCGGAAGTGGGTCATGGCGGCATGACGACCCGCGCGGGGTCACTTCAGATGTGGAGGTGCCCTACGCGACGGTCGCCCGGAGGGCGTGACCGGGTGCGCGGGGCCGGGTGCGTCCCCGGGCGTCGGGATCGCGTTGCGGCAGGAACGCCGTACGCCGGTCCCGGTCGCGGATGGCCGTACGCACCCGGGTGCGCGGCACGGCGGGCGCGCACCGCGAGGCGACGACGGCGCACAGCGCGAGGGCGGCCGAGGCCGCTGTGGTCGCGGCGAGGGCGGTGGTGGCGGCGAGGGCGACGGCGGCGGAGAGGCTGCCGGTGTCGAGCAGTGCCACCTCGACGAGCAGGAAGAGCAGCGCGAGGGCGGGACGCAGCGTGGCCCAGCTCCGGTTCACCGGCCGCCCCTCCCCTCGTACGTGTGTATGCCCTGCTGTTCGTTATACAGGATCACTCTCCGGAGCGGACCGGCGACTTCGTAAACGGGTTTGAAGAAGGTTCGTCAGAACTCTCGACAACCCACACGCCACACCCGATGCTTCTCGTCACCAACCACGGGGACACCCTTGTGACGCCGGGCCGGGGACCGGCGTCCGCCCCCTCTCCCTTACGGAGGAGCCGTGATCCGACGCAGAAGTCTGCTGGCCGCAGCAGGTGGAACGTTCCTCGGCAGCGCCCTGGCGACGGGCACCGCGCACGCGGACGCCACGATCGCCGTCAACCCGTCGACGACGTACGGCACCTGGGAGGGCTGGGGCACCTCCCTCGCCTGGTGGGCCAACGTCTTCGGCGCCCGGGACGACTTCGCCGACCTGTTCTTCACCACCAAGTCCGTCACGTACAACGGCCGTTCCCTCCCCGGCCTGGGCCTCAACATCGCCCGCTACAACCTCGGCGCGTGCAGCTGGAACAGCGTCGGCGGCGAGACGATGGTGAAGTCGCCCAACATCCCCGCGTTCAAGCAGATCGAGGGCTTCTGGCAGGACTGGAACAACGAGGACCCCACCTCCTCGGCGTGGAAGTGGACGGCGGACGCCAACCAGCGCGCGATGCTGGTGAAGGCGACGCAGCGGGGCGCGATCACCGAACTGTTCGCCAACTCCCCGATGTGGTGGATGTGCGGCAACCACAACCCCTCGGGTGCGTCCGGCGGCGGCAACAACCTCCAGACCTGGAACTACCGCCAGCACGCGAGCCACTTGGCGGCAACGGCCCTGTACGCGAAGTCGAACTGGGGCGTGAACTTCGCGACGGTCGACCCCTTCAACGAGCCGGCCTCCACCTGGTGGACCGCGACCGGCACCCAGGAGGGCTGCCACATCGACCCGGCGGTCCAGGCGGCCGTCCTCCCGTACATGCGCAGCGAGTTGGACAAACGCGGCCTCACGGGCCTGCGCATCGCCGCGTCGGACGAGACGAACTACGACACGGCCCGCTCCACCTGGTCGTCCTTCAACGCGACGACCAAGGGCCTGGTCTCCCAGGTCAACGTGCACGGCTACCAGGGCTCGGGCGGCCGCCGCGACCTCCTCTACACGGACGTCGTGACCACCTCCCGCAAGAAGCTGTGGAACTCCGAGACGGGCGACAGCGACGGCACGGGCCTGACGATGGCCTCCAACCTCTGCCTCGACTTCCGCTGGCTGCACCCGACGGCCTGGTGCTACTGGCAGGTCATGGACCCGTCCACGGGCTGGGCGATGATCGCCTACGACGCGAACACCCTCCAGCCGACCACCGTCCAGACCAAGCACTACGTGATGGCCCAGTTCAGCCGCCACATCCGCCCCGGCATGACGATCCTGGACACGGGCGTGGACTACGCGGTGGCGGCGTACGACGCGACGGCCCGCCGCCTGGTGATCGTCGCGGTGAACACCTCCACCTCCGCCCAGACACTCACCTTCGACCTCTCCCGCTTCTCGACGGTGACGGGCGGCACCGGGGGCGTGGTCCCGCGCTGGAACACGGTCACGACGGGCGGCGGCGACCTCTACACGGCGCGCTCGGACATCCGCCTGAGCGGCAAGTCGGTAAGCGCACCATTCACGGCAAAATCAGTCCAAACCCTCCAAGTAGACAACGTGACGCTGTAGTCCGGCCGCGGCCCGCCGTGATCCGGCGGCGGCGACGGTTCGGAACGAAGCGTGAAGCCCGGGTGGCGAGCGAGGAGAAGTACGTGGGCCGAGTGGTCTGGCCTGCGCATCTCTCACGCTCGTCACCTCCCGGCAGTACGGTGTCCCCCATGCGCCCCGACACGCCTGCCGAAAACGTCGACCCCACCGCCGAGGCGGCACGCCTGGAGCGGACCGCCGGCCTGTATCCCGAAGACGCCGAGGCCCTGCTGCTGCGGGCGGCGGCCCACCTGGAGCTCTCCGGCGACCGCCCCACCGCGACCACCCTCTACGACCGCCTGCTGTCCTCCCCCGACGGCCTGGAGAACCCCCACCTGGTACGGGCGCTCAAGGCCTCGAATCTCTGGGAGTACGGCCACGAGGCCGAGGCCCGCGCGATCATCGAGGGCGTCCGGGGAGCGTCCCCCAAGGACCCGGCCCCCTGGGTGATCGTCGCGGAGTCCCTGGAATCCCACGACGAACTGGAAGCGGCCCACGAGACGTTCACGGAGGCCGTGCACCGCCTCCTGACGGACGTCGAGGAGCCCCCCTACGCCACCCACCCCCTTCTCTTCGGCCGCCACCGCGTACGGCGCATGCTCGGCAAGTCCCACGACGAGTGGGACGCCCTGGCGGACTCGGTCCACTCCCTGCCGATCACCCTGGACGAACTCCACGACCCCAAGCGCGTGTGGTCCCTGGGCTCGGAGAACCCGGCGGAACTGGAGGCGGAGATCCTCCGCCTCCGAGCGGAACTGGGCGCGTACCGGGAGGCCCTCTCCCGCCCCTTCCCGGTGGCGATCCTGCACTGGCCGGCGAACGAGCTCACGGAACTCCTGGAGGCGTACCCGTCCCTGTCGACGGAGTACCCGTCCCACTCCGACCACCTGGCCTCGATAGAGCAGTCCCTACGCGAACTCTCCACCTCCGGCACCCCGAACCTGGGCATCGTCACGGGCACGGTCCCGTCGTACGAGGCCTTCGCGGCGTCGGAACTCTCGTCCCCGACCGACCCGACCCTCCTCCCCCAGTACGCGACGACACTGGCGGCGAGGGGGCGGGCGGTGGCTTGGCCGCCGCAGCTGGGGGCGGCTTGCTGGTGTGGGTCGGGCCGCTCGTACGGAGAGTGCCACGGCGCCCTCACCGCCTGAAATCTTGCCGGGCCCTCACCACCTGAAATCCCGGCGGGCCCTCACCACCCGAGCTGTGAGTCGCCCAGGACCTCGCTGCCGATCTGCGCGGCGAGCTTCTGGGCGCGGGCCAGGTCACCGAACTTGGTCACGTGCACGAAGACGGTGTGGTGCTCGGCCCGCGGCCCCCACTGGGCGCGATCGCCGTGGAACACGACCTGGACCCCGTCGTACGCCACCGACCCGCAGTGCCCCGCCTCCGGATCGTCCGGCCACACGCCGTGCCAGTCGATGCCGGCCACGCCCTGGCCGAGAGCCGCCACGAAGCGTTCTTCCACACTCCCCCTGGGCACCTCCACCATGACGTCCAGCGGCAGGTGCGGCTCCAGCGCGGTGTCGTCCATAGCCGCGACATCGAGATCGAACCGGAGGCTCTCCCCTGCCGGACCGGTCCGTGCCCCCGCATACTCGAACGTCGCCTCGGGCAGGACCACAGCCATCTGCCGCACATCCGCGACCGTGCGCAGCTCGGCGAAGAACCAGACCTCGTCATCACACTGCGCCAACAGCTCACACAGCCGCTTGGCCTGCGCGTAGGCCAGGGCCGCGTCGGTGGTCCGCAGCACGGGATAGGCCGTGGAATTCCCCATGGCCGAAACACTCACACGCCCTGACAGTCCCCGCCACCACATTTCACGGCCCGCCGCGCCTGGGCCTCCCTCTCTCCCCTCCCTCCCCCCTCACCGCCGACCGGCTCGACGCCGAGGTGCTGCCGCACGCCCGCGCCGCCACGGAGTACCTGGAAAGCCAGCCCAAGGCGCGACCGCCCTGTGGCCCTCACATTCCCCGGGCCGCCCGCTCGCTTCTCTCCCGCGTCGGAGCGCCCCGGGTCAAGGGTGGCCCGCAGGGCCATCGGCGCAGCCGACGCGGAACGCAGCGCAGCGGAGTGGGAGCGCCCTTGAGGCGGGGCGGGGAGGCGCGACACTGGCCAGGAAGCGGGCGGCCTGGCAGCAACCGGAGTTCACCTTTCGGTACGCCTCACAGGTGTCAGTAGTTGCTGTTAGAACTGATCCCTAACGTCACGAGTGATCGTGCGCGTAAAGAGCGAGGGATCAGGGGGCAGTCGTGGCAGAAGCAGGGGGCCAAGCGAGGCCGATCGCGGGTGTCTACGAAAAGCTGATCACTCACGACGTCCACGACGAACTGGAGCACTACAGGGCCGCCGGTTGGAAGGCCGTCGACGCAGAGGTCACTCCAGAGTCCAGCCCTCATGTACTGGCTCGCCACATCGGTGAGGCCGTCAACGAAAGGCTGAGCCAGCTCCGCCCTGAAGATCGAGTCTCGGTTGCGAACCGCATCCTCGAATCGCTGGCTTCCGTTGCCTCCGATCCAAGCGAAGCTGCAAGCCCCATCGTCGACGGTCCTCGACAACTGCTGGCCCTCGCGGAGCAGGAGGCCCCCGGTGTCTACGCCCTTCGCCCCCTCACTCCGTTGTCCGAGACATCACTGATCACGAACTCCCCCGAGGACCTCAGTCTCGGGGCCGAACTCAGGGCGGAACTCGCCACCGCAGACCGCATCGACCTGCTCTGCGCGTTCGTGAAGTGGTACGGCATCCGCGTCCTCGAAAGCTCACTGCGCGCTGCGAAGGAACGCGGCGTGCCGATACGAGTCATCACGACCACGTACATCGGCGCGACCGACCGCCACGCACTCGACCGCCTTGTCCGCGACTTCGGCGCAACCGTCAAGGTCAACTACGAGATCCGGTCCACTCGGCTGCACGCCAAGGCCTGGCTGTTCCGACGGCACACGGGCTTCGACACGGCGTACGTCGGCAGCTCCAACCTCTCGAAGGCCGCACTCCTCGACGGCTTGGAGTGGAACGTACGCCTGTCCTCCGTCGCCACACCGGCCGTGCTGAACAAGTTCGAGGCGACCTTCGACGCCTACTGGAACGACTCCGCGTTCGAGACCTACGACCCCGATCAGCACACCGAGCGCCTGGACCAAGCACTCGCCCAGGCAAGCGGCACTAACTCCACCACTGACCTGAAGATCAACCTCTCTGGGCTGGAGGTACGTCCCTTCCCCTACCAGCAGGACATGCTGGAGCGCCTACGGGTCGAGCGCGAGCTTCGGGGGCGCAGCCGTAATCTGCTGGTCGCTGCCACCGGTACGGGTAAGACCGTCATGGCAGCCCTGGACTACCGGAGTCTGGCCAAGAGCTTCAGCGACCGCCGCCCCAATCTGCTGTTCGTCGCACACCGCAAGGAGATCCTCAAGCAGTCCTTGCGCACGTACCGGGAGGTGCTGGACGACGCCTCGTTCGGCGAGTTGCTGTACGGGGGCGAGGACCCACAAACGTGGGATCACGTCTTTGCCAGCGTCCAGTCACTCAACGTCCAGCGGCTCGAGGCGCTGGCTCCGGACCACTTCGACATCATCGTTATCGATGAGTTCCATCACGCCACGGCCACCACCTATCGCCGCATCATCGACCACTTCAAGCCCAAGCAGTTGCTCGGCCTCACCGCGACCCCTGAGCGGATGGATGGACTCAATGTGCAGGACGAGTACTTCGATGGCCGCATCGCAGCAGAAATGCGCCTCTGGGAGGCTCTTGAGAATGATCTGCTGTGCCCCTTCCACTACTTCGGCATCCCTGATGGCACAGACCTAACGAGTCTTGCCTGGCAGAGGGGCACCTACGCGGAACAAGACCTCGGCAACCTCTACACGGGCAATGAGGCCAGGGCACGCATCGTTGTCAAGCAGATCCGCGACAAGGTGTCCCGTCCTGGAGCCATGCGCGCGCTGGGTTTCTGTGTCAACAAGAAGCATGCCCGCTTCATGGCAGATTTCTTCCAACAGGCCGGATTTCAGGCCACTGCCCTCACCAGCGACTCACCAGCCTCCGTACGAGCCAAGGTGCTCGCTGACCTGCGAGAGGGGAAGCTGCAAGTCATCTTCTCCGTGGACCTATTCAACGAAGGGCTCGACATCCCAGATGTCGACACGCTGCTCCTCCTGCGCCCCACCAACAGTGCCACGGTCTTCCTTCAGCAGCTGGGGCGCGGACTACGCCGTACGGAGACGAAGCCCGTGCTCACTGTCCTCGACTTCATTGGACAGCACCGGGCGGAGTTTCGCTTCGAGGAGCAGTTTCGAGCCTTGACGAACCTCTCGCGGAACCGGCTTGTTGATCACATAGAGCACGACTTTCCGCTTCTGCCATCCGGTTGCCAAATCCTCCTGGAAGACAAAGCCAAGAAGTTGGTGCTAGACAACATCCGCACACAACTGCAGGCTACAGTCAAGACCTTGGTGAGCGAGGTCAAGGCCTACGACACCCCACAGCTGGCCGACTACCTGCGCGAGAGCCGTAGGGAGATCAAGGAGCTGTACAAGAGCGACAACTCCTGGACAGCCGTCCTCCGTAGGGCGGGCCTGATCAAGACAGCGGAGCCTGTCGCCGAATCGGCTCTCCTCAAGCGCGTCCACGCCTTCCTACACGTCGACGACCCCGACCGTGCCCACGCGTACCTGCGCCTCCTCGCTGACGACGCACCGCCCTACAACGACCTTGGCTCCGCTGACCAGGCATACGCCCGCATGCTCTTCTTCAACCTGTGGGACAACGCCGGTGGCTTCACCAGCTTCCAACAGGGCCTGGATGCGCTGCGCGACCAGCCCGTCATCCGCGATGAACTCCGGCAGGTTCTGACCTACGTCATCGATCAGGCGGACCACTTCCCGATTCCTCTGTCTGGAAGCCACAGCCAAGTACCGCTGAAGGTCCACTGCTCCTACAACCGCTCGGAGATACTGGCCGCCCTCGGAGTGGCGCGCTTCGGCGGCCAGATGCCCAGGTCTTTCGCACAGGGTGTCCAGTGGGTGGAGGACATCCAGACAGACGCCCTGCTCATCACCTTGGAGAAGAACGAGAGGGACTTCTCCCCCACCGTCCGGTACAGGGACTACGCGCTGAGCCCGAACCTCTTCCACTGGGAGTCCCAGAACTCCACTGCCGAGAGCGCCCCCACAGGCCTGCGCTACCAACACCACGCTGAGCGAGGCAGTCATGTGTTGCTCTTCATGCGCCGGTACAAGAACACGGACATCGGGAAGTCTCAGCCGTGGATGCTCTTGGGACCGGCTACCTACGAGGACCACACCGGCAGCAAGCCGATGGCGATCACCTGGCGCCTAAAGCATGAGCTGCCAGCGGACGTGTGGACCTACGCAGCCATTGCTTCCAGCTAGGCAAGTCCGTTGTCAGAGCGATCAGTTAACGTCGGGATGTGGACACGACTCCGATCAAACCTGGGCAGCTGACTACCCGAGCCGCCATGCACGAAGCGTTCGGCGGAGGCAGTCAAGGAGGGATCATCACCCCCAAGGACAGCCCAAACATCCTCATCTACGTAGACCATGACAGTGGCAAGAAGTATGGATACGAGGACGGCTGGTTGGAGGAAGCAGACGACCTCGGGCTCATCTTCGAGTACACAGGGCAGGGCACCCGCGGCGACCAGACATTCATTGGGCGGAATGGTTCGCGCAATGCAGCCGTCTTATGCCATGCAGAGAACGGCAAATCACTACGCGTCTTCATGGCGGTAGGGAAGGTTGCCGATCGATCCTCTTCCGCCAAGCAGCAGCGGTACGTGGGCGAGTTCGAATTAGACTCAAGGCTTCCATACACGGTACGCGAAGCCCATGACGAGAAGGGCGAGCGTCGTCGCATCATCGTCTTCCGGTTACGCCCCAAGGGCGCTTACGAACACCTCAGCCAGGATGTCATCACACGCGCAAAAGACACCGATACGCAAAGGGTTTCCGCCACAGTAGTCACCTGCAGGATGGTGGAGCCGACTAGGAAACGAGCCTCAGAGAGTAGGCGGGCCGCCCAACCCAGCCTCATAGCCGACCTGCGTCAATCAACGCTCCGAGAGGAGTATCTCAAGGAGCTCACTCGACGCGAGCACAATGTCTTCGCGTATCAAGTCAAAATCTCGGGCACAACCACCATCCTCAAGACTGACCTCTACGACGCCACCGAGCATGAACTCTATGCGATAAGGGGCTCCAGCAGTCGCGAAGAGGTGCGCACCGCCATAGGTCAACTGAAGGACCTCGTTCGGCACATCGAGCCCCGCAATCCCAAACTGACCCTCTTGCTCCCGGAGAGGCCTCAGGACGACCTTTTGCGCCTTCTCCACATAGAGGGAATTGACATCGTCTACGACAGTGTCGACGGCTACACCAGGCACGAAGCTAAGTAGCAGCCCTCACATCCCTGGAGCGACCATGGCGCAGTCAGCCGAGCACGACTTCCTCTCTCACGCGGCTCTCAAGATCATGGAGAGCGCGTCAAGATCACAGCTCTTCGGCTACACGGAAGGCCAACGCAAGCGTTTCGACTTCTCTTGCGACCTGAAGAAGGACTGGTCGAAGGTAGTCGCCGGCCAGACCCTTTGGAAGCATGGCGGGGATGGAATTGATAAGGACTTGAGGACCCTCCTCCACGAGGAGGACATCGCTGCAGCCGTGTACATAGCCCGCCACGAAAGCCGAAGCCGCGCTCGTTTTGCTGAGGTAACCCAAGACTACCTGAAAACCATGCGAGCAAGTCTGACTCGCTTGCGGGTCTTCTGGGTGCCGACAGACTTCGATGCAGACGACGAGCAGGCACGTGAAGCTGTCTACAACTCCTTACGAGAGGAGATCACGAAGGACCTACTCCTCCAGGTAGCTCTCGGAGGTCTCACTCAGCAAAATGTGACCCAATTCGCGTCGTCAAGGCGCCCTGGGCTGCCGCTGAGGATCCTGTCATACGTAGGAGAGCACGGTTACCGAAACCATCGAAGTGCAGCCAAGGATCTAGCTGTAGATCCAAACGCACTACGGCTAGAGATCGAACGGCTCTCCCTTATCGGATTCCTGGCAAGCGACAGCCTGCAAGGTGGACTTTACGGCGTGACAGACAGCGGAAATGCGATACTAGATGTCTGCTCCCGCCTTCGCGCTTACCTCAACGGAGATCTCGGCGACAACAACGCGAACGCCGACTTCGAGTACATATGCAGCCTCCTGGGCATCGACTACCCGTCCATACCAATAACAACCAGCCTCTTGATCGGCGAAGCTGACATCGACATACAGGTCCCCACAGCACTGCTGCTCCAGCACGTGGCCCAAGCAGATGCGGACGGCTCGGTCAACTGGTCCGATCCATACTTCCGCCTGCCTGCAAGCGCCGATATCGCCGCACCGAACAGCTCTCGGCACTGACTTTCCAGACGTTCCGGGCCAAGCCGGGGGCTGACCGCCATGGCAGATGCTCGAACAGCCCCCAACAGGACCTGGCTGGCTGACCCCGATCTATGGCGCTCGCTGCTCGACTTCGGGGTCAGTCATCACGGCATTGAAGTACTGGAACGCCGACAATTCGTAGCCGGTGTGGTGTGTCAGGCCCGCGTCCTTCAGACACCACACCTGGGCCTCGTCCGATTCCGCGATATCTGCGGAGCGTTGGCCGCACGTGAGGCACTTGCCGAAGTGGCGCACCGCCATGGTCGACGCAATCGTCAGTGTCCATTCCGCGAACCGATACCGACGGCGCGCTCGCGTTGCCCTCATTCATCCGAACGCCCCGGTGGGAGCCTGCGATTCGTCGTCATCGGTGCCGTCATCCCGGTCGCGATCGCCGTCATCGTCGGTGTCTACCAGTTGTGACAAACGGGCCCCTCTGCTGTCGGCGATCCGCAGGACATCGCCAAGGCACTGGGTGGCGGCGCGCAGCGCGTGGCGTACGGCGTACTCCCCGGACTTCGTGTCATCCAAGACAGCTTGAGCACCCTTGAGAACGTGTGCGCCGTCATCCAACTGGTCTGCTTCGATCTCGTCTGCGATGCGCGCTAGTTGGCCGGGAGCGCCGTGGGTGGACAGGAAGCACGGCTTGCCGGTGTCGCTCTCCCACGGCAGCAGTCGCAGCCCAGGGGCGACCGCAGGCACGCTGTCCCGGTCGTAGCTCATCAGGCTGCCACTTCCACGCCGTGGGGCCTGCGTAGGCCGATATCGAGTCCGTACGTAGCGAACACGAGCGTTCGCCGCCGCGCTCTCTGTCGCCGTTCCCGCTCACGGCGCTCGTGGGCGACGAGGTACGGGCGAACTAGGCCGATGTCCTCGCCCCGGAGCGCAGGCATGCGTGCGTGCGGAACGGTAGGCGTGTCGTCCTGAGGTCGCGTCTCGGAGCGTGAGCGAGCCGCTCTGTGACGCCCCGAAGCGCGGAACAGGAACCGCAGGAGCGGTTCCAAGAGGCCGGCGATACCGTGGGCCATGTCATCAACCCTTCTCGTTGGTGGCCACGCCCCCGGACCGTCGCCACGGTCGCGGGGGTCTGCGCGTCATGCGTCCACCACACTTCCGCCCCTGGTGGTGCGTTCCTACTTCGTCCCCTGACCGTTAGGCACGAAGTAGGCCTACCGTGAAAACGTCCCTAGCGTCCTAAGGGGTACTCGTGAACGAAGCGCTACGCCGTGCCATGCTTCAAGCCCGAATGACCGACCGTCAGTTAGCCGAGAAGTGCGGAGTCGACATCAAGACGGTCGGCCGATGGCTCACTCAAGCCGGGCGCATCCCCCATGCCCGGCATCGGTGGGACGTCTGCGAGGCACTCGGGGAGGATGAGGCAGTGTTGTGGCCTGCCGCCGTAAAGAAGGCGATCAAGGTTGGTCCGGACCGTGAAGTGGTGTCCGTATACCCGTACCGGTCCAGTTGTCCGGCCTCGCTGTGGCGATCGTTGATCACAAAAGCCGAGCGAGAGCTGACGTTCGCCGGTTACACCAATTACTTTCTGTGGTTGGAGCAGGCCCGGCTCGGTGCTGCGTTACAGCGCAAGGCTGCTCAGGGATGTCGGGTGCGCTTCTTGCTGGGCGAGCCTGACAGCGAGCTCACGCGGTCCCGGGAGCAGGACGAGGCCGTTGCGCTCACGCTGTCTACGCGAATCCGCGTGACGCTGTCCGAGTTGGAGAAGATCAGAAGTCAGCCGGGCATCGACGCACGGTACAGCGGTGGGCACGCGCACTTGTCCGTCTTCCGCTTCGATGACGACATGATCGTCACTCCTCTGTTGACGCACAGCGTCGGCCACGATGCTCCTACGCTGCATCTGCGTCGTCACCAGGACGACGGCATGTTCGACCGCTTCGCTTCACACGTTGAGGAACTGTGGGCGCGAGGAACTCCGGTATGGGAAGAGGAAGGTAATGAGTAGGCGCGACTACGAGGACGCCCCGGATGCCCCCGCTGCGAACAGCTTGATTCCGGCCGCTTCCGCCGTCGTTGTCGACGACGGCGGACGCATCCTGCTTCAGCGTCGACGCGACAACGGCATGTGGGCGCTCCCTGGGGGCGCGATGAACATCGGTGAGTCATTGCCGGAGTGCGCGATACGAGAGACCCGCGAGGAGACTGGCTTCGATGTCGAGATCATCGGCATCGTCGGGACCTACACGAACCCCCGTCACGTCTTCGCCTACGACGACGGCGAGGTGCGGCAGGAGTTCTCCATCTGCTTCCTCGCTCGTCCCGTGTCCGGGCAGTTGGCAGTGTCCGAGGAGTCCACCGACGTCCGCTGGTTCGATCCCGCAGAAGTCGACAGGCTTCCCATGGTCGCCAGCATCCGCAAGCGCGTGAATGACTGGCGCGACGGCAATATGCCCGCTGCGCGGTGAGCGACTGACATAGACAGGCTGGCCCTCGTTACGCGCGGTGCACGGGGCTTTGATGTGCTGCAGGCCGGCTGGCTGTGCCATCGGCTAGCGGAGAGCGGCCGGGTAAGTCCTCCGCGATGACGGGGAGCGCCTGGTGTCTCCGGCGATGGATTGCTGGTTGGCCAGGAGGTGCTTACGGCCGCCCGGTTTTTCCGAGGTTGGCGGTTCCGGGGCGAGTGTCAAGAGCGCCCTTCGGGCGTCGGCTGGCGCCGATTGCGCTTCGCTTCACTCTTGACACCCGCCCCTCCACCGCGGGGATTTCGCCGACCGGGCGGCCCGGAAGTGGGGCGGCGGGGTCGGTGGGTGGGGGTGCGGATCCGTGGCCGGGCGGCGGTAGGGGGTGGCGGGCCCAGGTAGCGAGAAACAGCGCATCGATGGGTGCGGGCTGTGAAGCGCGGCGAGGTGGCCTGGACGCCTACGATGCCGCGGGCCGTCCAGGGCCGGAGACGTTCACAGTGCGGGTGTGCGACAAGTGCAGCGTCACGGGGCACCCCAACATGCCCGGTCCCCTACTGCTCAGAGCCGCCCCGCTCTGAGCGCAGCCCCCTCTCGAACCGGTACTGCTCCACCAGTTCCTCCCAGTCCTCGGCCTCGCCCTCGCTCACGGAGACGGGGTGCTTTTCGCCCACGAGGGTGCGGACCCGCTCTGCCACCTGCGTGGCCTGGTCGCCGGGCGTATACACGCCCAGGACCAGGGCACAGGAGTCGCCTTCCGCACTGGAGAGCGTGAAGCTCCACGGGACCTCGCACGGCGGGGCGTGGTCGGGGTCCGGGCAGAGGAGGCGTTCGATCGGGGCTTGGAGCGCGAGGGCCTCCTGCGAGTTCGGGTATCCGTGGATCCGGATCTCGTACACGCCTGCTTCGTCTTCCGGTGACACACACCCTCCTGGTGCAACTCAACGGGGACCGACGGTAGGAGGCCACTCGCAGTTGTGCACCCGGTTATTGCCGCCCCTCCGAGTCGGACGACTCCAGCCGCAGCACCCGCAGCTCCGGCGCCTCCGGTCCCGCGGCGCCCCGCACCAGCAGCGTCAGCCCGGACCAGCCCGGTGGAATCCACAGGACATCCGCGTCGCCGCCCGAGAAGTCCGGCCGGTCACCGACCCAGACCCTGCCCACGCACTCCCGGTCCGCCCAGCCGGTCACCCTGATCTGTATGCCGTCCGGGCGCAGCAGGAGGCCGTCGTGGGGCGGGGGCAGGTCGACGTCCAGCCACGCCTCCTCCCCCGGTGCGAGGACCAGCGGCAGCCGGACCTCCTGCCCGGGTGCGGATTCGGTTTCGGTGGCGAAGGCGGTCAACAGGTCGTCGTCCTGCGCGGCGCACGTCCAGTCCGTCACCGGGTCCAAGGTGAGCAGTTCGGCCCGGAGACCGCCGCCGCTGGGGTGGTGCGGCAGCGTGACCGAGATGCGGTGGGTGCCCGCAGGCAGCGAGATCCACGGGTTCTCGGCGTGGACGGTGTGCGGCTCGCCGTCGGTCACGGTGACCCGCACCGGCTCGACCACCCCCTTGAGGTGCAGGGCCGCCGCAGTGGCCGTTCGGATCTCGCGGGTGTAGGTGACGGGGGTGCCGACGCGGGTGCTGCTCCAGCCGCCGAGCTCGCGCAGGGGTGCCAGGCGGCCCGCCCAGTGGCCGTGCACCGACCAGAGCGCCGACACGTCCTCCGTCTCCCGGACAGTCCACACCGTGCCCAGCCCGCGCAGCGCGCCGAGGCGGAGGGCGGGCAGGCGCGCGTCGTCGAAGTTCGCGTGTCCCCAGATCTCCACGACGGCCTCGACGTCGACGGAACCGGTCGCTTCCCGGACGTCGATCCGCCGGGTGGCCCCGAAACCGGCGATCGTAGGCCGCACCCGGCCGGCGACCGACAGATCGACGATGTCCGCCGCCCCGACGAGCAGCAGCTCGTCGACGCCCGTGAGGTCCGCTGTGGTCCGGTAGGTCCCGCGCCCCCGGTACACGCCGAGCGACTCCAGCGTGGGCGGCAGTTCGTGCCGGCCGGCCGGCCGTTCGGGAGCGGTATCCGCTCGGCGCCGCGCGTGCCGCACCGCGACGGGTTCCGATGCGGCGGGCCGTGCGGGTGCCGGTTCGTCGAGACGTACGGTGCCGTCGCGGTCCGTGGCGCGCAGGCGTACGGCGTCTGCCGGGGCCAGCGCTACGAGGGTCAGCCCCGCGGCCGTCGCCCGCTGCGGCGTTCCCGCCTCCGGCGCCGGTATCTCGACCCGCGTGTCCCCGACGACGACGGTGACCGGCACCTTGGAGGAGAACACCAGGACGCCCTCCCCCGCCGCCACCAGGTCCGCGGACGCCAGAGTGAGCGTCCCCTCGTGGCCCCACGCGTTCAAGGGCACGTCCAGCAGCATCAACGAGCACGAGTCCGGCGCCACGGCGACCGGCACCCCGTTCACGACCGCCGTTCCCGCCCCGGCCCCCGTCCCGAGGTGCGGTACGGCGAGGAGCAGGCCCCCTCCGTCCAGCCGCAGGGCCGACGGTGACGAGCTGGTCGGGAAGTCGGTGGTGACCGGCGTGCGCGGGATGGTCGGGGTGGCGAGTGCCAGGCGTGGGCCCAGGGTGTCGATGACCCGGGCGAGGATCTGGGCCTCGGCGTATTCGGGGCGTTCGGTGCCGGTGGAGGAAACATAGCCGCCGAAGTCGTAGCCGTGGCTCATGAGGTTGCCGGGCCTGCCCCAGTTCCCCGCGGACGGGGTGTATCCGAAGTTCCAGCCGGAGGACTGGAGGTAGGGGGCGATCAGCGAGGCGCCGCTGGCCAGGAGCCGGCGCAGGGTGCGGTGGCGGCGGTTGGTCTCGGTGATCAGCAGGGGCAGGTCGCGCTCCGCCAGCAGCTCGGCGTAGTGCCGGACTTCGGGTTCGATGTGCGGGGAGTCGTCGTCGGGGTAGAAGTTGCACGCCGGTACGACACCGGGGACGTCGCCGGTGGCGCCCTCGAGGTCGCCCTGTCCGGAGCAGGCGATCAGCGGCACGGTGATGCCGTGACGGACGGCCTGGTCGCGCAGGGCGGTGAGGTAGCCGGTCCGGGCGTCGCAGTCGAAGAAGTCCAGCTCGTTCTCCAACTGCACCATGATCACGGGACCGTTCGCCGGGTACTGGCGTTCGGCGAGGATCGGCAGCACCTGGTCGAACCAGGCGGTGACCCCGGCGAGGAAGCGCGGTTCGTTCTGACGGACCCGCAGCTCCCGGTCCAGGCCCAGCCAGGCCGGCAGCGCGCCGCCGTCCCACTCGGAGCAGATGTAGGGGCCGGGCCGCGCGATGACGTACAGCCCCTCCTCCTGCGCGAGGTCGAGGAAGGCGGCGACGTCCCGCCTGCCCTCGAAGGACCAGCGCCCGGGGGCCGTCTCGTGGAAGTTCCACGGCAGGTAGACGTCCACGCAGGTGTAACCGGAGGCCCGGATTTGGGCGAGCCGGGCGCGCCACTGTTCCCGGGGGAGGCGGAAGTAGAACAGGGACGCGCACAGCACGAGCTGCGGATTGCCCTCGAATCGGATACCGCGGGCGTCGAGCGCGATGCCCTGGTCGAGTGTGGTGGTGTGGTCGAGTGTGGTCGGGTGGCTCACTTGACTCCCGCGCTTCCGCCGCTGATGTCCATTTCGTACAGGTACTTCTGGCCGAGGTAGTAGACGAGGATCATCGGCAGGGCGAGCAGGATCGAGCCGACCATCACCAGGTTCCAGGGCGGGGCCTGGCCCGCCTGCGAAGTGGCGGTGATGTACTGCACGCCCAGGGCGAGCGGCATCTTGGACTCGTCGTTGAGGTAGATCAGGGGGCCCATGAAGTCGCCCCAGGTGTGGGTGAGCGTGAAGATGCCGATGGCGATCAGGACGGGCCGGAGCATCGGGAACATGATCCGCCGGTAGATGCCGAAGAAGCCCAGGCCGTCCATCATGGCCGCCTCGTCGAGCTCGCTGGGCAGCCGGGAGACGAACTGCCGTACCAGGAAGACGTTGAAGGCGTTGGAGAAGAAGTTCGGCACGATCAGCGGCAGGAAAGTGTTCACCCAGCCCAGGTCCCGGAACAGGATGAACTGGGGGATCATCGTGATCTGCGACGGGATCATCATCGTGGCGATGACGACGAGGAACATCGTGTTCTTGCCCGGCGCCCGCAGCCGGGCGAAGGCGTAGCCGACCAGGCCGCTGGAGAGGATCTGCCCCGCCACCGAGAACAGCGAGATGAGCACCGAGTTGAGCAGGAAGGTGCCCACCGGCAGTTCGGTGGTGAACACCCGGGAGAAATTGTCCCAGTGGAACTCGCGCGGGATGATCGTGAACGCGCCGTTGTTCACGGTGGCGTCGCTGGACAGGGCGATCGAACCGACGAAGACCAGCGGGGTGGTCAGGATCGCCGCCACGATCAGCAGAGTGCCGTAGGTGAAGGGGGTCGCGCGGAACGCCCGTGCGACGGGGGCCCGTCGGTCCTCGTGCCCGTGCTTGCGCACCGGGGTCGCCAGGGTCGACATCACTTCACCTCGGTCTCGTAGAACACCCAGCGCCGGGTGGTGCGGAAGGCGATCACCGTGAACACCAGGATCACCAGGAACAGCAGCCAGGAGATCGCCGAGGCGTAGCCCATGCGGTAGTAGTTGAACGCCTGGTCGAACAGGAGCGGCACCAGGGTCTGGGCCGCGTCGTAGCTCGCGGCGTTCTTGCCCTTCGGGAGAAGGATGTAGATCTGCGAGAAGATCTGGAACGCGTTGATCAGGCCCATGATCAGGTTGAAGAAGATGATGGGCGTCAGATGCGGCAGCGTGATGCTCCAGAACTGCCGCGTCGCGCTGGCGCCGTCGACCTCGGCCGCCTCGTACAGCTCACGCGGGATGCCCTTCATGGCGGCGAGCAGCAGCACGGTCGCGGCGCCCGCACCCCAGGCCGACATCAGGATCAGGGCGGGCTTGGCCCAGGGGCCGTCGAGCAGCCAGTCGGGGCCGGAGACGCCGAACAGGCCGAGGAAGTCGTTGACCGGGCCGTTCGGCGCGAGCACCATGCGGAAGATCATCGCCGTGGCGACCAGCGGGATCAGCGTCGGCAGATAGATCAGGGTGCGGAACAGCTTGCGGGCCCGGATCTGCTTGTTGAGCAGGTTCGCCAGCCACAGCCCGAGCACCAACCCCAGCGGGACCGAGATCGCCGCGTAGTAGATGGTGTTCCACAGGGCCTTCCAGAACACGGGGTCGTCGGTGAGGGCCTTGACGTAGTTCTGGAAGCCGACCCACTTCGGCGGGTTGAAGGAGTCCCAGTCGGTCAGGGAGTAGTAGATCGACGCGATCATCGGCCCGAGCAGGAAGACCAGGAAGCCGATCACCCACGGCGAGATGAACAGGTAGAAGGAGAGCGCCTCACGGCGCCGCCGCTTGGACAGCTTGAGTTTCCCCGGTGACGGGGGCTTCTTCCCGGCCGCCGAGGACGTCTCGGGGGTGGGGGCCGTCGTGGTCGCCATCGCGGTCATCCCGCGGACTTGATGAGGGACTCGAGGTCCTTCTGTACCGCGGTCAACGCCTTCTTGGCGCTGCGCTCCTTGCCGAGCCAGAAGTCGGCGAGGCCGCTCGAGATCGTGTCGATCATCTCCTGCCACTCGGGGATGAACGGCGCGTGGAAGACGAACGCGCTCGACTCGGCGAACACTCCCATGTCGACGTCCGTCTTCATCCACGACGGCTTGAGGAACGCCTGGCTCTTCTGCACCTCCAGGCTGGCCGGCACGTCCTGGCCGGAGGCGATGATCTTCTTCTGCGATTCGGGGGAGGTGAAGAAGTCGATCGCCTTGAAGGCGTTGTCGCGCTGCTTGGAGGTGCGCGAGATCGCGAGACCGCTGCCGAACGCCGACACGGCCTGCTTCTTGCCGCGCCACATCGGCGCGATGTCCCAGTCGAACGTCACCTTCGTCAGGCCCGCCATGACCCAGAAGCCGTTGGCGTGGGTGGCGACCTTCTGGTTGGGGAAGGCCTGGTCACCGCCGATGTTGGGGCCCATGTCGGCGTAGTCCGCCTTGCTCGGCACCACCTTGTGCTTGAAGACCAGGTCGCCCGCCCACTGGAGCGCCTCGACCACCTCGTCGCTGTCGACCGCGGGCCGGCCCTGGGCGTCGATGATGGTGCCGCCGTTCTGGTAGGCGAGACTCCACCACTGCGGAAACCATTCGGCACCGCTGTATCCCCAGACCTTGCCGGGGACCGTCAGCTCCTTGAAGGCGTCGAGGGCGTCGTCCCAGGTCCAGTCCGCGGTGGGGGCCTTGATGCCCTTCTTGTCGAACATGTCCTTGTTGTAGAACACGGTGACGGCGCCGGAGCGGTCCGGGATCGCGTAAAGCTTGTCCTGGTACGTGTAGAGGGAGCCGACCGGGCCGAACCGCTGCTCGAGGTCGAGGTTCGCCTTCTTGGCGAGGTCGTCGAGCTCCAGCAGCTGGTTCTTGCTGGAGTACGTGTTGACGCTCTCGGCGACCTGCATGATGTCCGGCCCGGTACCGCCGGCGATCATCGTCTGCACCTTCTGCGGGTACGCGTCGCCCGGGATCAGCTGCAGCTTGACCTTCAGGTCCGGGTGCTTCTTGACCAGCAGGTCGATGCGGGCCTGATACGTCTTGCGGTCGGGGTCGCCGCCCCACACCGTCATCACCAGCGGAGCGTCGGCCGCACCGGCGCCGGACCCGCACGCCGTCAGCGTGATGACCCCCGCCGCGACTCCGAGCCCCAGAAAACCCCGACGAGAAAACCGCGCGCTGTCAAGCGTCATGGCACTGCCCTTCTTTGAGACATGCACACGCCTTGAGGTCGCCCGGATGATCAGGCCGGACTTCGAATGGCGGTTAAAATAACCATCGTTTTAAGTCGGCGACAAGACCTTGTTTCGTGTGGGTTCAGTTGTGACCCGGAGCTCGGGGCAGCACAAAAGCGGGCATCGACGGGGTTGTCGCAGGTGGACCGGCGCGGGTGCGGTGTGGCGCGTTTCAGTCGCGCAGGAACGAGGCGATCGCCTCGTAGAGGCGTTCCGGCTGATCCAGGTGGACGTCGTGGGCGGCGTCGGGGATGCGGGTCAGCCGCGTCTGCGGGCGGCGGCTGAGCATCTCGGCCGGTTCGCCGGGGCGCATCGTGCCGCGTTCACCCTGGATGAGCAGGGTCGGGCAGGTGATGCGGGACCACTCCTCCCAGTAGGCGGTGGTGGCCAGTTCGGCGACTGAGGCGATGATCGTGTCGCGGTCCATGGTGGAGTGCCAGCCGTCGGCTCGCTGCTCCAGCGTCCTCGTCCATGCCTCGTGGCCGAGGAAGGATTCCGCCTCCTCGAGGGACTTGAATGGGGTCGGCCAGCTGTCCAGCCAGCCGGCGATCTGAGCGGGAAGGTCCGGGCTCGGGCCCGCCGGGCCCGCCTCGACGAGGATCAGGGACTGCACCAGCTCGGGGTGGGACGCGGCCAGCAGCATGGCCGTGTGGCCGCCCAGGGACTGGCCGAGGAGGGTGGCGGGGGCCAGGTGCAGTGCGTCGATCAGGGCCACGGCGTCCTGGACGTGGGCCTCGCGGGTCGTCGTCACCGGGATGCGGGTGCTCGCACCGTGGCCCCGGGCGTCGTAGGTCACCACGCGGTGGCCGTCGGCCGACAGGCGCGGGGCGAGAGCGCCCCATTCGCCCTGGTGGCCCGCAAGGCCGTGCAGGAGGAGGAAGGTGGACGCGGGGTCCCCGGCGGGGTGGTGGTCCGTGTGGGCGAGGTGCGTGCCGTCGGGAGTGGTGAGGGTGGTCGTCGTCGTACGGGTCAAGGAGGCTCCTGGCGGCAGCGGATCGGGCACCGTGACGGCCACCGCCGGTCCGTGACCGAGACGGTGGCCGTCGTACGTCTTCAGAAGACTATGGAGCCGGAGTCAGGTCCGCTCGGCCGAACAGCAGGGCGTAGCCGGTGGGGAGTTGGGCCAGGATGCGGGTGACCAGGTCGTCGCCGACGAGGGGCGGCAGCGCGCTCAGGACCGAGCTGACGTCCCAGCGGGCCGTGGCGGGCGTCGCCCCGGGGGTGCGTGAGGCGACCTCGTCGACGAATCGTGCGGCCGGGAGGCGGTGTGTGGCCGGGATCTGGGAGGCGATCAGCCGGGCGGCCTCCGCGGGCAGGGCGCGGGCCAGGTCGACCCGTTCGTCACCGGTGACGTGCGTGCCGAGGGCGGCCAGGACGGTACGGGTGACCTGTTCCGCCTTCGCCCGGGTGGGATACAGGCCCGACTCGCGGACCGCGTCCACCAGTTGCGGCCAGCCGTCATCGTCGGCGGCTGCGGTGTGAGTGGCTCGTCTCGTCGTCACACGGGGCACCGTCGTCGTGCTCATGTGCGGGGTTTTCCTCCGGGTGTGTGCGGGGGTGCGTGCGTGGGGGGCGCGCCGCCGGGGATCGGCCGGCGGCGCGGCCTGCCTGTGGGCGTGCGGTGAGGTCAGCCGCTGAGCTGCCTGCGTGTGTCGCCGCCCGAGATCTGGATGCGGCGCGGCTTGGCCTGCTCGGCCACCGGGATGCGCAGGGTCAGGACGCCGGCCTCGTAGGAGGCGTCGATGCGCTCCGTGTCGAGTGTGTCGCCGAGGAACAGCTGGCGCGTGAAGGTGCCGGTGGGGCGCTCGGCGACGAGGGGTTCCGCGCCCTCGGGGGCGGGGGACCTGCGCTCGGCTCGGACGTTCAGGACGTTGCGCTCGACGTCCAGCTCGATCGTCTCGGGGTCGATGCCGGGGAGGTCGAAGTGGACGAAGAAGTCGTCCCCGGAGCGGTAGGCGTCCATCGCCATCGCCGTCGGGCGGGTGGCGGCGGGGCCGAAGACCTGCTGGGTGAGTCGGTCGAGCTCACGGAAGGGGTCCGTGCGCATGAGCATCACGGGTCACTCCTCTCTTCAGGTGCAGTGGGTGCGATGCCCTACGGTCTACGTCTTCTTATATAGCTCGGAGGAGGAAACTTGACAAGCCCAGGCTCAGGTTCGGGTTTCCGAGGCCCGCGGGCTAGCCTCGGGATCTTGAGCAGGTGTACGACGCAGGAGGCAGGTATGGCGAAGGTTCCCAGCGCGGTGGTCGCCGCGAGCGGGCTCGTGGGCGGCTACGGCGTGGCCCGCTGGACCCGGCAGCGGCCGCTCGGCGGCGTCGTGCTCGCCGTGGCCGGTGTGGCGGCGGCGCGGCAGTGGCGGCAGCAGGCCGGCGGGGTGGCCGCGGGGGCGTTGTCGGCCGCGTATGTCGCCGCCTTCGCGGGGTCGCATCCGCTGGCGAGGAAGGTGGGGGCCTGGCCTGCCGTGTTCGGTGTGGCGGGGGTCGTGGGGCTGGCGTCGTGGGCGGTCGCGGACCGGCGCGGCTGACGGGCTGATCTCGGTGAGCCGGGGCACGCCGACCGGCTCACCTCGGCAGGAACAACAAAAGAACCCGGCCCTGAATCCCAGGGCCGGGTTCTCGTCGGAGCGCCGGGCAGGCCTTGCACCTGCATTTCCCCACAGGAAGTGGGGCGTCTTTCCTTGGACCACCAACGCATCGTCCCGCTGCCGGAGTTCCGGCGACTGGACGCAGATCAACTATAGCGCAGTTTTTGTTATCGCCTCACCGCCCGGCCGTCTCCTCACCGTCCCCCGCAGGTACGCGACTTACGACGCCGAGGTACGACGACGTGATACGACAGATCAGCCGCCGCAGCATGCTGAAGGCAACGGGCATCGGTGTAAGTGCCGGTATGGGCACCGGTGTCGGTGCGACCGCGCTCGCCACCCCGGCCGGTGCCGCCGGCGCCCCCCTCGTTCACCCCGGGCTGCTGCACACCCGTGCCGATCTGGACCGTATGGCGGCCAAGGTGAGAGCGGGGGCCAGACCGTACACCGCCGGGTTCGCCAAGCTCACCGCCAACCGGCATGCGCAGAGCGGGTGGCGGGCCAATCCGCAGGCGGTCGTGTACCGGGGCTCGGGCACGCCGGAGAACTACGGGATCCTCTACAACGACATCCACGCCGCCTACCAGAACGCCCTGCGCTTCCATGTCAGCGGCGAGGAGGCCTGTGCCGACGCCGCCGTGGCGATCCTCAACGCCTGGTCGGGGGAGCTGACCCGGCTGGACGGCAGTGCGGATCGGTTCCTGGCGGCGGGGTTGTACGGCTACCAGTTCGCGAACGCCGCCGAACTGGTCCGGGGTCACGGGGACTTCGACCTCGGGCGCGCGCGGGAGCTGATGCTCGACGTGTTCCATCCGCTCAGCGACGACTTCCTGAGCCGTCACAACAACGCCGTCGTCACCAACTACTGGCCCAACTGGGACCTGACGGCCATCGCGTGCGTCCTCGCGACCGGGATCTTCTGCGACGAACGGGCCGTGGTGGAGCGGGCCGTGGAGTACTTCAAGCACGGGGACGGCATGGGGTCGGTCCGGCACGCGATCCCCGTCGTCCACGCGGACGGGCTCGGCGAGTGGGTCGAGGCCGGGCGGGACCAGGGGCATGCGCTGCTCGGGGTCGGGCTGATGGGCACGGTGTGCGAGATGGCGTGGAACCAGGGGATCGATCTGTACGGGTACGACGACAGCCGGTTCCTCAAGGGCGCGCAGTACGTGGCCAAGTGGAGCCTGGGCGGGGATGTGCCGTACACGGCCAACACACGGAAGAAGGGGGCGATCGGGGGCTGGTCGGGGGTGGAGACCGCGTCCGGTGCCGCCCGTGTGGATCCGGGGATGACGCGGCCCATCTGGGCGATGATCGCCAATCACTACACCAAGCGGCGGGGGTTGCCGGCGTCGTACGTCACGCGGGCGGCCGCCAAGGCCGCGCCCGAGGGCGGGGGCGGGGACTACGGGCCCAACAGCGGGGGGTTCGATCAGCTGGGGTTCGGGACGCTCGCGTTCACCCGGGACCGAGGCCGGGACCGCGTGGAGGAGCCGGCCGGGGGCCCTTCGCCGACTCCGGGGACGTCGTCCGGTGGGTCACGGGGTGCTGGGGGTGTCCGGGCGCAGGCTTCGGCGTCTCCGGTGGGTGGGAAGGACCTCGCCGCGACCGGTTCCGGGGATGCGGCGGGGTGGGCCGCCGCGGCGGGGATCGGCGCGGTGGCGGGCGGGTTGCTGCTGCTGCGGAGGCGTGACCAGGCGCGTCGGGGGGCCGGCGAGTAGCGCGATCGGAGCATGTGGGCCGGCCCCGCCCTTGTTTTCCTTTACGTTCGCGGCCCACATGCTCCGGTCGCGCCTCGACCGTCGGACCTACGCCGTCGCCTGCCTCGGCCCCGAGTCGCCAGAGCCTGTGGCATTACCGTCCGCCGCCGTCAGCGGCTTGGCGATGTCCTCCAGGGAGCGGCGTTCCGCCTTCACCGCGAGGAGGGCGGCCACCAGGCCGGCCAGGCACATCAGCGTCGCGCCGATCGAGAAGGCGAGGACCGTGTCGCCGACGACTCCGGATTCCGTGAGCTTGGCGAACAGGAGCGGGCCGCTGATGCCGCCCGCCGCGGTGCCGATGGCGTAGAAGAACGCGATCGACATGGCCCGCGTCTCCATGGGGAAGACCTCGGAGACGGTCAGGTAGGCGCTGGAAGCACCCGCCGAGGCGAAGAACAGGACCGCGCACCAGCAGGCCGTCATCGTGGTCGCGCTCAGGGAGCCCTGGTCGAAGAGCCAGGCGGTGCCGAACAGCAGCAGGCCGGACAGGATGTACGTGCCGGAGATCATGATGCGGCGGCCGACGGTGTCGAAGAGCTTGCCGAGGAACAGCGGGCCGAAGAAGTTGCCGATGGCGATGACCGCGAAGTAGTAGCCGGTGTTGCCGCTCGGGACGTCGAAGAACGTCGTCAGGATCGCGCCGAAGCCGAAGGTGATGGCGTTGTAGAGGAAGGCCTGGCCGATGAAGAGGGAGAAGCCGAGGATCGCGCGCTTGCGGTAGTCGGAGAAGACCGTGCGGCCGATCTCGAGGAAGGAGACGCTGCGGCGCTGGTGGATGGTGATCTCGCCCTCGGCGCGGGGCAGCGGCTCACCCCTCTCCTCCTCGATCTTGCTCTCGATGGAGGAGACGATGCGTTCCGCTTCGTCGTCGCGGCCGTGGATCAGCAGCCAGCGAGGGCTTTCGGGGACGTGCCGGCGGACCAGGAGGATCACCAGGGCGAGAACCGCGCCGAGTGCGAAGGTGAGGCGCCAGCCGACGTTCGCCGCGAAGATGTCCGTGTCCAGCGCGACGATCGACAGCAGCGAGCCGAAGACCGCGCCCAGCCAGAAGCTGCCGTTGATCATCAGGTCGGTGCGGCCGCGGTACTCCTTGGGGATGAGCTCGTCGATGGCGGAGTTGATGGCCGCGTACTCGCCGCCGATGCCGAAGCCGGTGAGGAACCGGAAGAGGAAGAACCACCAGGTGTCGAAGGAGATCGCGGTGAGGGCCGTGGCGGCGAGATAGACCGCCAGGGTGATCATGAAGAGTTTTTTACGCCCCCATGTGTCGGTCAGACGGCCCCAGAAGAGCGCGCCCAGGCATGCGCCCGCCACGTACAGGGCGGCTGCCATGCCGGTGACCTCGCCCGACGTGATGGGCAGGCCACTGCCGGGCTCCGACAGGCGGCTGGCGATGTTGCCCACGACGGTGACTTCGAGTCCGTCGAGGATCCATACGGTGCCGAGACCGATGACGATCGTCCAGTGCCAGCGCGACCACGGGAGGCGGTCGAGGCGGGCGGGGATGTCGGTGGTCACGGTGTGGCCGGTGTCGGCTTGGGCGGTGGTCATGGCCCCCTCCTCTTCGAGCGGAATCCCCGTCGGGTGCCCTGACCGGCTTCTCTTACGCCCGAAGCCTCACGCGCCCAGTGCGTGCGACACCGTGTAGATCAGCAGGCCGGCCAGGGAGCCGACGACCGTGCCGTTGATGCGGATGAACTGCAGGTCGCGGCCGATGTTCGCCTCGATCTTCTTCGTGGTGTGCTCGGCGTCCCAGCTCGCGACCGTGTCGGTGATCAGGGAGGTGATCTCCTTGCGGTACGTGGTGACGACGTAGACGGCCGCGCCCTCCACCCACTTGTCGACCTTGTCCTGCACCTTGCGCTCGCCCGCCATCCGCGAACCCAGCGACAGCAGGGACGCCCTCACGCGCAGCCGCAGCTCGCTGCGCTCGTCCTCGGCGGCCGAGACGATCATGGACCGTACGGCCGTCCAGGCGCTGGCGATGAGGTCCTGGACCTCGCCGCGGCCGAGGACCTCGCCCTTGAGCCGCTCGACGCGGGCGCGGGTGTCGGTGTCGGACTGGAGGTCGTCGGCGAAGTCCGTGAGGAAGCGGTCCAGGGCGCTGCGCGCCGGGTGGCCGGGCATGTCGCGCATCTCGGTGGCGAAGCGCAGCAGTTCCCGGTAGACGCGCTCGCCGACCTTCCGGTCGACGAACTTCGGCGTCCAGCCCGGGGCGCCGCCCTCCACGGCGTCCATCACCTCGTCGCGGTGCAGCACCAGCCAGTCGTGCGCACGGGTGACGACGAGGTCGACGACCCGTTTGTGGCCGCCGTCGGCGACGACCTTCTCCAACATCTTTCCGATGCCGGGCCCGATCTCCTGGGCGTTCGCACGGCGGGTGATGGCCTCGCCGACGACGGCCTGGACGTCGGAGTCGCGCAGGACCGTCAGGGCGCCGCGCAGGGCGGTGGACAGCTCGGCGGTGACCCGGTCGGCGTGTTCGGGGACCGCGAGCCAGGCGCCGAGGCGGCTGCCGATGCCGACGGCGCGCAGCCGCTGCCGTACGACGTCCTCGGAGAGGAAGTTCTCGCCGACGAACTCGCCCAGGGAGACGCCCAGCTGGTCCTTCTTGGTGGGGATGATCGCGGTGTGCGGGATGGGGATGCCGAGGGGATGGCGGAAGAGGGCGGTGACGGCGAACCAGTCGGCGAGCGCGCCGACCATGCCGGCCTCGGAGGCGGCGGCGACGTAGGCCGCCCAGGTCCCGGCGCCGGCGTTGTGCGCCCACGTGGACAGGACGTAGACCAGCGCCACGAACACCAGGAGCCCGGTGGCGGTGAGCTTCATCCGGCGTACGCCGCGCTGTTTCTCCTCGTCCGCAGGGCTGAAGCTCGTCATCGCACGGTTCACCGCGCCGCCGGGGCGGGCATGCTGCCCACCGACACCGGCACCCTTTTCTGCTGCTTTCGTCCGTTCCATCCGCTCCACCCGCTTGGTGATCCCGCACACATTGTCCCTTCCTGACCGACTCCTGGAACGGAACAGGAGTTCCCGGCGTCTGTCGGGAGGGGGTATTGCCACGGGGTGCTGTGAGCTTCCCCCGGCCCATGCCGCATCATGGGCACATCAGATCGGAGCCTTGGGCTCCCATCGCCCGAGGAGAACTGAACAGCATGACCCGAGGACGTGGCTACGCCCTCCTGGCCCTGGTCGTCGCAGCGATCGTGGGCCTTTCCACCGCCATATACGTCGGCGTGGCGCCCGACGACGACCTGCGCATCCGGAACGCCCACGGCGACGGCCGCGCCCCCCACAACTCCGCCGCCCCCGCCTCCACCGGCACCTGGGTCGGCACCTGGTCCACCTCCCCCTCCGCCGCCGAACCGGGCACGGAGACCACGGGCATGGCGGACCGTTCGGTACGCAACGTCGTCCACACCAGCGTCGGCGGTACGAGTGCCCGCGTGACGCTGTCCAATCTCTACGGCCAGTCGCCGCTGAGCATCACGCGGGCGACGGTCGCCGTCTCCGCGGGCAGCGGTACGGCGGCGGCACTCGCGGACACCATGCGGCAGCTGACCTTCGGCGGCGGCCCCACGGTCGTCATCCCGCCCGGCCGGCAGGTCATGAGCGACGCGGTACGGGTCGTCATCCCGCACGACTCCGACGTCCTGATCACCACCTACACCCCCACCAGCTCCGGCCCGGTGACCTACCACCGGCACGCCCGGCAGATCTCCTACGTCGCCCAGGGCGACCACGCGCAGGACGCCACGGGCACGCCGTACACCGAGCGGATCGGATCCTGGCGGTACCTGACGGCGCTGGACGTGCTGAGCAACGAGTCCGACGGCACGGTCGTCGTCCTCGGCGACTCCCTGACGGACGGCATCACCTCCACGCCGGACACCAACAGCCGCTGGACCGACGTGCTGTCCGACCGGCTGCGCTCCGAGATCGCCTCCGGGCGGGACCTGCCCCGCTACAGCGTCGTCAACCAGGGCATCAGCGGCAACCAGGTCCTCGCCGACGGCCTGGGCCGCCCCGCGGACAACCCCAGCGGCCTGAACCGCTTCGGGCGGGACGCGCTGGAGCGGACGAACGTCAAGGTCGTCGTCATCGACCTCGGCGTCAACGACATCCTGCGCAACCCGCGCCTGGCAGACCCGAACGCGATCCTCACGGGGCTGCGGACCATGGTGGGCCAGGCCCACGCGCGCGGTGTGAAGGTGGTCGGGGCGACGCTGATGCCGTTCCAGGGACACCGCGGGTACACCGAGGCGCGTGAGCAGGTCCGCCAGGCCATCAACGCGCAGATCCGCGCCGGCCGGGTGTACGACGCCGTGGCCGACTTCGACCAGGCGCTGCGTGACCCGTACAACCCGCGGCGGCTGCGACCCGACTACGACTCGGGCGACCATCTGCACCCCAGCGACAAGGGGTACGCGCGGATGGCGGAGTCCGTCGACCTGGAGACGCTGAAGGGGTCGGCGCCCGCCGAGCTGTAACCCTCGTCCCGCCCTGTGCCCGTCGTCTGCCGCAGACGGCGGGCACACTGCTGCCGGGGCTGCACTCACGCGCCGGCCATCCGGCCGCCGGGACTCAGTGTCCGCCGTGACGGTGCCGACGAGGCGGCTCGTCCAGCTGCCGTCGCTCGGCCCGCCGCTCCAGCTTCTCCTGACGGCGTTCCTCGCGGATCCGCAGCTTCTCCGAGCGGGTCAGCTTGCGCTGGACCCCGACGCCGCCCCACAGCGCGAATCCGGTCACGATCACCCTCGGCGCGCCCGGCTCGCCCGGCACGCCCTCCTCGCGGTGGTCGAAGCCGCCCATCACGCCGATGCCGCGGACGACGACCTCGACCCCGGGCGGCACGATCACATCCACCCCGCCCATGATCGCGATCGCGTTGATCTCGACCTCGCGGTCCGCGAAGTCGGCCTCGCGCAGGTCGATCTCCCCGCCGCCCCAGAAGGCGAGGCAGGTGAACCGCCGGGGCATCGTCCAGCGCCCCTTGCGCTGGAAGCCGGACATGACGGCCACGGCCCACGTGGAGGACCCCTCGCCGCCGACGATCCGCCCGGACCACTCCGGCCCGGCGGCCACACCCTTCGTCAGGGACACCGACGGCACGGCGACGCCCGCGGCCGGCAGGTCCCGGGTGATCGGCGCCAACTCCCCGTAGGTGCGCGCCTTGTACGTCGCGTCCAGCCGCTCCTCGAACTCCGCCATGTCGAGGCGCCCCTCCGCGAGGGCGTTCCGAAGGATCTCGGCGATCTGCTCACGGTCGGCGTCGGAGGCGCGGAGGTCCGGGACGGCGTCGTCGGTCATACACAGCAGATTACGAGTTCACCCCGCCGGGGGCTACGAGATCGCCCGCTCGGCCTTCTCCGCGTACATCTTGGCGATCACGGCCTCGATGTCCGGCTCCCGCACCGACAGGTCCACCAGCGGGTACTCGGCAGCGATCCGCGCCACCAGCGGGGCCGCCGAATCCCCCGCAGGGAACGCCAGCCACTGCCGCGGACCGTCCACCCGCACGACCCGCGCGGGCGCCGGCGCCTCGATGGGCGGCAGCTCCCGCTCCAGGTCCACGACCAGGATCCGCTCGCTCTCCCCCGCCTCGTGCAACCCGGCGAGCGGACCGTCGTACATCAGGCGTCCGTGGTCGATGACCATCACCCGCTTGCACAACTGCTCGATGTCCTGCAGGTCGTGCGTGGTCAGCAGCACCGTCGTACCGCGCTCGGCGTTCACCTCCCGCAGGAAGTCCCGCACCTTCGACTTCGAGACGACGTCGAGACCGATGGTCGGCTCGTCGAGGTACAGCACCTCCGGGTCGTGCAGCAGCGCCGCCGCGATGTCGCCGCGCATCCGCTGCCCGAGGGAGAGCTGCCGCACCGGCACGTCCAGCAGGTCGCCCAGGTCCAGGAGTTCGACCAGACGGTCGAGGTTCTCCCGGTAACGGGCGTCCGGGATCCGGTACATGCGGTGCATCAGCCGGTAGGAGTCCAGCAGCGGCAGGTCCCACCACAACGTGGTGCGCTGCCCGAACACCACGCCGATACGGTGCGCCAGGCGCGTCCGCTCCCGGGAAGGGTCGATGCCGGCCACCCGCAGCCGGCCCGCGCTGGGCGTGAGGATGCCGGTCAGCATCTTGATGGTGGTGGACTTCCCGGCGCCGTTCGGGCCGATGTAGCCGACCATCTCGCCGCGGTCCACACGGAAGGAGATCGAGTCGACCGCCCGCACCTGCCGCCGCTCCCGCTTCATGAAGCCGGTCTTCTTGCGCACCTCGAAGACCTTCTCGACACCGTCGAGTTCGATGAACCCGCTCTCCGACCCGGTCAACTCAACTCCCTGTACTCCGGTACGAACGAAGCCCCGTCCGCCACGCCAGCCCGGCCAGCACACAGCACGCCACCGCCACCGCCGGCGAGGCGAACGCCGCCCACCCGGGCAGCCCGACCGGGTACGTCCGCCCCAGCACATAGGTGGCCGGCACCCAGTTGACGAAGGCCAGCGGCAGCATGAAGGTCACACCCCGCACCAGGTCCTTGCCGAACACCGACGGCGGGTACTGCAACAGTGTCGTCCCGCCGTAGGTGAAGGCGTTCTGCACCTCGGCGGCGTCCTGCGCGTAGATCTGGAAGGCCGCGCCCGCGACGAACACCGCCGAGAAGATCGCCGCGCCGCTGACCACCATCACCGGCACCAGCAGCACCTTCGGCACGCTCCAGTCGACGTCCACCGACACCAGCGCCCAGCCCAGCACCACCGCGCCCTGGGTGATCCGGCCCAGCCGCCGCAGCGCGAACCGGTCGGCACCGACCTGGGCCAGCACCGGCACCGGACGCACCAGCAGCGTGTCGAACGAACCGTCGCGCATCCGGGCGCCCAGAACGTCCATCGAGCCGAGCACCAGATCGGCGATCCCGAACGACGTCGCCGACAGCCCGTAGAGGAAGGCCACCTCGGGCAGCGACCAGCCGCCCAGCGAGCCGACCTGCGAGAACATCAGCAGGATCCCCACGAAGTCCAGGCCGGTCACCGTCAGGTTGCCGAACACCGTGACGACGAAGGAGGTCCGGTAGGCCATGCTGGAGCGCACCCACATCCCGGCGATCAGCCGGTAGGCCCGCAAACCCTCCAGCAGGACACCGCGCTCAGCCACCCTGAACCACCACCCGCCGCGTCGCCGCCGACTGCAGCAGCCGCCCCGCCGCCAGCAGCGCCACGGCCCACGCCGCCTGGAAGGCGAACGCCCGCAGCGGGTCCGTCTCCCCCATCAGCACGTCCGCCGGCATCTGGATCTGCGCCGCCCACGGCAGCACCCGCACCACCTCGCCGAACACCCCCGGGAAGGCGTTCAGCGGCAGCACCATGCCCGAGAAGAAGATCCCCGTGACCACCAGCACCTGGTTGACGCCCATGCCGTCCAGCAGCCAGAACACGCTCAGCGCCGCCAGATAGCGGATCGCGAAGCTCACGACCGTCGCCAGCAGCAGCGTCACCACGAAGGCCGCCCACGGCGTGACCGACGTCGGCAGCGCCATCGGGAAGAAGAGCGCACCGAACACGAACGGGACCACACCCCGCCCCAGCATCTGGAACAACGCCCGCCCCACGTCCCCCGCCAGCCACCACAGTTGAAGATCGGCCGGCCGGTACAGGTCCACGGCGATCTCACCGGTGCGAATGCGGTCCATCAGGTCCTTCTCGGCACCCCCGCCCTGGATCGCCAGCGTCGCGTAGAGGCACTGCCCCAGCCAGACGTAGGTCACGGCCTGCGCCTGGTCGTACCCCCCGAGATGCGGCTTCTGGTCCCACAGGGCCAGATAGGTGTGGACGAGGATGACACCGAAGACCGTGTTGGTGAACACCCCGGCCACCGTCGCCGCCCGATAGGTCGCGTACCGCCGGAAACCCCCCGCCGCGACGGCCGCGTACAACCGTCCCGAGCCCACATCCACAGCCCTCCTCGCCGACCGGCACCGAAGCGCAGGAGCCTAGTCCTCCCGCGAACGGGCGTGCCACGCAATTTCGGGGAGCGGCCGGAGTGCCGCGGGGCGAGTGCGCACCGGCCCAGACGGTACGATCCGTTGCGTCCGCGCGGGCCGAGGCGCCGTGGCCAGGGCGAGCAGCGTGACGGCGGTGCCGGCCGGGCGGATCGTGGGAGCCGTCGCGATCCACGGCCGGGTCCCTTCCGGGCGAACGTCGCGCAGGCGAGATCACGATTCGGGCAGGAGTGCGGAGCACCGCGTTTCACCCTGTGCCCGCCCGCGTACTCACCCGCACACGGCCCGCCTCACCACACGGCTCACAGCCCGGCCCTCGATCAGGGAACTGATCAACGGATGGGACAGTCTTCATCACCGGGGCACAAGAGCGAGCAGAGACGTACGCGACGACGTACGACGCGAAACAGGAGTCCGTGCACGACATGAGTGACGAGCCTCAGCCGCAGCAGCCCAATCCGGGCTGGGCACCGAGCCAGCCGCAGGCGCACGCCGACGGCGACCCGGGCACGCCCGGGGCCACGGCGGCCGGGAAGCCGAAGCGGACCGGCTGGCGCCGGGTGATCCCGACCTGGCGCATGACGCTCGGCGGCTTCATCATCGTCGTGCTGCTGCTGATCGGCGGCTTCTTCCTGGGCTACTCGCTGGTGCAGATCCCGCCGGCCAACGCGCTCGCCACCAAGCAGGCCAACGTCTACCTCTACGCGGACGGCTCCGCGATCGCCCGCGACGGCGAGGTCAACCGGGAGAACGTCACCCTCCCCCAGATCTCCAAGGACGCCCAGCACGCGATCCTGGCCGCCGAGGACCGCGACTTCTACACCGAGTCCGCCGTCGACCCCAAGGCCATGGTCCGCGCCGCCTGGAACACCGCCCTCGGCAAGGGCAAGCAGTCCGGCTCCACCATCACCCAGCAGTACGTGAAGAACTACTACCTGCGCCAGGAACAGACCGTCACGCGCAAGGCCAAGGAGTTCTTCATCGCGATCAAGCTGGACCGCGAGGTCAGCAAGGACCACATCCTCGAGGGCTACCTCAACACCAGCTACTTCGGCCGCAACGCCTACGGCATCCAGGCCGCCGCCCAGGCCTACTACGGCAAGGACGCCAAGGACCTCGACCCGGCCCGCGCCGCCTACCTCGCCGCGCTCGTCAACGCGCCCAGCCAGTACGACGTCGTCGCCCACCCCGAGAACCGCAGGGCCGCCGAGTCCCGCTGGAACTACGTCCTGGACGGCATGGTCAAGAAGGGCTGGCTCAGCGCCTCGGAGCGCACCGGCATGAAGTTCCCCGTGCCGAAGGAGTCCACCCTCTCCACCGGCATGTCCGGCCAGCGCGGCTACATCGTCCGGATCGTCAAGGACTACCTGGTCCAGAACAAGATCATCGACGAGAGCAAGCTCGACGCCGGCGGCTACCGCATCACGACGACCCTGCAGAAGGACAAGCAGGACGCGTTCGTGAAGGCCGTCAACGACAAGCTGATGTCCAAACTCGACAAGAAGAACCGCAAGGTCGACACCTACGTCCGCGCCGGCGGTGCCTCGGTCGACCCCAAGACCGGCAAGGTCGTGGCGATGTACAACGGCATCGACTACGTCAAGCAGTACACCCCCAACGCCACCCGCAGGGACTTCCAGGTCGGCTCCACCTTCAAGCCCTTCGTGTTCACCGCCGCCGTCGAGAACCACTCCGAGACGCAGGACGGCCGCGTCATCACCCCGAACACCATCTACGACGGCACCAACAAGCGCCCCGTCCAGGGCTGGACCGGCGACCCCTACGCCCCCGAGAACGAGGACCAGCACTCCTACGGCGACATCACCGTCACCGAGGCCACCGACAGCTCCGTGAACTCGGTGTACGCGCAGATGGCCGCCGACGTCGGCCCCGCCAAGGTCAAGCAGACCGCGATCGACCTCGGCATCCCCGAGGCCACCCCCGACCTCGCCGACGGCCCTGCCATCGCCCTCGGCACCGCCACCGCCAGCGTCCTCGACATGGCGGAGGCCTACGCCACCCTCGCCAACCACGGCCGGCACGGCACGTACACGATCGTCGACAAGGTCACCAAGGAGGGCACGCCCGTCGAGCTGCCCGAACGGCGCACCCGGCAGGCCGTCAGCCGCGAGGCCGCCGACACCACCACCTCGATGCTGCAGAGCGTCGTCCAGAACGGCACGGCCTCCGCCGCGCAGGCCGCGGGCCGCCCCGTCGCCGGCAAGACCGGCACCGCCGAGGAGGACACGGCGGCCTGGTTCGCGGGATACACCCCCGACCTCGCCACCGTGGTCTCCGTCATGGGCCAGGACCCGGTCACCGCGGCCCACAAGTCGCTGTACCGCGCCATGGGCCTGCCCCGCGTCAACGGCGGCGGAGCACCCGCCGAGATCTGGACGCAGTTCACCCAGGACGCCCTCAAGGGCAAGCCCGCAAAGGAGTTCGACCTCAGGCTCCAGCCCGGGTCCGACGTCTCGCAGGCCCCCAGCAGCGAGGCCCCGGCCGACCCGAGCGCCACCGCCACCACCGACGGCGGCACGACCACCGGCGGCGAGGAGACCGGCACCCAGACGCCCGAGCAGACCCCCAGCGCCCCCGAGGGCCAGACCGAGGGCCAGACCGGCGGCGGCACCACCGACGGCGGCACCGGCGGCGAGTCCCCCACCGGCGGCGGCACGGCGGACGGGGGCACCACCGACGGCGGTACGACGGACGGCGGCGCGACCGACGGTGGCACGACGGAGGGCGGGGGCGGCGACGCCACCGACGGCGGCGCGACGGGCGGCCCGACAGGCCCCGGCTGGGGCGTGGTCCCCCAGGGCGCACGCCGGGAGTAGCACGGCGACGGCTCAGTGACCGCTGGTCACCTTCAGCCCCACCACGGCGACCAGCAGCAGGCACACGAAGAAGATCCGGGCGGCGGTCGCCGGCTCCCCCAGCACCGCCATCCCGAACACCGCCGCCCCGGCCGCGCCGATCCCCACCCACACGCCGTAGGCGGTACCGATGGGCAGGGTCCTGGCCGCCTGCGACAGCAGCAGCATGCTCGCGACGATGCCGGCGCCCGTGAGCACACTGGGCAGCGGTCGCGTGAACCCGTCGGTGTACTTCATGCCGACGGACCACCCCACCTCGAGCAGACCGGCGACGACGAGCAGAACCCAGGCCATGACGGGCACCTCCGGGAGACGGGCTGACGGTGTCGGTGCGTCGTCTTTGCCTTCATCCCGGTACGGCGCGTCTCGTCGGGGGTCCCTCCAACGTAGCAAGCCGCACGGCACGGCGAAGGGGCCGGTGACGGTGGTCACCGGCCCCTTCGTCGCGGGGCTTCGTCCGAGCCCTAGAGGTACAGGCCCGTGGAGTCCTCGGCGCCCTCGAACCGGTCCGCGGCCACCGCGTGCAGATCACGCTCGCGCATGAGCACGTACGCGATCCCCCGCACCTCGACCTCGGCCCGGTCCTCCGGGTCGAACAGCACCCGGTCGCCCGTCTCGACGGTCCGCACGTTCTGCCCCACCGCGACGACCTCCGCCCACGCCAGCCGCCGGCCGACCGCCGCCGTGGCGGGGATCAGGATGCCGCCGCCGGAACGCCGCTCGCCCTCGCTGGTGTCCTGCCGCACGAGTACGCGGTCGTGCAGCATCCGGATGGGCAGCTTGTCCGGATGGGTGCTCTGCTCGTTTCTCTTGGCGCTCACGCCCTGAAACCTACCTGTCTTCCCCGCAGACGTACGCGGTCGGGTCAGCCCTTGCGCCGCCGCGTGCCGACCGCGAGCAGCCCGACCACTCCCACCACGACGAGCGCCACCGGTACGACCCGCTCGAGCCGGGGCGCGCCCTCCTCGTCCACGAACCGGGCGCGCACATCGGTGACGGCCCGGTTCACCCCCACGTAGGCCCGCCCGAGGGTGTGGTCGATGTTGGAAGCGACCTTGGCCTTGGCATCCCCGACGATCGTCTTCGGGTGCACCCGCACCCCGATCTCGTCGAGGGTCTCGGCCAGGGTCGCGCGGCGGCGCCTGATGTCCGCCTCGATCTGCGCCGGGGTCCTGGTGTCCGCCGTGTCCGCCACCGTGTCGCCTCCGAAGTCGGTGTGAAGCCTGTGTGGGACAGTCTGTCAGCTCCACGGCTCATCACACTGTCAGCACCCCCGGTTACCCTGGCCCGATGAGCGAGCGACTCCAGCCGGGGGACGTGGCCCCCGCCTTCACCCTGCCCGACGCCGACGGCACCGAGGTGTCCCTGGCGGACCACAAGGGCCGCAAGGTCATCGTGTACTTCTACCCGGCCGCCCTCACCCCGGGCTGCACGAAGCAGGCCTGCGACTTCACGGACAACCTGGAGCTGCTGGCGGGCGCGGGCTACGACGTCATCGGCATCTCCCCCGACAAGCCGGAGAAGCTGGCCAAGTTCCGCGAGAAGGAGTCCCTGAAGGTCACACTGCTGGCCGACCCGGACAAGCAGGTCCTGGAGTCCTACGGCGCCTTCGGCGAGAAGAAGCTGTACGGCAAGACGGTCGTCGGCGTCATCCGCTCCACGATCGTCGTGGACGAGGAGGGCAAGGTCGAGCGCGCCCTGTACAACGTCAAGGCGACGGGCCACGTAGCCAAGATCATCAAGGACCTTGAGGTCTGAGACCCCGCTGATCCTTTCGAGAGCGGCTCGTACCGGTGAATCCCGGTACGAGCCGTTCCGCATTCCGCGCGCATTCCGGGCGTGACTGTCCGATAAACGGTTCGTTACTCCGTGCGAGACCACGAACGGGTGGTCGGGGACGGAGGGGCGGTTCATGGGGGCCAGGTACACCCGCGAGCTACTGGAAGAAGCAGCCCGGGCGACAGCGAACTGGGACGATGCCGTCCGGTGGTGCGGAGGCACACCCACCCCCGGCAGCAGACGCTATCTGCGCCAGAAGATGGCCGAAGCGCGCGTGGATGTCTCACACTTCCCTGTGCGGTGGGCGCGGCACACCGAGGAGAGACTCCGCGAGGCGGTGGCGGCGTCGACCGGCGTCAAGGAAGTGCTTCGGCTCCTCGGCGTCAGCCCTGTCGGCGGGAATCACGCGCATATCAGCCGCCGCATCGCCGCACTGGGCATCGACACATCCCACTTCGAGACATCAGCGCCAGGGGCGAGACGTTCTCGCGGGGATCTCCTCAGCCTCGGGACCCCCCAAGCAGGCAGAGTCCCGGGAAGTCGACTGCTTCGACATCTGGTGCGTACCGGGGTCCCGCAGGAATGCGCGATGTGTGGCAATGGCCCCTGGTGGAACGGCAAGCCCCTCCGGCTGGAGGTCGACCACATCAACGGCGATTGGTGGGACAACCGTCCGGGGAACCTTCAGCTGCTCTGCCCCAATTGCCATGCGGTGACGGACACATACCGGGGCCGTAGGCGGAGGGTGACCTCGTGAGCCCGCCGAGGTACACACGAGACCTGCTGACTCGCACTGCTGCCGAGGCCACCAGCATGGTCGACCTGACGCGCCGGGTGGAAGCCCCCATGGGGAGCGGCCCTCGCCGCTATCTCAGCAAACGGCTGCAGCACTACGGCATCGACACTGCTCACTTCCGCGAGGAGCCACTGCCGGAACGCGAACGGCGAAGCTATCCGGAAGAGATCCTCAGAGAAGCCGCCGCTCGGTCGACCAGCATCAGGGAGATGGTGGAATACATGGGGCTTTCTCCGCGCGACAGCCCCTACGGATACATCAGGAAGAAGCTGGACGCCTTCCAGATCGACACCTCGCACTTCGTCGGAAGAGGCGGCCATCGCTCAGGGGCCCTCTTCCCCCGCGAGGAAATCACACGAGCCGTCGCCGCATCGCACAGCTTGGCGGGCGTGATGCGCATGCTCGGCCTCCCCCCTGTCGGCGGTTCCGGGCGAGCCAGGGTCCGACACAGCATCGAGTTTCACGGTCTGTCGACCGCCCATTTCACAGGGCAGGCTCATTTCCGCGGCACGGCCTCCCCGTATCGCAGATCCGCGACACAGATCCTGGTGAGGCTTGCCCCTGGCTCGCCACGCACCCGGACGGTCCTTCTGAGGCGTTCACTCGACGACCTGGGCGTGCCCCACGTGTGCAACGAGTGCGGCACCGGGGACAACTGGCAGGGCAGAAGGCTCGTCCTGGAACTCGACCACATCAACGGCGATCGGCTGGACAACCGGATCGAGAACCTGCGGTATCTCTGTCCCTCCTGTCACAGTCAGACGGAGACTCACTCCCGACCTCGCCGCACCTTCACCACTTGCGGCCCAGTACAGTAACCGGGATGGGTCCGTACCCCAGCTGGCCAAGAGGGCGCCGGTTTAGGTCCGGTGTGTCGTGGGTTCGAGTCCCACCGGGCCCACCACCCACAGGGGCGCAACACCTTCATGGTGTCGCGCCCCTCGGCGTACGTCGCTCCCAGTAGTCCCTCAGCCCAACAGCTCCCGCACCACCGGCACCAACGCCCGGAACGCCTTGCCCCGGTGGCTGATCGCGTTCTTCTCCTGGGGAGTCAACTCCGCGCAGGTGCGCGACTCGCCCTCCGGCTGGAGGATCGGGTCGTAGCCGAAGCCGCCGGAGCCCGTGGGCTCGTGGCGGAGGGTGCCGCGGAGTTGGCCCTCGACCACCCTCTCCGTGCCGTCGGGCAGGGCCAGGGCCGCCGCGCAGGCGAAGTGGGCGCCGCGGTGTTCCTCGGCGATGTCGGAGAGCTGGGCGAGCAGGAGGTCCAGGTTGGCCTTGTCGTCACCGTGGCGGCCGGACCAGCGGGCGGAGAAGATGCCGGGGGCGCCGTTGAGGACGTCGACGCAGAGGCCCGAGTCGTCCGCGACGGCCGGGAGGCCCGTGGCCCGGGCCAGCGCGTGGGCCTTGAGGAGGGCGTTCTCGGCGAACGTCACGCCCGTTTCCTTGACGTCGGGGATGTCCGGGTAGGCGTCGGCGCCGACGAGCTCGTGGGGCAGTCCGGCTTCGGCGAGGATCGCGCGAAGTTCGGTGATCTTCCCGGCGTTACGGGTGGCGAGGATCAGGCGGGTCATGGCCCCCAGAGTATTGCGCCCCGTCAGGGGCGCGGGGAACTGCGCGGGCGACCACGACGGGCCCGCACCCTGCCACCGCCCCGCAGCGCTACGGCGTGCAGACCTTCGTCAGTTCGCCCGCAGCGTCCGTGACCGGGCTGATGTCGGGCGTCTCGTCGCCGTTCTTGATCGATGTGCGGACGTTGTCGACGGCCTTGTTCAGGTCGTCGACGGCCTTGCTGACGTCCGCGTTGTCGGTCTTGTCGCCGATCTCGCCGAGGTTCTTGTCGATGGAGTCGAGGGACTCGTCGAGCTGGGTGGGGTCGTTGGCCGCGCTGTCGACCGCCTGCTGGAGTTCCGTGACGCTGTCGGCGATGGCGTCGGCGGTCTGGACGCAGTCCAGCGCCTTGTCGACGGCGGCGCAGCCGGTGGTGAGTCCGGCGGTCAGCGCGACGGCCGCCAGGGTGGCGGCGACGGCTGCGGTGCGGCGTCGGCGGCTCGCGGCCATGGAGCGGTCCCTCTCGTTCGGTCGGGCCGGTCGGGCCCGCGGGGCTGGCCGGGCGCACAGGGATGAGCCGTGCGCCCGTACTCCTTCAGACGCGAGTGTGCTCGGCTCGGTTGCCCGTGCCGAGCACCCGTCTTGGCGTGCCTTTTACTTTTGGCGTTACTTCTCGAGGACGGCGTCGAGCGCGGTGCGCTGGTGGGCGGCGAGTTCGTCGCAGCCGGCGACGGCGAGGTCGAGCAGGGCGTTGAGTTCGTCGCGGGCGAAGGGTTCGGCCTCGGCGGTGCCCTGGACCTCGACGAAGCGGCCGTCGCCGGTGCAGACGACGTTCATGTCGGTGTCGGCCCTGACGTCCTCCTCGTAGCAGAGGTCGAGGAGGGGGACGCCTGCGACGATGCCGACGGAGACGGCGGAGACGGTGCCGGTGAGGGGCTTGCGGCCGGCCTTGATGAGTTTCCTGCCCTGGGCCCAGGCGATGGCGTCGGCGAGTGCGACGTAGGCGCCGGTGATGGCCGCGGTGCGGGTGCCGCCGTCGGCCTGCAGGACGTCGCAGTCGAGGACGATGGTGTTCTCGCCGAGTGCCTTGTAGTCGATGACGGCGCGCAGGGAGCGGCCGATGAGGCGGCTGATCTCGTGGGTGCGGCCGCCGATCTTGCCGCGGACGGACTCGCGGTCGCCGCGGGTGTTGGTGGCGCGGGGCAGCATGGAGTATTCGGCGGTGACCCAGCCTTCGCCGCTGCCCTTGCGCCAGCGCGGGACGCCTTCGGTGACGGAGGCGGTGCAGAAGACCTTGGTGTCGCCGAAGGAGACGAGGACGGAGCCCTCGGCGTGCTTGCTCCAGCCGCGCTCGATGGTGATGGGGCGGAGCTGTTGGGGGGTGCGGCCGTCGATTCGAGACATGCGGCTGAGCCTATCCGTACCGCGGAAGGGGCCCTTCCCGCGGTGGGAGGGGCCCCGGTGGTGAGGTGGGGGTGTCAGGGGGTGAAGCCCGGGACGATCCCCGCCCTTCACATCATGTCTTCGATCTCCATCGCGATGGGGTCGGCGTCGGTGCCGATGACGACCTGGATCGCGGTGCCCATCTTGACGACGCCGTGGGCGCCGGCGGCCTTCAGGGCGGTCTCGTCGACCTTGGAGGGGTCCGCGACCTCGGTGCGGAGGCGGGTGATGCAGCCTTCGACCTCTTCGATGTTGTCGATGCCGCCGAGCCCGGCAACGATCTTCTCAGCCTTGGTGGCCATGTTCGTTCTCCCTGATCCGAACCGCTTTGTCGCAGTAACCCACAGTTGGCACGTCTTGGCGAGCGGCCCTGTCGTGTACCGAGGGGCGGTGTCACGTTCGTGCGACCGTCGAACGCCTGGTCTACACCACGAGCCCGCCTCTCGACAAAAGTGGCGGGTGTGATCGTCGCAGCGGGCGGAATTGGCGGGTTCCACTCGTTCGGCCTACCGTGCTACAACTGGTCTACACCACTCACTGGTGGAGGTCGCGCGGTGGATACCGCGTTCCCCTTTCTTTGAGACGCCGCCGTCCCCCGTCGCATTCTTCCTGGGCGGCGCCGTGCCCCATGGAGGAAGCTCATGTCCACAGACACCGCCGCGCCCGCGAGCCCCAAGAGGGGCTCGGCCGTGATGGCCGTCATGCAGCGAATCGGCCGCAGCCTCATGCTGCCCGTGGCGGTGCTGCCGGCCGCCGCGCTGCTGGTCCGGCTCGGCAACCCCGACATGCTCGGGCGGGAGTCGTTCCCCGCGTTCATCACCAAGATCGCGAGCTTCATGGCGGCCGGTGGCAACGCGATCCTCGACAACATGGCGCTGCTGTTCGCCGTGGGCATCGCGATCGGCTTCGCCAAGAAGTCGGACGGCTCCACGGCCCTCGCGGCCGTCGTCGGCTACCTGGTCTTCAAGAACGTGCTGGCCACGTTCACCGACCCGACCCTGCCCAAGGTGGCGGCGGAGGTCGACGGCAAGGCCGTCATGGTGGCGGCTCCGGCCGACGCCAAGGTGCTGGGCGGTGTGGTCATGGGCCTCGTCGTGGCGCTGCTCTACCAGCGCTTCTACCGCACCAAGCTGCCGGACTGGGCGGGCTTCTTCGGCGGCCGCCGTCTGGTGCCGATCCTGTCGGCCTTCGCGGGCCTGGTCATCGGCATCGTCTTCGGTTACGTCTGGCCGGTCCTCGGCACCGCCCTGCACAACTTCGGCGAGTGGCTGGTCGGCTCCGGGGCGGTCGGCGCGGGCATCTTCGGTGTCGCCAACCGTGCGCTGATCCCGATCGGCATGCACCACCTGCTGAACTCCTTCCCCTGGTTCCAGGCCGGCACCTACGAGGGCAAGAGTGGCGACATCGCCCGGTTCCTCGCGGGCGACCCGACCGCCGGGCAGTTCATGACCGGCTTCTTCCCGATCATGATGTTCGCCCTGCCCGCCGCGTGCCTGGCGATCGTGCACTGCGCCCGGCCCGAGCGCCGCAAGGTGGTCGGCGGCATGATGCTCTCGCTCGCGCTGACCAGCTTCTTCACGGGCGTCACCGAGCCGATCGAGTTCACGTTCATGTTCATCGCGCCGGTGCTGTACGCCATCCACGCCGTGCTGACCGGTGTATCGATGGCGCTGACGTGGGCGCTGGGCATGAAGGACGGCTTCGGCTTCTCGGCCGGTGCGATCGACTTCGGCCTGAACCTGGGCATCGCGACCAACCCGTGGGGCCTGGTGCTGGTCGGCCTGTGCTTCGCTGCGGTCTACTACGTGGTCTTCCGCTTCGCGATCACCAAGTTCAACCTGCCGACGCCGGGCCGGGAGTCCGACGAGGAACTCGCCGAGCTGCAGAAGGCGGAGGCGAAGTAGCCCACCGCACGCCGAAGGCCCCGGAACCGCTGTGGTTCCGGGGCCTTCGTGCTGGGGTGCTCAGATCTCGTACGTCTGCCCGGGCGCGGCCAGGTCCACCCGGCCGTCGTAGACCTCGCGGGCGTCGACGAGGTTGACCTGGGGGTCCGTCCACGGCGGGATGTGGGTGAGGACCAGGCGGCGGGCACCGGCCCGGGCCGCCGTCTCCCCCGCCTCGCGGCCGTTGAGGTGCAGGTCGGGGATGTCCTCCTTGCCGTGCGTGAACGCCGCCTCGCACAGGAACAGGTCGGCGTCCCGGGCGAGTTCGTCCAGCGCGGGGCTCACTCCGGTGTCGCCGGAGTACGTCAGCGTCTTGCCGTCGTGCTCGATCCGGATGCCGTAGGCCTCCACAGGGTGGGCCACCCGCTCGGTGTGCACCGTGAACGGGCCGACCTCGAAGGTGGACGGCTTGACCGTGTGGAAGTCGAAGACCTCGCTCATGGAGGAGGCGGAGGGGGTGTCCGCGTAGGCGGTGGTCAGCCGGTGTTCCGTGCCTTCGGGGCCGAAGACGGGGAGCGGATCGCAGCGGCCGCCGTCGTGGCGGTAGTAGCGCGCGACGAAGTACGCGCACATGTCGATGCAGTGGTCGGCGTGCAGATGGCTGAGGAAGATCGCGTCGAGGTCGTAGAGACCGCAGTGGCGCTGCAGCTCGCCCAGGGCACCGTTGCCCATGTCGAGAAGCAGCCGGAAGCCGTCGGCCTCGACGAGGTAGCTCGAGCAGGCCGATTCCGCGGACGGGAACGACCCCGAGCAGCCGACGACGGTGAGCTTCATGAAGCAGAAACCTCCGCTGGCGGGATAAGTCTGAGAGGGGCGTCGGGGGTCGTGCGGTCCGTCGAGCGTAAGGCGCAAAACCTCCGGTAGCTCCTCCGCCAAGGCCTGTTGTGGGCGAACTCACCTGTGGTGTCACCGGTTCGGCTGGCAGAGCCGGGGGTGATCCCTGTGAGGGGGGCGCGTGGCAGGGGCGGCGCCGGTAACGTCTTTCAGTATGGACACGTCCTGGTGGCTGGCGCTCGCCGCGGTGGTGCTGCTCGCGCTCATCGCCACGCTCGTCGACGGCTGGGGCCGGGGCCGGCGGCCGTCGGCCCGGCGCGGCCCGAGCGCGGGCGCCGTTCTCGTGGAGGGCCGGCCGCAGCCGGCGGAGATCTGGTGGGCCGATGTGCCCTACGAGGACGAGGCCCGGACGAAGGACCGGCCCTGTCTGGTGCTGGCGGTGCGCGGGGAGCGGGCGACGGTCGCGAAGATCACCACCCGGTTCCGTGACGGGCGCACCGGGGTGATCCCGCTGCCGCCGGGTTCGGTCGGCGACGCTCAGGGCCGCGCGAGTTTCCTGGAGACGGACGAGTTGCGGGAGGTCCCGGTGTGGGGCTTCCGGCGGCGGGTCGGCGTGGTGGATCCGACGCTGTGGGACCAGGTGCGGTACCTGGCGGGCTGAGCACCGGAGAAGGGCACAGAAGAGGGGAAAGGGCTGGAGTCGTGGACTCCAGCCCTTCGTGTCTGTGCCGGCCGCCGGGCTGCTCGACGTCGGCTACGCCCAGAGCTGGCCCTGGAGGGTGTCGATGGCTTCCTCGGTCGTGGCCGCCGTGTAGACGCCGGTCGAGAGGTACTTCCAGCCGCCGTCGGCGACGACGAAGACGATGTCGGCCGGCTCTCCGGCCTTGACGGCCTTCTTGCCGACGCCGATCGCGGCGTGCAGCGCGGCGCCCGTGGAGACACCGGCGAAGATGCCCTCCTGCTGCAGCAGCTCACGGGTGCGGGTGACCGCGTCCGCGGAGCCGACCGAGAAGCGGCTGGTGAGGACGGACGCGTCGTACAGCTCGGGGACGAAGCCCTCGTCGAGGTTGCGCAGGCCGTAGACCAGGTCGTCGTAGCGCGGTTCGGCGGCGACGATCTGGATGTCCGGCTTGTGCTCGCGCAGGAAGCGGCCGACGCCCATGAGGGTGCCGGTGGTGCCGAGGCCGGCCACGAAGTGCGTGACGGACGGCAGGTCGGCGAGGATCTCGGGGCCGGTCGTGGCGTAGTGGGCGCCCGCGTTGTCCGGGTTGCCGTACTGGTAGAGCATCACCCAGTCCGGGTGCTCGGCCGAGAGCTCCTTGGCGACGCGCACGGCGGTGTTGGAGCCGCCCGCCGCCGGGGAGGAGATGATCTCCGCGCCCCACATGCCCAGCAGGTCCCGGCGTTCCTGCGAGGTGTTCTCCGGCATCACGCAGACGATGCGGTAGCCCTTGAGCTTCGCCGCCATCGCCAGGGAGATGCCGGTGTTGCCCGACGTCGGCTCGAGGATGGTGCAGCCCGGGGTCAGACGGCCGTCCTTCTCCGCCTGCTCGATCATGTGCAGGGCGGGACGGTCCTTGACGGACCCGGTCGGGTTGCGGTCCTCCAGCTTCGCCCAGATGCGGACGTCGGCGGACGGCGACAGCCGCGGCAGGCGCACCAGGGGGGTGTTGCCGACCGCGGCCAGGGGGGAGTCGTAGCGCATGGTCGATCAGACCATGCCGCCGGCCACGGCCGGCAGGATCGTGACGTTGTCGCCGTCCGACAGCTTGGTGTTGATGCCGTCGAGGAAGCGGACGTCCTCGTCGTTCAGGTACACGTTCACGAAGCGGCGCAGCTGGTCGCCGTCCACGATGCGGGCCCGGATGCCGGCGTGCCGGGTCTCGAGGTCGGTGAAGAGCTCGGCGAGGGTGTCTCCCTTGCCCTCCACCGCCTTCTGACCGTCGGTGTAGGTGCGGAGGATGGTCGGGATGCGGACCTCGATGGCCATGGCTTCAGGGCTCCTGTCGGGAGTAGTCGGTCGGGGCGCGCGGCAGCGCAGGAACAGCAGGTGGTGCGTGTGTGCAGCGCCGCGGCTCACGGCCGTACGGCGGCAGGGACGCGCGTCAACAGATGGCGCTGGCGAGCCTGCACAGGTCGACGTGCAGCCGCGCCACGAGCAGATCGCCCGGCGTCTTTTCGCTCACGTCGTGGAAAACCATGGGCTCATCGTATCGATTCCCGGTCCGGGTCCTGGAATGTGATCCCACATGGCGGACGTTTTCGGGCCGGGGAGTGAGACCGACCTGTTCAGAGGTCCTCAGTAGGCCTCGACGACCTGGACTTCCTCCTCCGTGACCTCGCCCTCGACGATGCGGAAGGAGCGGAACTGGAACTCGCCGGCCCCGTCGGTGTCGGCGGTGGAGACGAGGACGTAGTGCGCGCCGGGCTCGTTGGCGTAGGAGATGTCGGTGCGCGAGGGGTAGGCCTCGGTCGCGGTGTGGGAGTGGTAGATGACCACCGGCTCCTCGTCGCGGTCGTCCATCTCCCGGTAGAGCTTGAGCAGGTCGCCGGAGTCGAACTCGTAGAAGGTGGGCGACATGGCCGCGTTCAGCATGGGGATGAAGCGCTCGGGGCGGTCCGAGCCCGCCGGACCGGCGACGACGCCGCACGCCTCGTCGGGGTGGTCCTTGCGCGCGTGGGCGACGATCTGGTCGACGAGGGCCTGGGTGATGGTCAGCATGCTCGCCAGGATAAGCAGAAGGGCCGTTCCGTACCGAGGGTTGGTACGGAACGGCCCATATGCCGGACGCCCTGAGCGGCGGCCGCGGGGAGTGCCACGAGTACTCCCTGCGGCGGGCGTCCCGCGGGTTGGTCAGCCGACCTGCTCGAACTCCGGGTCGCGGCGTTCTGCGAGCTGCGGGTTGCGGCGCTTGAGGAGCGCCCAGCCGACGCCGAGGGCGACGGCCCAGCCGGCGGCGACGTACAGGCAGACCCGGGCGTCCTTGTCATAGGCGATCATGCAGGTCACGCCGATGAGGAAGAGGAGCGCGACCCAGCTGAAGAGCGCTCCGCCGGGGGCGGGGAAGGACGAGGCGCGCAGCCGGCCCGCGTCGACGGCGGCGCGGTAGCGGATGTGGCTGACGAGGATCATCATCCAGGTCCAGATGCCGGCCGCGGTGGCGACGGAGGTGACGTAGAGGAACGCCTTCTCCGGGACGACGTAGTTCAGGACGACGCCGATGCCCATGAGCGCCACGGAGACGGTGATGCCGACGGCGGGCGTCTTGCGGGCGTTGAGCTTGCCGAACGCCTGCGGGGCCTCGCTGTTGGCGGCCAGGTCGCGCAGCATGCGGCCGGTGGAGTACATGCCCGAGTTGCAGGACGACAGGGCCGCGGTGAGCACCACGAAGTTGACGATGCCCGCGGCGAGCGGAATGCCGATCTTGCCGAAGGCGTGCACGAAGGGGCTCTCGCCGGCGGAGAACTCGGTCCACTTGACGACGGAGAGGATCACCAGCAGCGCGCCGACGTAGAAGACGATGATGCGCCAGGGCAGGGTGTTGATGGCCTTGGGCAGGGTCTTCTCGGGGTTCTCGGACTCGCCCGCGGTGACGCCGACGAGTTCGACGGCGAGGTAGGCGAACATGACGCCCTGGAGGGTCATCAGGCTGGAGCCGATGCCGTTGGGGAAGAAGCCGCCGTGCGCCCAGAGGTTGGAGACGGTGGCGGTGTCACCGGCGTCGGAGAAGCCGAGGGTGAGCACGCCGAGGCCGATGACGATCATGCCGATGATGGCCGTGACCTTGATCATCGAGAACCAGAACTCGACCTCGCCGAAGATCTTGACGGAGATCAGGTTGACGCCGAAGAGCACCACCAGGAACACCAGGGCGCTGACCCATTGCGGGATCTCGGGGAACCAGAAGTGGATGTAGATCGCGGCGGCCGTGAGCTCGGCCATGCCGGTGACCACCCACATGAGCCAGTACGTCCAGCCCGTGACGAACCCGAAGAACGGGCCGAGGAACTCGCGCGCGTACTCGGCGAAGGAGCCGGAGACCGGACGGTAGAGCAGCAGCTCGCCCAGCGCTCGCATGATGAAGAAGATGATCACGCCCGCGAGGGCGTACATGAGGATGATGCTGGGGCCGGCCTTGGCGATGTTCGCCCCGGCGCCCATGAACAGACCGACGCCGATGGCGCCGCCGATCGCGATCATCTGGACCTGACGGCTGCCGAGTCCGCGCTCGTAGCCCTCTTCAGGTGCTTTCTCCGTGTCGACCTGCGCAGAGGTCATGTGTGGTGCGCCTTTCTCCATGCCGACCCGGGCCTCTCGTCGGCCTCGGATCGGGTTTCGATCCCCCCGGAATGATGGAGCTGAGCGGGCCCGGAAGCCCGCTCGTGCCTGGCCGGCGGTTGCCGGCTCGGTGGCGCACCCGGCCGAACATTCGGGTGGTGTTCTGCCGGGCGGTCGTGAAGATTTATCACGCCCGAAACACTGATCACAGGGGCGCGATGTGGCGCACGGCACAGGGAAAAGCAGACAAAACGCACCCGAAGAGCCCATAGGAGGCGGGTGCGGTGACGGGATCGTTATCCGGATTTGAGTGTCCTCTGAGCGAACACCTTTCGGTCACTCAGCGGTCACGAAATCTGCACCGATCAGGGCATAAGGGTTCCGACCAGCGTCTCCTGGAGTCCGCCGAGCCACAGGTAGGCCATCACCATCGGCTTGCGCGGGTCGTCGTCGGGAAGGCGGTAGAGGAGGTCGGTGTCCTCGTCGTCGGTGATCTCCAGCCGGGAGCCGATCGCGAGCCGCAGGTCGTTCAGTGCGCCCAGCCACTGCTGGGACTCGGCCGGCGACAGCTTCAGCACGGCACCGCCCTCGCCGGCGGAGGCCGAGGGGAGCTCGTTGAGGGAGCGGATCACCGCGAGGGCGCTTTCCCGCTTGCCGGCCCGCAGGTCGTTCTCGGTGTAGCGGCGGAACTCCGCGGAGTGCGCCCGCTGCTCCTCGGCGTCCCGCGGCGAGGCGGGCCGCTCGGGGTTGCTGTAGGCGTCCGGGAAGAGCCGCCTGAGCACCGGGTCGCTGGGCGGCTCGCTCGGGCCCTCGGCGAACAGCTCGGCGAGCGGGTCGTCGGGGGCGTCCTCGGCGGGTCCGGGGCCGATGAGCTCCAGGAGCTGGACGGCCAGCGACCGGATGATGGAGATCTCGACGTCGTCGAGGGCGACGGCCGCGCCGCCGCCGGGGAGCGGTTCGAAGGTTCCGGGCATGAACGCCTTTTCGCTGCTGGCGGGGAACTGGCTACTTGCGGTCCTGCTGGAGGGTGGCCCACAGGCCGTAGCCGTGCATGGCCTGCACGTCGCGTTCCATCTCCTCGCGGCTGCCGCTGGAGACGACCGCCCGGCCCTTGTGGTGGACGTCCATCATGAGCTTGGTGGCCTTGTCCTTGGAGTAGCCGAAGTACGACTGGAAGACGTACGTCACATAGCTCATGAGGTTCACCGGGTCGTTGTGGACGATCGTGACCCACGGGACATCCGGCTCGGGTACGGCGAAAACCTCCTCCGCCGACTCGGTGGCTTCGATCTCCAGGGGCGCGGGTGACGTCACACTGCCCATGCTGCCACCCGAGGGGGGTAGTCGCACAAACGGGCCTGGCCGCAAGGCGATCGCACCCCCCGGGACCACAATCGTCAGATTGACGAAATGGGGGTACGCTCATCATCATGAACACAGCGGACCTTGGGCTGCCGGTGGACGTACCTTCGACGGCTCTCTTCACGGACCAGTACGAGCTGACGATGCTGCGGGCCGCCCTCGCGTCGGGCACGGCCGAGCGGCGGAGCGTGTTCGAGGTCTTCACCCGGCGGCTGCCGAACGGGCGCCGCTACGGCGTCGTGGGCGGCACCGGCCGGGTGCTGGACGCGGTGGAGAACTTCCGTTTCGACTCGGCCGTGCTGGACTTCCTGCGTGAGCGGGGGATCGTCGACGAGGAGACGCTGCGATGGCTCTCCGGCTACCGGTTCAGCGGGGACATCTGGGGCTATCCCGAGGGCGAGGTGTACTTCCCGGGTTCGCCGATCCTGCGGGTCGAGGGCACCTTCGCCGAGTGCGTGCTGCTGGAGACCGTGATCCTCTCGATCCTCAACCACGACTCGGCGATCGCCGCGGCGGCCTCGCGCATGTCGGCGGCCGCGGGTGACCGGCCGCTGATCGAGATGGGCGCCCGGCGCACCCACGAGCTCGCGGCCGTGGCGGCCTCCCGGGCCGCGTACGTCGGCGGTTTCGCCACCACCTCCGACCTGGCGGCCGGCTTTCGGTACGGCATCCCGACCGTCGGCACCTCGGCGCACGCCTTCACCCTGCTGCACGACAGCGAGCGGGACGCCTTCCAGGCCCAGGTGAACACCCTGGGCCGGGGCACCACCCTGCTGGTGGACACCTACGACGTCGCCGAGGCGGTCCGCACGGCCGTCGAGGTCGCCGGGACCAAGCTGGGCGCGGTGCGGATCGACTCCGGCGACCTGCTCCTGGTGGCGCACCGGGTGCGCCAGCAGCTGGACGCGCTGGGCGCCACCGACACGAAGATCGTGGTGACCTCGGACCTGGACGAGTACGCGATCGCCTCGCTGGCGGCGGCGCCGGTGGACGCCTACGGCGTCGGGACGCAGCTGGTGACCGGCTCCGGCCACCCCACCTCCTCGATGGTCTACAAGCTGGTCGCACGGGCCGAGTCCACCGACCCGAAGGCACCGCTGGTGGCCGTGGCGAAGAAGTCCAGCGGCGGCAAGACGTCGGTCGGCGGGCGCAAGTGGGCCGCGCGACGGCCGGACTCCTACGGGGTCGCCGAGGCCGAGGTGATCGGCACCGGGCCGGTGCCGGCCGAGCTCGCGGACCGGCAGCTGCTGGTGGAGCTGGTCAAGGGTGGCGAGGTGGTGGCGCGCGAGCCCCTGGACGCGGCGCGCGAGCGGCACACGAGGGCGCGCGCGGGTCTTCCGATGTCGGCCACGCAGCTCTCGCGCGGGGAGCCCGTCCTTCCCACGGAGTACCTGCACGAGACCTCGGGTAACTAATGGCGGTGTGCCGTGATGCGCCGACCCGAGATCCCTCCCGTCCCCTTCCCCCTGTCAATAGGCTCGGTGGTTCACCGGCCGGGCTTGCCGACCTCATAGCCGAAGGACACCGACCATGCGCCGCGCCTTGATCGTCGTCGATGTGCAGAACGACTTCTGTGAGGGGGGCAGCCTCGCGGTGTCCGGCGGTGCCGACGTGGCCGCCGCCGTCACGGAACTGATCGGGCAGGCGGCCGGGTCCGGCTACCAGCACGTCGTGGCCACCCGCGATCACCACATCGCCCCCGGCGGTCACTTCTCCACGAACCCGGACTACGCCCGCTCCTGGCCCGCGCACTGCGTCGCCGGCACGGAGGGCGTCGGCTTCCACCCCAACTTCGCCCCCGCGGTCGCCTCCGGCTCGATCGACGCGGTGTTCGACAAGGGGGCGTACTCGGCGGCGTACAGCGGCTTCGAGGGCACCGACGAGAACGGCACGCCCCTGGCCGATTGGCTGCGCTCGCGCGAGGTCACCGAGGTCGACGTGGTCGGCATCGCCACGGACCACTGCGTACGGGCCACGGCCCTGGACGCCGCCCGGGAGGGCTTCCGTACGCACGTCCTGCTGGACCTGACGGCCGGGGTGGCCCAGGAGACGACGGACCGGGCCCTTGAGGAGCTGCGCGAGGCCGGTGTGGAGCTGTCGGGCAAGCCGGTCGTGCAGTAGCCCCGCGCCTCTACGGGCCCGTGCGGATCAGGTGTGGGCCGCCGGGCGCCGCAGGAGTGCCCTGATCGGACGCCACAGCTCCTGGACCAGCTCGGGACTCGACGCGACACCGTTGTCGGGAGCCGTGCGCCATATGAGGCCGTCAGGGTGGTGCAGGACCGCGGTGATCTCGTCGGGGGTGGGCGGGGCGGCGTTGCCGCGCAGGTAGACCGACCGCAGACCGAGATTCCGGAGCCTGGTCAGGGCCCGGGCGCGGTTCACGGAGTGGACGAGGACGCGGACGGCGCCGGGGCCGTCGGCGGCGGGGCTGGGCAGGTTCAGTGCCACCACCACCGTGCCGTTCGGCAGCTTGCAGAAGCCTCCTGCGGCCATGCGCTCATCCCCCTGTGTCGGTCGGTGTCAATAAGAGAGCCACAGGACGCACCTAAACACGGATCGGCGGTGACCCGCCAGTGGGTCACCGCCGATCATGTTCTGACCTGCAAGGATGCGGATTACCTACCCGCGGCGCCGACCTCCAGCTCGATCGTCGAGCCGTCCTTGGCTTCCTTGAGGATCTTGATCTTCGTGTTGGTGTCAGTGATCTTGACACCCGCGGTCGGGTTCGACTCGTCGTAAAAGTCGTTCTTCCGGTCGTTGAAGACCGAGACGCCCTTCGAGCCCGGGATGTACTTCGCCACGTCCGCCTTGTGCAGCGTCATGCCGTCGGTGCGGTAGAGGCTGAACGGCGAGTCGTAGGACTGGATGCGGTTGCGCATCAGCGTGCCGTCGGCCCACTTCAGCTGGCCCGGGTGCGAGTCGATCGGCAGGACCAGGCCGGTGCCCTTGTGCTGGCTGGTGTTGTTGTCCGCCTGGGAGGTGTCCCACTTCCAGATCAGCAGGCCGTTCTGGTACGCGTAGTGCTCAACCCAGTCCGGGCGCGCCGTGAAGCCGAAGTTGTACGGGCCGACCTTCAGCGTCTTGTCGTACGAGACGTACTGCCGGTTCTCGGCGATGTAGTACTGCGCGTAGTCCTTGGTGAAGGACGCGCCGATGCGGGAGAAGCCGGTGGCCTTCCAGGCCTCGTCCGCGGTCTCGGCGTTGTCGGTGAAGACGGGGGCGCCGTCGGCGGTCACCGCGATCCGGTCGGCCGCGAAGCCCTTCATCGCCAGGCCGCCGTCGGTCTGGTAGCGGAAGCGCAGGTCGAACTTCTTGCCCGCATAGGCGTCGAGCGGGAAGGCGAGCTTCTTGAAGCCGTCGACCGTGCCGGTCAGGACCGGCTTGTCGCTGCCGTCACGCGGGATCGGCTTGCCGTCCACCGTGCCGTCCAGGGCGGTCCAGTTGGCGCCGCCGTCGGTCGAGACCTCGGTGTAGAGGTAGTCGTAGTTGGCCTCGATCTCGTACCAGCCGTCGAGGGTCAGCGACGCTGACGTCTTGCCGGTCAGGTCGACGGAACGGGTCAGCGTGTTCTTCAGGTTGTTGCCGCTGCCGCTCCACCACTGGGTCTTGCCCTCGGCGGGGGTGACGAGCTCGGTGGTGACCGCCTTCTTGGGGAGGTCGACGACCAGAGCCTGCTTGTGCTTGGTGTTGTACTCGGCCACGCCCAGCTTGTGCCAGGAGTTGACGCCGGCCTTGGCCTTGTCGTAGTTCAGCCAGCCGAGCTGCATCTTGTCCCAGGCGGTCATGTCGCCGGGCAGGTCGCCAATCTCGTTCTTGCCGGTGCCGAGCCAGGAACCGGACGACATCAGCGTCCAGAAGCCGGTGGAGTTCTCGCCGCCGGAGGTGTCGTAGTGGTCCGGCAGACCGAGGTCGTGGCCGTACTCGTGGGCGTAGACACCGAGTCCGCCGTTCTCCGGCTGGACGGTGTAGTCGCCGACCCAGATGCCGGTGTCGCCGATCTTGGCGCCGCCGAGCTTGTTGTTCGCGGGGCCGGTGGCGCCGGCGTCGGTGCCGAAGGCGTACCAGCGGTGGGCCCAGATCGCGTCGGTGCCCTGGGCGCCGCCGCCCGCGGACTCGTCCTCGCCGGCGTGCACGATCTGGAAGTGGTCGATGTAGCCGTCGGGCTCGTTGAAGTCGCCGTCGCCGTCGAAGTCGTAGCGGTCCCACTCGTCGAACCGGGCGACGTCCGCCTTGATCTGCGCGTCGGTGCGGCCGGCTGCCTTCTGCCGGTCGACCCAGGCGTTCAGACCGTCGCTGACGACGTTCCACACGCTCGGGCAGTTGGTGTCACCGCAGGCGTTGTTGCCGTAACGGGCCTCGTTGTAGGGGACCTTGACCCAGTCGGAGACCTCGCCGTCGACGGAGTAGCGGCCCGAGGACTGCTTCTCGTAGTAGGTCTTGACCGAGTCGACGCCCTTGCCGTGACCGAAGTACAGGTCCTGGAAGTACTCCTGGTCGTAGTCGGCGCGCCACGCCGTGGAGTTGTCCTTCTTGCGGTCGGGCTTGGGTATCGCGTTGTGCAGCGGGCCCGCGGTGCCGCCGTAGCGGCTGTCGACCTTGTCCCCGAACTCGACCAGGATCGTGAAGATCTTGTCGGTCTTCTCGCGGCCGAGCTCGACGTACTTGGCGTCGCCCTTCTTGCTCTTGAGCTGTACGACCTTCGAACCCTCGCGGTTCTTGACCTTGCTCTTGCCGGATATGACCTGCTTCAGGGCCTCCTGGCGCTGAGCGTCCTGCGTCTTGCTCAGCGGGCCTTCGAGGTCGTGCTCGTCATGGTGACGATCCGCCGGGTCGTGCCGGTCCACGGTGGTGGACCGGGGGGCCGAGGCGTCGTCGGCCACCGCGTACGTCGAGGCGGTGGCGGTGGCCGCCGCGAGCGCCACGCTTATGGCGGCCGCTCTGAACGTCCAGGTTCTACTGGTCACTTGAGATCCTCCCCCGCGTTCGTGCGCGCGGCAGGCGGGGTCCCGGTCGTGGAAGTCCGCGCGCGCGTGATCAACGCGTGTAGTCAAGTGACGACATTTGACTAGAGGTTTAGAAGAAAAGACAGACCTTGACTTGGACAGGTCAAGTGCATTATGCGGAGTCGAGGTTCGTTTTACGGACAACCAAACGGTTGTCCCGCGGCCTTCGCGACCGGCCGTGCGGGCGCGTGCGCACGTCCACTACGTGGACGTCATGACTCCGTGCGCCCCCTGTGCACCGCCCTTGTTGATTAGGTCACGCTTACCGCCGGTTCCGGTCGGGCACCCTGCCCGAGAGAATGTCGTTCGGCGGAACGCCCTCAAGCCAGCGGGATGCCGGGCCGACACCCCGTGGACCCCACATTCGAGGACATGATGGCCATGCCCCGTCCGACTGCCGCACAGCTCGCCTACGGTTCGTGCACCGTGATCTTCTCGACCCTCGCCATGCTGCTGCTGTCCCAGACGAGTTCGGGCGCGGGGATCGCGATCATCGCCGTCGCGGCGCTCGCCCTCGGGTTGCTGGTCGCCCTGACGGTGCCGCTGCCCGGGAAGCGCCCGGCCGCGGTGGAACAGCCCGCGCCCCCCGAGCCGCTGCGGGCCTCGGTCCCGGCACCGGCCCCGGAGCCGGTGCGCGAACGGGCGGCCTCCTGACCGCCCGCTGATTTCTTCACCTCCTTCTGTTCCCCAGCCGCCTCATCCGGTGCTGACCACGACCGTTTTGGCCGCCTTGTCGTGCAGGCCCTGTTTGTAGGGCCGGTCGAAGTAGCTCCAGCCGCCCGAGATCGCGGTCCAGAAGCAGAAGCAGCAGAAGGCGAACGGGATCCACAGCACCGCTGCGCGCATCAGCGCGATCTGCACGGAGGGCGTCGCTCCGTCGTCCAGGTTGGCGACGCGCATGCGCAGCAGCTTCTTGCCGAGGGTCTGGCCGGTCCTCACGGTCAGGACGGTGTCGTAGGCGATGTAGAGCACGGCGGCGACCGCCGACTGCCAGAACGACCTGCCGAGCTCGATGCGGTCGCCGTCCATGTCGTACTCGTCGACGTTGAAGCCCCAGGTGAGCAGCCAGACGACGGCACCCACGAGGATCATGTCGATGATGCGCGCGAGGGTGCGCTGGACGCTGTCGGCGAGCGGGGGCATGTCGGCGGGGGGACCGTCGGGGTAGGGGCCGCCGCCGTACGGGTCACCGCCGTAGGGGCCGCCGCCGGGGGGACCACCACCGGGCGGGCCACCACCAGGGGGACCACCACCGGGCGGGCCGCTTCCGAAACCGCCGCCCGGGCCGCCCCCGTACGGCGGGGGTTCGCTGCCGTGGGGCGTGCCGTCGCCGGGCCGCTCGTTCGGGGGGCGCTTCCTGAACGGGTCGTCTTCCGGCGGCTCCTGGCCGGAGCCGGGGGGCGGTTCACTGCTCATGGGCCGAGTCGACCGCGAACCCCCGGCCTCCGCATCCGGCGGACGGCTGTCCGAGGGAACTCAGCCCGCGACGAACGTGTGCGCCGCCTTGTCGTGCCAGCACTGGCGCCAGGGCCGGTCGAAGAGGCACCAGGCCATGCCGACGATCCCGACGACGAGAAGCCCGGGCACGCTGTAGACCAGCCAGCGGCGCAGGGCCGCGCCGAACTCCGGGGACTGGTGCCCCTCGATGTCCCGGACGTCGAGGCCCATCAGCTTCTTGCCGAGGGTGCGGCCCCACTTGGCGGTGGGCAGCACCTCGCACAGGACGCCGGCGAGCAGCAGGACGGCCAGGACGATGCCGAGGTACACCGAGGTGGTGCCGTCGAGCAGCCAGACCGTGACGGTCTCGCCGGAGAGCCTGGCCGCGTCGATCTTCTCCTCGATGTGGTCGACCGCCTTGGTGCCGAGCGGTACGGCGGCCGTGGCGGTGAGGGCGGCGAGGACGACCGTGTCCAGCAGGCGGGCGACGAGCCGCTTGCCGAGTCCGGCGGGACGGGCCTCCGCCTGGCGCCGGGCGGCCGCCTGGAACACGTCCTCGACCGGCGGCTTCCAGGGCGCGACGGGCTGCTCCTCACCGCCGCCGGACCCGGCGAGCCGGTGCACCTGCTGCGCCCAGGAGGACTGGCCGCCGCCGGGTCCCGGGCTGAGGGGGGCTGCGGAGGCGGCGGGCTGGGCGCCGCCGGGCCCGCCGGACTGCGGAGGGACGGTGGGGGCGGCCTGGGGCCCGGACAGTGCCGTCGGGGCGGCCCCGGGGGCCTGGGCGGCGGCACTCCCGGACGCTGCCTGCGCGGCGGAGGCCCGGGCGGCGGCCGCCTTGCCGGCGCCGAAGCCGGGCCCCGCGGAGCCGCTCCCGGCCCCGGTCGGCCCGGCCTGCGCGCCGAACGCGGGTCCCGACGGGCCACTGCCCGAGCCGGCCGGCCCGAAGCCACCGCCGGGTGCCCCGGCCTGCCCTTCGGAACCGGACGCCGCCGATTCGCCACCGGACCCGGCCGGTCCGAACCCGGAACCGCCGCCCCTGCGCTGCGCACCGAACCCCGACCCCGCCGAACCGCCGCCGGGGCCGCCCGCACCCGCCGGTCCGAAACCCGGGCCCGAGGAACTGCCTCCGAGGCCGACGGCGTCGGCCGCGCCGCGGTCCGGTCCCCCGGCCGGGTTCGAACCGCCACCGGCCGGGCGCGGGGGCACCGCGCGGAACGTCATCGTGCCGTCGTCGGGGGCATCGGCCGGGGCCGCCCCTCCCCCGGGCTGCCCCGTCGGGCGGCGGAACACGAACGTGCTGCCGCCCGCCGCGGCCTGTGCCTCCCGGTCGGCCGGGGGCACGTCCGCCGTGCCGTCGGCGCGGGCGGGCTCCCCGCCGGACCTCCGGCCGGCGTGCGGCAGCCTCGGGTCGCCACCACCCGCGCCCTGCGGGGACACGCCCTGCGCCCCCTGCGGCGCGCCCCACGACACACGGCGGTCCTGGTCGCCGCCGAAGCCGGACTGCCGGGAACGGTCGGCGCCCCAGGCGGAGGCCGGTTCGGGACGGCTGCCGTGCTGGGCGTCGGCGGCGGACGGCGACTCGGCCGGCTCCTCGACCGGGTCCTCGTCGAAGAAGTGCGGGCCGGTCTCCTCGACCGAGCCGGGCTGCGCCGCACCCGCTCCGGGCGGCGGCGCGAGCGACTCGCCGTCACCGGGCGCCGGACGGCTGGTGCCCGGCACCCAGGAGGCACCGTTCCAGTACCGGACATATCCAGGAATGGAAGGGTCCGGGTAATACCCTTCGCGGGGCCTGTCGTCACCGGGGGCCGGGGTTGGGGCGCTCATGTCCGTCGTCCCGTATCTGCTCGAGTGCCAAATGGGGGCCTCCACATCTATCAGACGAGCGCAAGCCCCACGGCCGCTCCCACCGGACCCGCCCCTTTCGAGCACCGATGTGCTACGCACCGCGCCCCTCCGGCGGATCCCTCTGCGAAAAAACTTCCGGCAAGGCGCGTAATGCCGCGGCCGCGACCCGCTCTCTCCTGCTGACCGGCCCTCACGGGCAGCCGTCAGGAGAAGGGAAGACCGCCATGCGCACCGTGGTGGAGCGGGAACTGGAGCTGCAACTCGTCCTGTCGCCCGAGCGCAGGATCCCGGTGCCCGCCCGGCTCGGGTACCTCACCGACGACCCCTACGCCGTTCACGTCACCTTCCACACCGACGCCGAGCACCCGGTGTACTGGACGTTCGCCCGGGAGCTGATGGTGGAGGGCGTGTTCCGGCCCTGCGGGCAGGGGGACGTGCGGGTGTGGCCGACGAAGGCCGAGGGCCGCAGCGTCGTACTGATGGCGCTGAGTTCACCCGACGGGGACGCCCTGCTGGAGGCTCCGGCGGCGGCGGTGTCGGCCTGGCTTGAGCGCACACTGCGGGTGGTGCCGCCGGGGACGGAGGGTGAGCGGCTCGGGCTGGACGACGAGCTGGCCCAACTTCTCGCCCAGTGAGCGGCCGGACTTCAGAAGAGCTTGCCCGGGTTGAGGATGTTCAGCGGGTCGAAGGCCTGCTTGACGGCCCGCTGCATCTCCATGCCCACGGGGCCGATCTCGCGCGCCAGCCATTGCTTCTTCAGGACGCCGACGCCGTGCTCGCCGGTGATGGTGCCGCCGAGTTCCAGGCCGAGGGCCATGATCTCGTCGAAGGACTCGCGGGCGCGCCGGGACTCGTCGGGGTCCGCCGGGTCGAAGCAGACCGTCGGGTGGGTGTTGCCGTCGCCCGCGTGGGCGACGACACCGATGGTGAGCTGGTACTTCTCGGCGATCCGGTCGACGCCTTCGAGCATCTCGGCGAGCCGGGAACGGGGCACGCACACGTCGTCGATCATCGTCACGCCCTTGACCGCCTCCAGCGCGGTGAGCGACAACCGCCGCGCCTGGAGCAGCAGTTCGGACTCGGTCACGTCGTCGGCGGGGACGACCTGGGTCGCGCCGGCCGCTTCGCAGATGGCTCCGACGGCGGCGAGGTCGGCGGCCGGGGCGGTGGTGTCGAACGCGGCCAGCAACAGGGCCTCGGTGCTCTCGGGGAGGCCCATCTGCGCCATGTCGTTGACGGCCTTGACCGTCGTACGGTCCATGAGTTCGAGGAGTGAGGGCACGTGGCCGCCCTCCATGATCCGGCACACGGCGTCGCAGGCCGCGGCGGCCGAGGCGAACTCGGCGGCCAGCACCAGCTGCTCGGGCGGCTTGGGGCGCAGCCCGAGGACGGCTCGCACGACGATGCCGAGCGAGCCCTCGGAGCCGACGAACAGCCTGGTCAGGTCGTAGCCGGCGACGCCCTTGGCGGTGCGGCGGCCGGTGGACATCAGGCGGCCGTCGGCGAGGACGACGTCGAGGCCGAGGACGTATTCGGCGGTCACCCCGTACTTGACGCAGCACAGGCCGCCGGAGGCGGTGCCGATGTTGCCGCCGATGGTGCACATCTCCCAGCTGGAGGGGTCCGGCGGGTAGTAGAGGCCGTGTTCGCCGACGGCCCTGGACAACGCGGCGTTGACGACGCCGGGCTCGACGACGGCGATGCGGTCGACCGGGTTGATCTCCAGGATCCGGTCCATCTTCGTCAGGGAGAGCACGACGCAGCCGTCGGAGGCGTTGGCGGCGCCGGACAGTCCGGTGCGGGCGCCCTGCGGGACGACGGGGACGCGCAGGGCGGTGGCCGTGCGCATCACGTGCTGGACCTGCTCGGTGGTGCGGGGCAGCACGACCACGGCCGGGTTGCCGGCCGGGCAGAAGCTCGCCATGTCGTTGGCGTAGGAGGCCGTGACATCGGGATCGGTGAGGACCGCTTCGGCGGGGAGCCCGTCGAGCAGCAGGTCCAGGAGGTCGCCGGTCGCTGCGGTGTCCTCGGAGCGGGGCGCTTCGATACGGCTCATGATCACAGGTTCGCACCCGGGGCCATCGGTGTGAACCCCGTCGGCGGCACCCTTGGGCTGCCCGGGTGGGGTCGTCGTACCGACGGGTCGTGCGGGTGCCCCGTGACACCCGCACGACCCGTGCCACCCGCACGACCCGTGCCGCCCGCATGACCCGGAGCACCGGCGGCTACAGGTTGCCGCGGCGCTCCTGCTCGCGCTCGATCGCCTCGAACAGGGCCTTGAAGTTGCCCTTGCCGAAGCCCATCGAGCCGTGGCGCTCGATGATCTCGAAGAAGACGGTCGGACGGTCCTGGACCGGCTTGGTGAAGATCTGCAGCAGGTAGCCGTCCTCGTCGCGGTCGGCGAGGATCTTCAGTTCGCGCAGGGTGTCGATGGGGACGCGGGTCTCGCCGACCCACTCCCCCAGCGTGTCGTAGTAGGAGTCGGGCGTATTGAGGAACTCGACGCCGGCCGCCCGCATCGTGCGGACCGTCTGGACGATGTCGCCCGTGTTGAGCGCGATGTGCTGCACGCCCGCGCCGCCGTAGAACTCCAGGTACTCGTCGATCTGGGACTTCTTCTTGGCGATGGCCGGCTCGTTGATCGGGAACTTGACCTTGAGCGTGCCGTCGGCGACGACCTTCGACATCAGCGCGCTGTACTCGGTGGCGATGTCGTCGCCCACGAACTCCTTCATGTTCGTGAAGCCCATCACCTTGTTGTAGAAGCCGACCCACTCGTTCATCCTGCCGAGCTCGACGTTGCCGACGCAGTGGTCGATCGCCTGGAAGGTGCGCTGCGCGGGCGGCTCGACCATCGGCTTGGCCGCGACGAAGCCGGGCAGGTACGGGCCGTCGTAGCCGGAGCGCTCGACGAGGGTGTGCCGCGTCTCGCCGTAGGTGGCGATGGCGGCCAGGACGACCGTGCCGTGCTCGTCCTTCAGCTCGTAGGGCTCGGCGACGGAACGGGCGCCGTGCTCCAGGGCGTACGCGTAGGCGGCGCGCGCGTCCGGGACCTCGATGGCGAGGTCGACCACACCGTCGCCGTGCTCGGCCACGTGCTTCGCGAGGAAGTGGCCCCAGTCGGTGGTGGGCTTGATGACCGAGGTGAGGACGAAGCGGGCGGAGCCGTTCTCCAGGACGTACGCGGCGGTCTCGCGGCTGCCGTTCTCCGGTCCGGAGTAGGCGACCAGCTTCATGCCGAAGGCGGTGGAGTAGTAGTGCGCCGCCTGCTTGGCGTTGCCCACGGCGAAGACGACCGCGTCCATTCCCTTGACCGGGAAGGGATCGGCCTGCCGGGCGGTGTCGGGAGTGTGGTGTGTGGTCTGCGTCATAGCCGCAGGGTCTCCCCGCCCGGCAAGGTGCGCAATAGTTTGCGTTTTGGCTGGGCAATCTGTTCAGCAATACGGTTGTATCGTCGGCCCTTCTGTACAGGATGACCATGCCGGGAGGCCGCTGTGGCGATCGATCATCTGGACGGCCGGATCATTCTGCTGCTCGCCCGGGAGCCGCGGATCGGGGTGCTGGAGATGTCCCGGCGGCTGGGGGTGGCCCGGGGCACCGCGCAGGCCCGGCTGGACCGGCTTCAGTCGAACGGAGTCATCCGCGGATTCGGTCCGCAGGTGGACCCGGCCGCGCTCGGCTACCCCGTCACGGCGTTCGCGACGCTGCAGATCCGGCAGGGGCAAGGGGCGGATGTGCGGGCGCACTTGGCGACCGTGCCCGAGGTGCTGGAGCTGCACACCACCACCGGCACCGGGGACATGCTGTGCCGTCTGGTGGCCCGCTCCAACGCCGATCTCCAGCGTGTGATCGACCGGGTCGTCGGTTTTGATGGCATCGTCCGGGCTTCCACGGCGATCGTCATGGAGAACCCCGTTCCGTTGCGGATCATCCCGCTCGTGGAGCAGGCCGCGGAGGAGACCTGACGTGTAGGGGTGAGCGCGTGTGAACTTCTGGGAGTACCTGGTCAACCGGCACCAGCAGCTGCTCACGGACGCCTACCAGCACGCGAGCGTGGTCTTCCAGTGCATGGTCGTCGCGACGGCGCTCGGGGTGCTGATCGGCGTGGTCACCTACCGCAGCGAGTGGGCCGGGAACCTCGCGACCACGACCACCGCCACGGTCCTGACCGTGCCGGCGCTCGCCCTGATCGGTCTGCTCATCCCCCTCGTGGGCCTGGGAGTGCCGCCCACGGTGATCGCGCTGACGCTGTACGGGCTGCTGCCGGTGGTGCGCAACGCGATCGTCGGGCTGCGCGGGGTCGATCCGGCGCTGGTGGACGCGGCCACGGGCATCGGGATGTCCCGACCGGCCCGGCTGCTGCGGATCGAGCTGCCGCTGGCCTGGCCGCCCATCCTGACCGGGATCCGCGTCTCCACCCAGATGCTGATGGGCATCGCGGCCATCGCGGCGTACGCCTCCGGCCCGGGTCTCGGCAACGTCATCTTCCGCGGTCTCGCCTCGCTGGGCAGCGCCAACGCGCTCAACCAGGTCCTCGCGGGCACGCTCGGCATCATCATCCTGGCGCTGCTGTTCGACGCCGCGTACGTCCTGGTCGGACGGCTGACCATTCCCAGGGGGATCCGTGCCTGAGACCGGTGACCACGGCGCCTCCATCGAGCTGGAGAGCCTGACCAAGCGCTACCCCGGCAGTGCGCAGCCGGCCGTGGACAACGTGAGCATGCAGATCAAGGCGGGCGAGGTCGTCGTCTTCGTCGGCCCCTCCGGCTGCGGGAAGTCCACCACGCTCAAGATGATCAACCGGCTGATCGAACCGACCGGCGGCCGCATCCGCATCGGCGGCGAGGACGTCACCGACATGGACCCGGTCAAGCTGCGCCGCAAGGTCGGCTACGCCATCCAGTCCGCCGGTCTCTTCCCGCACATGACGGTGGCGCAGAACATCGGGATCGTGCCGAGGATGCTCGGCTGGCCGAAGGCACGGATCAAGGAGCGGACCGAGGAGCTCCTGGACCTCGTCGGCCTCGACCCCGGGGAGTTCCGCGGCCGCTACCCGCGCCGGCTCTCCGGCGGCCAGCAGCAGCGCGTGGGGGTGGCCCGGGCGCTGGCCGCCGATCCCCCGGTGCTGCTGATGGACGAGCCGTTCGGGGCGGTGGACCCGATCACCCGCGACCACCTCCAGGACGAGCTGATCCGCCTGCAGCACGAGCTGCACAAGACGATCGTCTTCGTCACCCACGACTTCGACGAGGCGATCAAGATCGGCGACCGGATCGCCGTGCTGCGCGAGCGGTCGCACATCGCGCAGTTCGACACCCCGGAGGCGATCCTGACCAACCCTGCGGACGACTTCGTGTCGGGGTTCGTCGGCGCCGGTGCGGCGCTGAAGCGCCTGAACCTGACCCGTGTACGGGACGTGGAGATCACCGAGTACCCGACGGTCACGGTCGACGACCCGCTGCAGCAGATCTTCAACCTGCTGCGGACCAGCGGCAGCAACGAGATCCTGCTGCTCGACCGGCGCGGCCGTCCCTACAAGTGGCTGCGGCGCGGCGATCTGATGCGGGCCCGGGGCTCGCTGGCCCGCGCCGGGACCCTGGTGAGCGACACGGTCACCCGGGACGCGACCCTGCGCGACGCGCTGGAGGCGGTACTCACCGACAACGCCGGGCGGGTGGCGGTGACCGGACGGCGTGGCGAGTACACGGGCGTCGTCGACATGGAGACCCTCATGAACTCCGTGCACGAGATGCTGGAGGCCGACCGGCTCGACGCGATGGAGCACCAGCACGCACTGGAGTCACTGCGGGCCTCGCAGACGCACGCCGAGCAGGAAGGGGCCGCGGGCCCGGCGGGCGTGGGCGGCGCGGGAGGGGAGCGGTGACGGCCACGGAGGCCGGGGAGAGCTCGGAGCCCGTCGAGGAGACGCCCCCGGCGGAGCGTCCGCCGGCCCGTCTGACGTGGCAGAAGCTGACGTTCCTGCCGACCGCCCTGATCGCCGTGCTGCTGGCCACCTGGCTCTGGTTCCAGCAGGCCGACCTGGACGCGCTCACCCGCAACGCCCTGTCGGGCGGCCAGGTCACCAAGGCGCTGTGGCAGCACATCCAGCTGACCGCGATCTCCACGTTCTTCGTGCTGATCATCGCGATCCCGCTGGGCATCCTGCTCACCCGCGGGGCGATGAGCAGGGCCACCCCGGTGGCGATGGCGTTCGCCAACACGGGCCAGGCGACCCCGGCGATCGGCCTGCTCGCCCTCCTGGTGATCTGGCTGGGCATCGGCCGCGGGGCCGCCCTGATCGGCATGATCATCTACGCCATCCTGCCGGTGCTCTCCAACACGATCACGGGCCTGAAGGCGAACGACCCGACCCTGCTCGAGGCGGCCCGCGGCATCGGCATGTCCCCCACGGGGGTGCTGCGGAAGGTGGAACTCCCGCTCGCGGTCCCGCTGATCCTCGCGGGCGTGCGCACGGCCCTCGTCCTGAACGTCGGTACGGCGACCCTGGCGGTCTTCGGCGGGGGCGGCGGCCTCGGTGTGCTGATCACGACCGGGATCACCAACCAGCGGATGCCGGTGCTGGTGCTGGGATCGGTCCTCACGGTGGTGCTGGCGCTGCTGGTGGACTGGCTGGCCTCGATCGTCGAACTGCTGCTGCGCCCGCGGGGGTTGCAGCCATGAGAGGGCGTACGTGCCTGGCCGCTGCGGGTCTGCTGCTGGCAGCGGCCGGCTGCGGCCTGACCAGCGGCTCTCCCCTGACCGACGATGTGAAGCCGGGCTCGATCGGCCGGGGTGAGCCGCTGAAGGGCGCGCATCTGACGGTGACGTCGAAGTCGTTCACCGAGCAGCTGATCCTCGGCTCGATCATGGGCATCGCCTTCGAGGCGGCCGGCGCGGACGTGGTCGACCGCACCGGCATCCAGGGCTCCATCGGCAGCCGCGAGGCGGTCCGCAAGGGCGACGCGGACGCCGGGTACGAGTACACGGGCACGGCTTGGATCACGTACCTCGGTCACGGCAAACCGATCACCGATCCGCAAGGGCAGTGGGAGGCGGTGAAGAAGGAGGACGCGAAGAACGGGCTGGTCTGGCTGCCGCCGTCGAAGCTCGACAACACGTACGCCCTGGCGATGAACCAGGCGAACGCGAAGAGGTACGGCACGAAGACCATGTCGGACGTGGCGAAGCTGGCGAAGTCCGACCCGGGGGCCGTGAAGCTGTGCGTGGAGGTGGAGTTCGCGAACCGGGCGGACGGGTTGCCGGGCATGCAGAAGGCCTACGGCATGGACGTCCCGGCGCGGAACATCACCCAGATGGACACCGGGATCATCTACACGCAGACCGCGAAGGGCAACTGCACGTACGGGGAGGTGTTCACCACCGATGGGCGGATCAAGTCCATGAACCTGGTGGTGATGGACGACGACAGGAAGTTCTTCCCCAACTACAACGCCGCGCCGATGATCAACGCCGGGTCCCTGAAGGAGTGGCCGGCGATCGCGGAGGTCCTGAACCCGGTGACGGCGAAGCTGAACAACTCCGTGGCGCAGACGCTGAACGCGAAGGTGGATGTGGACGGGGAGGATCCGCACCAGGTGGCGCTGGACTGGATGGTGGCGGAGGGGTTCGTCGAGGAGTGAGTTACAAAGAGACCGTTGCAAAGAAGGCTTTGCAACGCTACCTTTGCATGCATGCCCGACGAACCAGCTCCCCGCCTGCTCGACGCCCGCTCGCTGCGCGGCCTGGCTCACCCTCTGCGGATGCGGCTGCTGGTCGCACTGCGGCGTGGCGGCCCTGCCACCGCCTCTCAACTGGCCGAGAAACTCGGTGAGTCCAGCGGCGCGACCAGCTACCACCTACGGCAACTCGCCGCACACGGCTTCGTCACCGACGACCCGGAGCGCGGCAAGGGGCGGGAGCGCTGGTGGAAAGCGGTGGACCGGGGCGTCCAGATCGACGAGACCCTGATCCAGAACCCGGATCCGGCCGTGCGGGGAGCCGTCGCCCTGTTCCGGTACGAGATCGCCAACGTGCACACCCAGGAGATCTCGACCTGGCTCGGCAACACGAGCGAGTGGAGCGAGGAATGGGACGGCGCCACGGACCTCAGCGACTTCACGCTGCGGCTCACTCCCGAACTCGCCCGTGAGCTGGTCGGCAAGATGCACGACCTGATACAGAGCTACCGCCCTGTGCCCGAGGGCACCGCGGACGCCGAGACGGTACGCGTCCACACGCACGTCTTCCCCAGCCAGACGACGCTGTGAAAGGCCATCACCGATGCACCCGGACATCCACCTCACCCTGCACCACGCCCGCGCCGCCGAACTGCGTGCCGAGACCGGACCCCGTCCGGCCCACCGTCCCGAACTCCGTACGCGTCTGGGCTGGGCCCTCATAGAGGTCGGGCTGAAGCTCGCCACCCGGCCGGGGCCGGTCCCCGCCCACTAGCAGCTGGGCACGGAGCCCTTCCCGGTCTCCAGAGCCACCAGCGAACTCACCGTGCTCTTCAGGGTGGTCACCGGAATCAACCGCAGCCCCTTCGGAAGCTCGGCGCGAGCGTCCCCGCACTCCGCCTTGGGGACCAGGAACACCGTCGCCCCGTCCCGCTTCGCGGCCTGGGTCTTGAGGGCGACGCCCCCCACCGCACCGACCCGGCCGGCCGCGTCGATCGTGCCCGTACCGGCAATGACCCGCCCGCCGGTGAGGTCCCCGCCGGTGCCGTCGCCGTCCAGCTTGTCGATGATCCCGAGGGAGAAGAGCAGTCCCGCACTGGGACCGCCCACGTCCGCGAGCTTCAGACTGACCTCGACGTCCTTGTCGTCGAGACCGAGGTACCCGAGCGCGGCCTGCGTCGCCGCGTCCTGGGAGTCCTTCATCTGCTTCTCGTTGTGCCGCTCGATCTCCTTGACGTTGCCGCCGCTCGGGTAGACGGAGTCGCGCGGCATGACCGCCTGGTCGGTACGGAACCAGCTGTCGACGACGTCGGGGAGCGAGACCCGGGTGTCCGGGGAGGTCGCCTCGATGGTGGTCATCCGCAGCTGACCCTTGGTGTCCCGGACCGGCGCACCGGAGATGGTGATCACCTCCGTGCCCTTGTTCTCCCCGAGCACGTTCGCCGTCAGCCCCGGCTGCGCCACCGAGAACGGCAGCGGCGCGAACACCGCCGTCGCGAGCAGGGCCACGACGGGCAGGGCGCAGACGGCGATGGCCTGGGGACGCGTGAGGCGAGAGAACACGGGATCAATCTAACGCGGGAGGAGGATACGACCAGGACCAGGGCGCCCGGTGCCCGGGAGGGGAGGCCGCAGGCGGCCGCTGAACGACCTCAGCCCAGGTCGAGCCGTCAGCGCAGTGCCTCCGCGACCTCCCGGGCCGCTTCGACGACCCTCGGCCCCACCCGTTCCGGCACCGCCTCCGCCAGCATCACCACGCCCACGCTGCCCTCGACGCCCGTCACGCCTAGCAGCGGTGCAGCGGCACCCCAGGCGCCGGCCTCCAGCTCCCCGTGGGTCAGCATGTATCCGGGTTCGGCCATCGGGTGCTGCCGGGCCCCGAGTATCGCCTTGCCGGCGGCGCCCCGGTCCAGGGGATGCCGGAACCCGGCGCGGTAGGCGACGTGATAGTCCGTCCAGGTCGGCTCCACGACGGCCACGGCCAGCGCGTCCGCCCCGTCGACCATGGTCAGATGCGCGGTCGCGCCGATGTCCTCGGCCAGTGACCGCAGCGCCGGCATCGCGGCCTCCCGCACCAGCGGATGGACCTGGCGTCCCAGTCGCAGCACGCCGAGCCCGACCCGGGCACGTCCGCCGAGGTCACGGCGTATGAGGGCGTGCTGTTCCAGCGTGGCGAGCAACCGGTACACGACGGTCCGGTTCACGCCCAGCCGGAGGGAGAGTTCGGTCACGGTCAGCCCGTGGTCCGTGTCGGCGAGCAGCTTGAGGACACGCAGTCCCCGGTCGAGCGTCTGGGAGGTCTCCGCGGTCACGACGCCCACTCCTTAGTGGTGAGGTCGGCGGCTCCCCGGTCGGCGAATGCGTCACCGAGTCCCGTGGGTGACGCGCTTCAGAGGCCGCCGATCGGTCGGCGGCCCGGCCTGTCCGGGCCGCGTCGCTTCACGGCTGCGCTCCGCGGCGGCGCTGCCACGGGGCGTGTGCGTAGCCGGACAGTAGCGAAGCAGGTTCGCTGAGCGGAAGTCTCCGTCCAGAATCCGGGCACGACCCGGGGCGTACTGCTTCCGTTTGCGGCGGTATGCACGCCCCCCAGGTTGTGGAGCCCCCGGCACGTCACTTCATGCGCGTGGCCCACTCCCGCACCTTGGCGATCCGCTGCCGCAACTGCCCCGCAGTCGCCTCCGCCGCCGGAGGCCCCCCGCACACGCGCCGCAGCTCCGTGTGGATCACCCCGTGCGGCTTGCCGCTCTGGTGGACGTACGCGCCGACCATCGTGTTGAGCTGGCGCCGCAGCTCCATCATCTCCTTGTGGGAGACCACGGGCCGCCGCTCGGCGGGCACCTCGAGCAGGTCGGCCTCCGCGTCCGGCTTCCTGCGGCTGTGCGAGATCTGTTTGGCCTGCCGCTTCTGGAGCAGCAGCTGCACCTGGTCGGGCTCCAGCAGGCCCGGGATGCCGAGGTAGTCCTGCTCCTCCTCGCTGCCCGGGTGGGCCTGCATGCCGAACTCGGCGCCGTTGTACATGACCCGGTCGAAGACGGCCTCGGACTCCAGCGCCTCGAAGGAGAACTGCTCCTGCTCGCCGGTGTCCTCGTCCTGCTCCCGGTTCGCCTCGTCCATCTCCTTCTCGGACTCGGCGTACGGGTCCTCCTCGCCCTCCTTCTTGGGCTTGTCGAGGACGTGGTCGCGCTCGCGCTCCATCTCGTTGGCGAAGGAGAGCAGGTCGGGCACGGTCGGCAGGAACACGGAGGCGGTCTCGCCGCGCCGCCGGGACCGTACGAAACGCCCGACGGCCTGGGCGAAGAACAGCGGTGTCGAGATGGTGGTGGCGTACACCCCGACCGCGAGCCGCGGTACGTCGACGCCCTCGGACACCATCCGCACCGCGACCATCCACCGGTCGTTGTTCGCGCTGAACTCGTCGATCCGCTCGGAGGCACCGGAGTCGTCGGACAGGACGAGGGTCGCACCGGTGCCGGTGATCTCGCGGATGAGCTTGGCGTACGCGCGCGCCGAGTCCTGGTCGGAGGCGATGACGAGCGCGCCCGCGTCCGGGATGGCCTTCCTGACCTCGGTCAGCCGCTGGTCCGCGGCGCGCAGCACCGACGGCATCCACTCACCGCGCGGGTCGAGGGCGGTCCGCCAGGCCTGGCTGATGGCGTCCTTGGTCATGGGCTCGCCCAGCCGGGCGGCGATCTCGTCGCCGGCCTTGGTGCGCCAGCGCATGTTGCCGCTGTAGGAGAGGAAGATGACGGGCCGCACGACGTTGTCCGCGAGGGCGTTGCCGTAGCCGTAGGTGTAGTCGGCTGCGGAGCGCCGGATCCCGTCGTCGCCCTCCGCGTACGTCACGAAGGGGATGGGGTTGGTGTCGGACCGGAAGGGCGTACCGGTCAGGGCGAGTCGTCGCGTCGCGGGCTCGAAGGCCTCGAGGCAGGCCTCGCCCCAGGACTTGCTGTCACCGGCGTGGTGGATCTCGTCGAGGATGACGAGCGTCTTGCGCTGCTCCACGCGGTTGCGGTGGAGCATGGGCCGGACACCGACGCCGGCGTACGTCACGGCGACGCCGTGGTACTCCCGGCCGAGCGGCCCGGCGCTGTACTCCGGGTCGAGTTTGATACCGATGCGGGCCGCGGCCTCCGCCCACTGCTTCTTCAGGTGCTCGGTCGGGGCGACCACGGTCACCTGCTGCACCACGTGGTGGTGCAGCATCCAGGAGGCCAGCGTCAGCGCGAAGGTCGTCTTGCCGGCGCCGGGGGTGGCGACCGCCAGGAAGTCCCGCGGCTGCTCCTGGATGTACTTGTCCATCGCGCCCTGCTGCCAGGCGCGCAGCTTGCTGGCGGTACCCCAGGGGGCGCGCCCGGGGAACGCCGGGGACAGGTGGTGCGAGGCGGAACTGGTGCCGGCGGTGGTAGTCACGGTCTCCGTTGGGGGTCGGGCGGCTCGTGCGAGGGAGCCTGACGGCTCGGCTACGTATGACAACCGGGCCACCCTACCGGCGGCCCGGGCCGGTCAACGCGCGGACCGGGCCGGGTCACCTTCGGGTGGGACCGACGTCACAGCCGCCGCAGCCGTCCCGCGATCCTCCCGACCTCCGCTTCCGCCCCGGAGGCGACGTCGACGACCAGCGCGTAGGCCACGTCCTGGTCCACCGCGGCCAGGTCGACGCCGTTGAGGGCGAGGAAGGTGGCGGTGGCCAGCCAGGCGGTGCGCTTGTTCCCGTCGACGGGTGGTTGGCGGCGAGGGCGTGGAGCAGGGCGGCCGCCTGCTCGTACAAATCCTCGTAGGCGGTCGTACCGAACATGCGGGCGCGGGGGCGGTGCACGGCGGAGGCGAGCAGTCCGGGAGCGCGCGCCTCGGGCGGCCGCCCGCCGAAGGCGATCTCGGCAATGCCGGTGACCTCGTCGACGGTCAGGTACCGGGTCATTCGCCGAGCCTCCTCAGCAGGTCGGCGTGCTGCCGCGCGAGCCCCTCCCCGACGGCCCGCACGCGTCCGCCCTCCTGGCGCAGGTGTTCGCGAACGGCCAGCAGGGCCATCTCTTCGGGCGCGAGGCCCTGCGCGTCCGCGAGGTCGTCCAGGTCCGTCCGCAGGGCGGGGTCGAGGGGCAGCACGAGGTGGGACATGCGCAGAGGCTACGGCCGGGGGGTGGAGAGGGCGACCGTTTTACGGCCACCTCTACGGCCGTCGTTCCCGCAGCCGCGTCGACACCCAGGCCCCGGCCAGCGCCACCCCCGCCATCGGCAGGAACACCGCGGTGAAGGCGGCCGGGTGGGAGCCGGAGGCCAGGGTGGTCGTGTGGGAGAGCGCGCCGCCCCCGAGCGCGGCGAAGGCGGCGCCGCCGGCGGACAGCAGGACGACGTTGGAGAGGCCGTCGGAGATCTGCAGAGCGGCGGAGTTGGTGCCGGCCTCCTCGGGGGCGGAGAGCTTGAGCAGGAGGACGCTCGTGGAGGAGATCACCAGCCCCATCCCGAAGCACCCGAAGGCCCAGGCGACGGCGACGGTCCAGACGGGCACGGCATCGATCAGCACGCTCGGTGCCGTGGCGATGGCCGCCGCCACCAGCAGCATCCCGACGGTGGTCAGCCGCTCCCGGTACGGCTCCACCCGCGAGCGCGACTGCACCCATGAGCCCAGCGCCCACGTCCCGCCGCCCGCGGCGAGCGAGAACCCGGCCAGCGTCGGACTGAGTCCGCGCTGCGTCACCAGCATCAGCGGCACGAACGACTCGGCGGCGATGAAGGATCCGGCGGCGACTCCGCGCAACAGCACGACCGACGGCAGCCCGCGCACGGCCCGGTAGGTGCCGCGCGGGAGCAGCCCTAGCACGGCCGGCACGAGCAGCGCCACGCCCACGGCACCGGGCAGGAGCGAGAGCGGCCGCAGGTCCTGGGCGGCGTACTGGAGCAGTCCGGCGCCCAGGGAGATGGCCAGGGCGAGCCGGATGCGTCGGCGGTCGAAGGAGGCCGGCGCCTCCGCCCCGTCGGAAGTCCCCGCCGCGGCGGGCCGTGCGGCGGTGCGTTCAGCCGGGCCGGACGCCCGGCGCCGTATCTGCGGCAGCGCGAGCGCGAGCGGGAAGACGACGAGCACGGGTATCCCCACGAACACCCACCGCCACCCCAGTTGCTCGGTCACCGTGCCGGCGGCGAGCGGGCCGACGATCGACGGCAGTACCCAGCTCGCGGCGAACGCGGCCATGATGGCGGGCCGCAGCCGCTCCGGGTAGGCCCGCCCGACGACGACGTACAGCCCGACGATCACCAACCCGCCGCCGAGTCCCTGTACGGCCCGCCCCAGGATGAACACCCACATGGTCCCGGCGGTCCCGGACAGCAGCAGTCCGGCACCGAAGGAGGCGATGCCCGCCGTCAACGGTCCCAGCGGGCCGCGCCGGTCCGACCACTGACCGGAGAGCACCATCCCGAACAGACTGGTCGTGAAGTACCCGGAGAACGCGAAGGCGTACAGGGACACCCCGTCCAGTTCCCGGGCCGCGACAGGCATCGCCGTCCCGACAGCGGTCGCCTCGAAGGCGATGAGCAGCACGACGGAGACGATCCCGACACTCAACGCCCGGTATCCCGGCCCCAGCACACCCTCATCTCGGTGGCCGAGGGAGGACGGGACGGCAGCACCCACGACATCGGTGGCACGCGGCTCGGAGTCAGGCATGCCCGCCAGCGTAAGGCCCACGCGGGCTTTTGACCCCTGTCGCCAGTCGGGGCTCCTCTGGGACGTTGGTCGTACGCCCCACTTCTCGGCCGGCCGCCGTTCATGAACGGCGTATGGCAGTCACGTTGCATCCCGAGCGATGCCCTTGAGCCTCCCTCCCACCCCGGCCTACGGTCATTGCACACAGTACGAACACGGCCGTGTGCCCGAGTGGTTCAGGGACTCGCCTGCAAAGCGAGTTACGCGGGTTCGAATCCCGCCGCGGCTTCTGTCTGTCTGACAAGGCAGAGCGAAGGGCGGCACCCCGCGAGGTGCCGCCCTTTCGGTTGTCCGCCTTGGTGCCCCATCACATGCTTCGCGGCGTCAGCCGGCGTCCGGAAGTGCCGCCGGGTCGGTGTCCCCGTCGGCCTTCCGCCGTGCCCTGCGGGCGTTCTCCTCGCGTACGGCGTCCAGCCATCGCCAGATGCCCGCCTCCTCCGGGCTCAGACCGGGGCAGGCGATGCGATGCGGGACGCGGCACACCGCGCCGGGGGCGGGCTCGTCCTCGCGGCTGTTCCATGCCGTGGCGTTGGAGTCCACGTACCAGCGGTGCCATGCGGGCACCATGTGCGCGGGCACCGGCATGCCCGGTTCGAGGAGGACATGTGTGCCGTAGTACGTGATGTGCCGCTCACCGGTCAGCCCGCAGTGGGGGCACTCGTGTGGGGCGGGTGGCTCGGGGCCGGTGGCGCCTTCCGTCGCGGCCTGTGCCCGGTCGGTGTTCTCCCACGGGCGCGGCGCGTCAGGGGGCCGCTGCCGGTGTCCGTCGGGGTCGGGCAACGGGATGATGCTCGACGCTTCTGTGTCCCCCATGACCCGAGCATGTGCGGGAGTTCCGGCGCGGAGAAGGGCGCGTTCAGGGCGCAACGGGGCAATCCGGCGGGCGCCTCGGGTCGTTGTGACGTTCACCGCACGGCGCGCGGAGAGTCCCGCACAACCCCGAGTGCCTCTCAGGTGTCCAGGACATGACCGGTAGTCAATGCTCCGGTCCGTCCGTCCCCTGTTTCGACGAGGAGAAACACCGTGCACCTTCGCCCCTCGGCAGCCGGCCTGGCCGCCGTCGTGCTCGCCGTCGCCGGCCCCGCTGTCGCCGCACCCCTGGCGCACGCGGAGGGGGGCGAGCCCGAGCTGGTCGTGTCGGCCCTGCCGTCCGCGACTCCCAAGCCGGGTGAGGTCTACGACAAGTCCGTCACCCTCACCAACCAGGGCACGGCCGCCGTGGACGGGGTCACCTTCCGGGTGCGTCTGACCCGTGGGCTGGACTTCCCCGAGCAGGTGAAGGGCTGCACCTACTCGACCGTCAAGGACCAGGTCAGGCAGGCGGTTTGTGAACTCGACACGGTCATCGAGCCCGGTGCCTCCGTCACCACGCCCGTGCGGTTCAAGGCACGGGACAACGCCCTGATGGAGTCCGTCGAGTACGGCACGAGCGCGAGCGGCGACGCCCCGGGCGAGGGGTTCGGCGACAGCTACCGGCGGCTCACCCTGACCGCGGACAACTCCGCCGATCTGGTCGCGGTCGGTGAGGAGATGGAGGCCCTGGCAGGCGGGGAGCAGTCGGTCACGGCGACCCTGCGCAACGACGGCCCGGGCTGGGTGCAGAACCAGGAGAGCGACGACCTTCCGGGTCTGCTCGTACAGATCCCGCCGGGCACGGTCGCCGTGAAGGTGCCGAAGGACTGCGCGCCGTTCGGGATCGACGGACCGAGCGCACCGCAGGGCACCACCGGCAAGCCGAAGTACGTGTGCTGGCCGCAGGACGGGACCCTCGACGTCGGCCAGTCCCTGATGTACACCTTCACCTTGAAGATCAAGAAGTCCGCGCAGGACACCGAGGGCGAGATCAAGGCGTCGTCCGTCTACGACATCGTCCCCGCGTACGACAAGAACCGCGCCAACAACGTCGCCTCGATCGGCATCGACCTGCCGAGCGACTACGAGCCCGAGCCGAGTCCCTCGGACGGCGCCGACGGCGGTGCGGGCAACGGCGGGAACGGCAACGCCCCCGAGGGCCAGGCCGCCGGCGGCACGGGTGCCACGGCCTCCCCCTCGGCGTCCGCGACGGCTTCGCAGGGCACGACGACCGGCGGCTCCACCGGCACCACGACCGGCGGCGCCACCGGCGGCAACCTCGCCGCGACCGGCTCCGACGGCACCCCGCTCCTCGCCGGTGCAGCGGCTGCCGCCGCGGTGCTCGGCGGTGGCCTGGTCCTCGCTGTCCGCCGCCGCAACGCCGTCAAGTCCGTCTGACGCGGACGGATTCAGGCCCGCTCGACCCTTATTGCATCGGCCAGTCCAAAACAGCTAGGGTGCCGTCATGGCCCGACCGAGGATGTTCGACGAGGAGCGGGCCCTGGACGCGGCGATGCACACGTTCTGGAAGAAGGGCTACGAGGCCACTTCCACACAGGATCTGTGCGAGGCCACGGGACTGGGGCGCAGCAGCGTCTACAACACGTTCAAGAGCAAGCACGACCTCTTCGAGCGCGCGCTGAGCCGCTACATCGACACCATGACGACCGCACAGCTGGCCGTCCTGGAGGATTCGCGGCTCAACGGCGCCGACCGCATCCGCACGCTCTTCACCATGGTCATCGACGGCGACGCGGAACACCGGGCGGAGGGCCGCAGTATCGGTTGCCTGACCGTGAACACCACGGTCGAGCTGGCCGCACGCGACACCGGCGCGGCGCGCATGCTGGAGCGTGATACGGCCCGCCGGCTGACGGCCCTACGGGCGGTCGTCGAGGAGGGCCGGCGGGACGGCAGTATCACCTCCACCCGGGACACCGGCGCGCTGGCCCGGTTCCTCAACGCGGCGATCGCCGGCATGCGCATCTCGGGCCAGGGCGGCGCAGACCGTGCCGCGATGGAGTCGATCGCCGAGGTCGCCCTGGACGCCCTGACCCCCTGACCCCCATCAACCCTCCCCTCCCTCCCCCTTCCCCGACCACCGGCCCCCTGCCTCTCACCGCGCCCCCGGGCGCTCCTACGCATGCCCAAGTTTTGAACTGATCGATACATAACACCGGTCCACGTGATTGGCCCGGATCCCCGACTCCCCGAAGGAGACCGAAACCGTGCCACGTGCCGTATACGTCCTGGCGCTCGGCATCTTCGCCCTGGTGACCAGCGAGTTCGTGGTCGCCGGGCTGATGCCCCAGATGGCCGATGGGCTGGACGCGACCATTCCGCAGATCGGATACCTCATCACCGCGTTCGCGGTGGCCATGGCGGCAGGCGGGCCGTTCCTCACCGTGGCGCTCATGAAACTCCCGGCACGCACGGCACTGATGGTGCTGTTCGCGATCTTCCTGACGGGCAACGTGCTCGCCGCCACCGCGAACGGCTACGCCACGATGATGACCGCCCGGATCATCAGCGGCGTCGCCTCCCAGGCCTTCTTCGGCGTGGGAATCTCGCTGTGCGCCCGCATCACCCGCCCGGAGGTCCGCGGCCGCGCCATCGCGGTCGCGATGAACGGCCTCATGCTCGGCACCCTGCTCGGGCTGCCGTTGTCGACCCTGGTCGGGGAACGATTCGGCTGGCGTGCGGCGTTCTGGGTCATCACCCTGATCACGGTGATCGCCGCCCTGGCCACCCTCCTCGGCGTACCCCGCGTCGAGCGCACCGAGGGCGGCAGCGGACTGCGTGCGGAGCTCGGCGTCTTCAGGAATCCGCGGCTGTGGCTGGCGCTGTCCACCAGCACGCTCATCATCGGCGCCACCTTCTCGGCCTTCAGCTACCTCAACCCGATCCTCACCGACGTCACCGGCTTCTCCGCCGGCACCGTCCCCGGGCTGCTGATCGCCTACGGTGCCGCCACCGTCGTCGGCAACACCGTCGTCGGGCGCCTCGCCGACCGTCACACCGTGCCGGTGCTCGCCGTCGGCCTTGTCCTGAACGCTGTCTTCCTCGCCGGCTTCGCGCTCCTCGCCGGTCTGCCCGTGCCGGCCGTCATCTGCATGATGGGCGTCGGACTCGTCGGCGTCACCATGAACCCGGCGATGGTGACCCGCGTTCAGCGCACCGGCAATGCGGGGCCGCTGGTCAACACCGTGCACACATCGTTCATCACGCTCGGCGTCATCATCGGCTCCTCCATGGGCGCCGTCTTCATCGACAACTGGGGCCTGCGCGCCCCGCTCTGGCTGGGTGCGGTCATGGCGCTGGCGGGCCTGGCCACCGTCGTGCCCGACCTCGCCCGCCGCTCCACCGCTGTGAGCGACCCGGCGGGTGCCCGGGCCGCCGAGCGGGAACAGCCGCAGCGGGTCTGAGCAGGGCCCGAGGCCGTGTCCTCAGAGCACCCCGCCGGCCTCGTCCCGGAACGCGTCCGTCCAGTAGTGGCGTTCCGTTGTGCCAGCGGTGACGCCCGTGGGGTCCACCGTCGACAGGACCTGGAGCATCGTCATGGCCAGCTGGTCGTAGGTGTCGGTCGTCAGCTCGTGGGCCGACTGGGCGTCTATCGCGCGCTCGCGGTGCAGGAGCCAGAGGGTGAAGGCGAGGGTCGACACGTCCGTGTTGAGCGGGTACAGCGTCGCCTCGGGTTCGCTCCAGTTCAGGACGGCGCCCGTCGCGCCGTCGACGACCAGGCTGTTGTCCTCGACCAGGTGGCCGAGGCGGATCAGGCGGTGGGCCCCGGCGGGGAGTTCGGCCGGGGTGCCGGTGTCGGCGTAGTACTCGGCGAGGGTCGCCAGGGGGACGTCCGTGTCCAGGGAGAACACGTGGGCGTCCTCCGGCAGGCCCACCTCGCGCAGGAAGCGGCGGGTCGGCTCGTGCGTGAGGGTCGCGGGGAAGTCGACGTCCTCGAAGCGCGCCACCTTGCGGGGGCCGAACTCCTGGTCCAGGAGACGGTGCGGCAGATCCAGGGAGAGGCCGGACGCCCCGCCGCGGCCCGCCACCAGGGACAGGGGGCGGATCAGAGCAGCCATCTTCCAGAACGGGGCCGGTTCGCCGTCCGCGCCGTCCCGGAACACCGCGAGCAGGTGCTGCGAGGCCTCCGCCACCGCCTTGGGGCCGTAGCGGCCCGCGTAGGAGGCGAACTGGCCGCGCAGACCGGCCAGTTCGTCCGTGGCCTCAGCGAAGCGGACCAGCGTCCGCAGCGAGGGGGCCAGGGGGCGGCGGTCCATCAGGTCGGGGCGGTCGTGCAGGACGTACGTCGTCGAGATCTCGCCCGTCGCACCGTCCAGCAGGACCGATTCCCTCTCCAGTCCGACAGGGCCCAGCAGTCCGCCAATCACCAGCTGCTCACGCAGCTCGGCCGGGAGGCGGTCGTCCGGGTCGCCGGTCGAGTCGGCGACCGTGCGCAGGCCCTCGCGGCTCAGCTCCGCGAAGCTCAGCACGCCGCTGCCGACGGGGAGTCCGGGGCCGGTCAGCCAGTGCCGCGTGGACGCGTGCGTCACCCACGGGTCCAGCTCGGACTCGGTCAGGGTGATCACCGCGGAACCGGCGTCGGTCATACTCATGGGCTCCCCCGCATGTGCTTGCTCACCGTCCCCTGGCGGAGCACGGCAGACCGCCCGGACCAGCCCGGCAGCCGTTCCCCACTGCCCAGAACGGTACGCCCCACCACTGACAACGCCCCGGAACAGCGACGCGCGCCCAACAACCCCACGCGTCCACCTCACAAGACGCTCAGAGCACCCCCGCGCGTTCCCTCTCCGCAGAAATCGCTTCCTGTCTCCGGCGCGCGCGACGTCAGTTCCGAAGTGCCTCGGCCGAGACCCGGCGACCGGGTTCCGATGCCCCGGGCACGGCCGCCCCGGCCGGCGGCACGGACAGGCTCAGGCCCGTTCCGTGACCACCGCTGCCTGAGGGCGGATCGGGAGGCGGTTCACAGGGCGGCCCGTCGCGGCCCGGACGGCGGACGCGATGGCCGCCGGGGACGCCACCACCGGCACGGCGCTGACCGCCTTGGCGCCGAAGGGGGCGACCACGTCGCGTTCCTCGACCAGCCGGACGATGCGGATGTCGGGCGCGTCGAGGGCGGTCGGGAGGGCGTAGCCGGTCAGGTCGGGGTGGCGGACGATGCCGCGCGGCGTGCGGAGGTTCTCGGTGAGCGCGATGCCCACGCCCTGGGTCACGCCCGCCTCGATCCGGGCGGCGAGCTGGGCCGGGTTCAGGACGCGGCCCACGTCCTGGGCGACGGCGAGTTCCACGACCCGCACGGAGCCGATCTCGATGTCGACGTCCACCACCGCGCGGATCGCGCAGAAGGCCATGCCCACGAAGGCGTCGCCCTGGCCGGTCTCGTTCAGCGGCTCGGTCGGGTGCGGGCGGCACTGGGCGGTGGCCCACAGCTCCTTGCCGTCCAGCGCCTCGGTGACGGTCGTGGAGAGAACGCCGTCGTACGACGTGATCTTGCCGTCGGTGATCTGGAGCAGCTCGGTCGACATGCCGAACTTGTGGGCGAGCGGTTGGAGGAGCTGCGTGCGGACCATCTTCGCCGCGCGCTCGACCGCCCCGCCCGAGACCCAGGTGTGGCGGCCGCGGCAACCCGCGCCCGCGGGAGGCTGGTCGGTGTCGACCGGCGCCACGTGCACCTCGTCGATGCCGAGCGTCTCCTGGACGATCTGCCGGGCCAGCGTCGTGAAGCCCTGGCCGGTCTCGACGGCCGCGCACAGCACCGTCGCGACCCCGTCGTGGACCTTCACCGTGGCCGTGGAGACCTCGTCCGCGCCCTCCGCGCCGAGCATGTGCACCATGCCGATGCCGTAGCCCACGCCCCGGCGCACCGCGCCCGGCTCCCCCGCGCCCTCGGGTCCGCCGGGCAGCAGCCACTCGTCCTCGGGCGTGTCCTTGGGCAGCGGCGGCAGCTCGAAGTCCCGTACGGCCTGGAGGAGTTCGGCGACCGGGGCGGGGCAGGTCACGGTCTGGCCGGTCGGCAGCACGTCGCCGGTCGCCAGCACGTTGCGCAGCCGCACTTCCGCCGGATCGAGGCCGAGCTTCTTGGCGATCTTGTCCATCTGCGCCTCGTAGGCGGCGCACACCTGCATGGCGCCTTCGCCGCGTACATGGCCGGACGGGGGGTTGTTGGTGCGTACGGCCCAGCCCTCGATGAAGGCGTTCGGGATGACGTACGGGCCGCAGGCGAAGGCGACGGCGGCGGCCAGGGCCTCGGAGGAGGTGTCGGCGTAGGCGCCCGCGTCGAGCAGGATCTGCGCCTCGACCTTGACGAGTCTGCCCTCGGCGTCGGCGTGGTGGCGGTAGCGCAGCAGGGTGGGGTGGCGGTGGACGTGGCCGAGGAAGGACTCCTCGCGCGTGGCGGTGAGCTTCACCGGGCAGCCGGTGCGCAGCGCCAGCAGGCCGAGCGGCAGCTGGAAGCCCTGGTCCTCGCGGTCGGCCGTGGCGCCCGGGACGCCGGTGACGACGATCTTGACGCGCTCGGGTTCCAGTCCGAAGGCGGCGGCGGCCGCGTCGCGGTCGGCGTGCGGGTCGGTGGAGGCGAGGTACAGCTCCACCCCGCCGTCCGGACGCGGCACGGCCAGGCCCGCCTCGGCGCCGATGGGCGCGGGGTCCTGGCGGCCGATGCGGTACAGGCCCTCTACGACGATCTCGCCGGCCGCGTCCGGGTCGCCGTGGCTCAGCGGGATGTGCCGGATCAGGTTGCCGTCGGGGTGCAGCGGCTCGGCCTCGAAGGCCTGCTCCGGGTCGGTCACCGGGTCGAGCACCTCGTACTCGACGATGACGGCGGCCGCCGCCATGCGCGCGGTGTCCGGGTGGTCGGCGGCGACGGCGGCGATGGGCTCGCCGTGGTGGCGCACGACCTCGGAGGCGAAGACCGGGCGGTCGGCCGTGCCGCGGCCGTGGAACGGGCTGCCGGGGATGTCCTCGTGGGTGACGACGGCGCGGACGCCGGGCATCTCCCGCGCGTGGGTGGTGTCGATGGACAGGATGCGCGCGTGCGGGTGCGGTGAGCGCAGCACGGCCGCCCACAGCAGGCCCTCGGCCCACAGGTCGGCGGCGTAGGGGAAGGTGCCCTCCGTCTTGGCGCGGGCGTCGGCGGGCGGGAGCGAGGCGCCGATGCCGTGCGGGAGCGGTTCCGGGGCCGGGGCGGCCTCCGCGGCCTGTGCGGCCTGGGCGGTGGCTGCTTCGTTGCTCACGCGGGGCCTCCGTCCTGGCCGTAGGGCTGGTCGTGCGCTTCTGGGGAGTGCGGTCCGGGGGCGTGCGGTTCCGGGGGCGCCCCGAAGGCCGACGCGTTCACGCCACCGGCGCCCGGGCCCGCCTGGCGCGGGATGCGGGCCTCTCCGGTGTCACCGTCGCCGGGCGCGGAGTGGGCCTCGCGTTCGGCGACGACTTCCTTGACGGCGTCCACCACGCCCCGGTAGCCCGAGCAGCGGCACAGGTTGCCGCACAGCGCCTGGCGGGTCTCCAGCTCGGTGGGCGCCGGGTTGCCCTCCAGCAGGTCGTGCACGGTCATCGCCATGCCGGGGACGCAGAAGCCGCACTGCACGGCGCCGCAGCGCGCGAGCGCCCGCTGCACGTCCGACGGCTGTCCGTCCTCGGCCAGGCCTTCGACGGTACGGACCTCGCTGCCGGCGGCGGTCACGGCGGGGACCAGGCAGGACGCCACGAGCCGCCCGTCGACCTGGACGTTGCACGCGCCGCACTCGCCCTGTGAGCAGCCGTCCTTGGCGCCCGCGAGTCCGAGCCGCTCACGCAGCACGTACAGCAGGGACTCGCCGATCCACGCGTCGGCGACGGGGCGTTCGGTGCCGTTGACGCGCAGGACGTACGAGGCGAGGGGGTGTTCCTCCTGGGGAGCGGTGCCGGAGGGGGCGTCGGCCGGGTGGGTGTCCGGGTCCTCGTCCGGGGCGGGATCGTCCTGGGACCCGCCGTCGGCGGTCTCCTGGCCGGTGCCGGCGTCGGCGTCCGCCTCGGCCGGCAGGGGCTCCGCAGCGGGCTCGGAGGGGCTGTCGGCGGCCTCTGGAGCCCCTGGGGCGTCCTGCGCGTCGTCGGCGTGCTCACCGGCTCCGGGAGCGGCCTGTGAGGCTTCGTAGGCGTCCTGCGGGAGCGAGGCGGCTTCCGGGCGCGCCTCGGGCAGGGGTTCGCCGGGGAACTCGCCCCGGAAGTCGCCGAATGCCTCCGCGTACGGGGGCTCGGGCGGGTGGGCGGCAGGCATCGGGTGACCGGCGGAGCCGGACGACTCGGGCCCGGGCCGGGGGACGTCGGCGGACTCCGGCCCGTGGTCGGCGTACTCGACGGACTCCGGCCCGTGGTCGGCGTACTCGGCCTGCTCGGGTCCGTGGTCGGCGTACTCGACGGACTCCCGCCCGTGGTCGGCGTACTCGGCCTGCTCGGGTCCGTGGTCGGCGTACTCGACGGACTCCCGCCCGTGGTCGGCGTACTCGGCCTGCTCCGGCCCCTGCTCGGCGAACCGGGACGGGTCCGTCGGGTGGCCGGCCTCCTCGGGCCCCACCGGTGCGTAGTCCGAGGGCTGAGGCGCGTGAGGGGCGCCGGGCGTATCCGGTGCGTGGCCGGTGCTCCCGGACGCCTCCGGCGCATGGCCGAACTCCCCGTCCGGGCCCGCCTGCTGCTCCGGGGCGTATCCGGAGGCCGGTCCGGCGTCGGCCCGCTGCCCGTGCTGCTGGTCGTGCGCGTGGCCCTGGTCGGGCCCGTGCTCGTGGGGATGGCCCGGCTGGGCCGCCTCCTGCCCCGCAGGGTCCTGCGGGTCCTGCTGCCCCCACGGCCGGCCCGGGGCCTGCGTCGCCCAGGGCGCGGGCGCGCCGCCGGGCAGCGTGGCCGGCGGGGTGCCGCCCCACTGCTCGACCAGCGAGGACGTGGTGAATTCGCCCGACTCGTCCGGAAGGTCGCCCCCGGCGACGGGGATGGACCACTGCCCGGTCACGTCATGGCCGGGCGCGGCCTCGGCCGCCGCCGCGGCCTCCTCGAAGTTCCACTGGCCGGTCGCCGGGGGGTCGTACGTGAACCGGTCGTCCCCGCCGTACTGCGGCGCCGTCGCGCCGGAGCCATAGGGGGTCCCGGGGTCGTACGGCGTGTCGGAGCCGTAGGGCTGCTCGGGCACGTCGTGGCCCTGCTGCCGGTGCGCGCCGCGCTCGTGGCCGTGCTGCTGGTGCGCGGCGTTCGGGTCGTGCCACTGCGCCCCGTCGACCGGCGCGCCGGGCACCGGCCACGCGCCCGTGGCCGCCGGGTCGGTGCCGGCCGTCGTCGCGGGATTGACCGTTATCTGCGGCGGTACGTAGCCGTGGCCGGGCGCGGCCAGCGGACTGTCGGCGGCCAGCAGGGCGTCGACGCCCCCCTCGGGCAGTTCGACGAAGGCCGTGGCGCCGTCGTCGTACTCGCCCTGGGGCAGCGGGTCCCAGCGGCTGCCGCCCCGGGGCGTGCCCTCTCCGTGCCGGTCGTCGCTCACGACAGCGCCCTCCCCAGTGCTCGTCGGGCCAGCGCGGCGACGGTGCGCCGCAGGTGCAGTACGGCGGGCGGAAGCGGTGCGACCGAGCCGTCCTCGGCCGGCGCCGCGTCGGGGATGCAGGCCGCGGCGACGTACTCGCCGAAGGCGTTCAGCGCCTCCGGGACGAGCGCGCGGTTGTTGTCCCAGTCGATGAGGCCGGCCACCCACTGCTCCGCCTCCAGGGGCCGCAGCGCCATCGGCGCTATGGCTCCCACCGCGCAGCGCACACCCCGGCGCGCGGGGTCCAGGACCAGGGCCACGGACGCCACCGCGCGCCCCGGGCCGGTCCGGCCGGTGGCCTTCAGGAAGACCTGCGGGGCGTGCAGCAGCGGTACGCGCACGAAGCCGATGAGTTCACCGGCGCGCAGCATGTCCATCCCGGCCAGCAGGTGCGAGACGGGGATCTCCCGGCGGGCTCCGCCCGGTCCCGCGATGATCAGGGTCGCCTCCAGGGCGGCCAGCACCGGCAGCGCGTCGCCGGTGGGGGCGGCCGAGGCGATGTTGCCGCCGAGGGTGCCCGCGTTGCGGATGTGCGGCGGGCCCGCGGCGCGCGCGGCGGCGGCGAGCGCCGGGATCAGGGCCGCGAAGTCGGGACGGCCCATGCGGGCGTGCGTGAGGCCCGCGCCGAGCAGCGCGTGACCGTCCAGGTACTGCCAGCCGCGGATCTCGCTGATCCGGCCGAGGCCCACCAGGGCGGCGGGCCTGAGCTGCCCCGAGTTGACGGCGGCCATCAGGTCGGTGCCGCCCGCGACGGGCACGGCGGCGGGCACGGCGGTGAGCGCCGCGACGGCCTCGTCCAGCGTCGTGGGCAGCGTGACGGCCTGCGCCGCCTGCGGTGCGTGCGTGGTCAAACCGGCTGCCCCTTCCCGCTGCCCCACCTGGTCCCACCTGTGCTGCCGTACGGTACGTGCTGACAGGGCGGACGTGGCAACTCTGGCACATCTTGGCGAGAGCCGAGGACACGGGTCCGCTAGGAGGCATTCGCCCACCTCACCGGCGAGATGGTCCGTTTTCGCACAGGTTCGCCAATGCATGCCGATTGGCACTTTCGGTGACCCTTGTGCGCTTTTTCCGTGGCCTGTTCGAGCTGTTCGGTCGCGGTGGCCGGCGCTACCGGCCGGGCGGCGGGCCGTCGAGCGGGCGGCCCAGCACGCCGGGGCGCCGCTGCCAGGGCAGCGGGCCGGACGGGGGCCGGTAGGCGACGCCCAGGGCGTCCAGGCGCCGGTAGTGGGCGGTCATACGGCGCTGGAACCCGGCGAAATCCCGTTCCGCCGGGGCGGGCAGGGCGCTCCAGGCGACTTCGGCGAAGGCCGCGAGGCGGGGAAAGGCCTGGTAGTCGACGCGTGCGTGGTCCTCCATCACCTCGGTCCACAGGTTGGCCTGCGTGCCCAGCACGTGCCGCGCCTCCTCGGGCGTCAACTCCGGCGGAACGGGCTCGAACCGGTAGACGTCCTCCAGGGTGCGCACCCACCCGATCGGTACCGGTTCCTCGGGGCCCGGGTCCTGACGGTGGTCCAGGTACACCTGCTGCTCGGGGCACATGACGACGTCGTGACCGGCCCGGGCGGCGGCGATGCCCCCGGCGTAACCGCGCCAGGACGACACGGCCGCGCCCTTCGCCAGACCGCCCTCCAGGATCTCGTCCCAGCCGATCAGCCGCCGTCCGCGCGCGGTGAGCCAGGTGTCGAAGTGCCCGATGAACCAGGACTGGAGCTCGTCCTCGTCGGCGAGCCCGAGTTCTCCGATGCGCGCCTGGGCCGTCTCGGACCGCCGCCACTGGTCCTTGGGGCATTCGTCGCCGCCGATGTGCACGAACTCCGAGGGGAACAGCCGGAGCACTTCCTCGAAGACGCCCTCGTAGAAGCGCAGGGTGTTGTCGGTGGGGGCGAGTACGTTCGGGTTGATTCCCCAGGTGTCCCAGACGGAGAGGGCGGTCGTGTCGATGACGTCGGTGTTGCCGAGTTCCGGGTATGCGGCGATGGCGGCCTGCGAGTGTCCCGGTACGTCGATTTCGGGGACGACGGTGATATGCCGCTCGGCGGCGTAGGCGACGATCTCCCGGATGTCGTCCTGGGTGTAGTAGCCGCCGTGCGGCTTGTCCTCCCACAACGGCGAGGCCCGGTGGCCGGTTTTCGTACGGGCGCGCCAGGAGCCGATCCCGGTCAGCCGCGGATGCCGCTCGATCTCGATGCGCCAGCCCTGGTCGTCCGTCAGATGGAAGTGGAAGACGTTGAGTTTGTGCGCCGCCATCAGGTCGAGGTAGCGCAGCACGCCTTCCTTGGGTGTGAAGTGCCGGGCGACGTCGAGCATCAGGCCGCGCCAGCGGAATCGGGGGGCGTCCTCGATCCTGAGATACGGCACGCTCCAGACGCGGTCACGGTCGAGCGGGGCCCTGCGGTACGCGTCGGGGCCGAGGAGTTGCCGCAGGGTCTGGGCGCCCCAGAAGACACCGGCCGCGTCGCCGCCCTCGACGAGGACGCCGCCGGGGTCGCTGACGAGGCGGTACTCCTCGGGGGCGAGCCCGGGGTCGAGTCGCAGCCCGATGCAGCCGCCGGTGTCGTCGGGCTGTCGCCCTTCGCGCAGCGGCAGGCCGGTGGCCTGCCGCAGGGCGGCGCTCAGCCAGTGGCCGACGCCTTCCGTCGCGGTGTCGGCACAGAGCCGGGAGTGCCGTGTCAGCCGCACCTCGCCGGAACCTGCGACGGAACCGCGGGGCGCGGGAATCAGGTCGGTCACGTCAGTCCTTCACCGCTCCGCCCAGTCCGGAGACCAGGCGCCGCTGTACGAGTACGAAGAAGACCAGCACCGGGATCGTCATGACCGTGGAGGCGGCCATGACCCCGCCCCAGTCCGGGTCGTCGGGCTTGTAGAAGACGAGCAGGGCCATCGGCAGCGTCGACTGCGAGGTGTCGCTGATGATGAACGACTTGGCGAACAGGAAGTCGTTCCAGGCGGAGATGAACGAAAACACGCTGGTGGCCACGAGACCCGGCAGGACGAGCGGGAAAAGGATCTGCCAGAGGAATCGCGCCCTGCTCGCCCCGTCGATGTACGCGGCCTCCTCCAGTGCCTCCGGAACGGCTTTCACGAACCCCCGCAGCATCCAGATCGCGAAGGGCAGTGAGAAGGCGATGTGGGGCAGGACCAGCGCGCCCAGCGTGTTCAGCTGACCGGCGTCCCGCATGAGGAAGAAGAGGGGGATGGTGAGTGCTTCCACGGGCACCGTCTGGGCCACCAGAAACATGATCAGAAGGGTGGTCCGGAGACGGAAGCGGAATCGCGCGACGGCGGTCGCGGCGAGAAACGCGATCAGCCCGGAGGCGATCACGACACAGCCCGCCACGACAAGGCTGTTGAGGAAGTAGCGGCCGAATTCCTGCTGCCCGAAGACCCGCCGGAAGGAATCCAGGGAGGGCGCGAGCGTCCACGGCCGGGGTTCGCTCGACTCGATCTCCCCGGCCGGCTTGAAGGCGCTGAGCAGCATCCAGTACAGGGGAAAGGCGACGACGACCGCGATCAGCAGGGCGGAGGCCTCGGCGGCCAGCCGGCCCGGGCGGCGCACACGGGCGCGGAGCGGATTCACCATTCCTCCCCCTGCCGGCGCAGCAGCCGCAGGTACACCAGCGTGACGGCGAGCAGGATCAGCAGCATCACGACGCCGATCGCCGAGCCGAGGCCGTACTGCGAGGACGCGAAGGCCTGCTGGTAGGCGTAGACGTTCAGGACCAGGTTCTGGCCGGCGATGCCGCCGCCGTTCGTCATGACGTAGATCTGGGTGAAGACCTTGAAGTCCCAGATGACCGACTGGATGGTGACGACGACCAGGATCGGCCTGAGCATCGGGGCCAATACGGAGCGCCAGACGCGCCACTGCGAGGCGCCGTCCAGGGAGGCGGCCTCCAGCACTTCGGCGGGTACGGCGCGGATCCCCGCGTAGACGGTCACCATCACGAACGGGAAGGAGCACCACACCACTTCGAGCAGCACCAGGAAGAAGGCGCTGAGGCGGCCGTAGGTCCATGAGTGGTCGCCGAGGCCCAGCATCCGGTTGACCGGGCCGAAGTCCGGGTCGAAGAGGAACAGCCACACCGTGGAGCCGGTCACGGCCGGGGTCGCCCACGCGCCCAGGGCGGCCAGCATCAACGCGAGCCGCGGTACGGCCCGGACGCGCGTGAGGAGCACGGCCAGGGCGCAGCCGACGGCGAGCGTGGAGACGACACAGGCCGCCGCGAACAGCACGGTGGCGAGCAGCACCTGCCAGAACTGCGGATCCCCGAACAGCTCGGCGTAGTTCCCGAACCCCTCGAAGGTGGCCGGCTCCCCACCGCTGACCTGCGCCTGGGTGTACTCGAAGAAGGAGATCAGCCCGAGTTGCCAGATCGGGTAGACGAGCAGTCCCCCGAGCACGAGGAGCGCCGGCGCGAGATACAGCCAGGGGGTCCAGCCGCCGGTACCGCGGGCGGCCCGGCGGGGGGTGCGGCCGCCCCGGTCCTCGGGGGTCTCGCGCGGGGACCGGGGGGACGGCACGGTCGGTGCCGCGTCGGCCGCAGGGGCCTTCACGGAACCGCGGTCGTTCACCGGGCTCACCCCGCGGAACCGAACGCGTCGTTCATCTTCTTCGCGGCGTCCTCGGAGGCTGTCGTGACGTCCTTCTTGCCGCTGACGACCTCCTGGAACATCGTCGGCAGGACGAGGGAGGAGTCGATCCGGGCCCAGGCGGGAGACGCCGGGACGAACCTGGTGCCTCCGGAGAGGGTCCGCACGAAGGGCTTCACGAACGGCTCCTTCGCGGCGGCCCGCGTCCGGACGTCCGTGAAGGTCGGCAGGAAGCCCATCGCGTCGAAGAGTTCGCTCTGCGTCTCCTTCGAGGCGAGCTGCTCCATCAGCCGCACGGCGAGCGTGCGGTGAGAGGTGCTCTTCAGGACGCCGATGTTGTTGCCGCCCGCGAAGGCGGGAGCGATCGAGCCGGACTTCACCCCGGGCAGCGGGACGACGGCGTACTTGCCCTTGACCTTCCCGGCCTCGACGGCGGTGTGGCTGAAGTCGCCGCCGATCGCCATGCCCGCCTTGCCGGCGGCGAAGGCGCTGACCGTGTCGTTGCCCCCCATGCCCGCGCACTTGGCGGCCGGGCAGTTGTCGTCGCCGAAGAGGGACGTGTACGCCTTGATGCCCTTGCGGGCCTCCGGGCTGTCGATGCCGGACGCGTACGAGCCGCCCTTGCCGCTCGCGAGTTCGCCGCCGTTGGCCCATACGAACGGCATCGCACCGTAGGTGTAGGCGCCGCCGACGACCAGCCCGTACAGCTCGGGTTTCGCGGCGCGGATCTTCCGGGCGGTGGAGGCGAGTTCGTCCATGGTCCTCGGGACGGACAGGCCGAGCTCCTCGAACACGTCCGTGCGGTAGTAGAGGGCGCGGACGCCGACGTAGAACGGGGCGCCGTAGAGCCTGCCGTCCACCGTCACGGACTGCTTCGCCGTCGGGTCGGTGTCCTTCGCCTCGCTCCAGTCGCCGAACTCCTCGGTGACGTCGAGGAGTCCGCCGTCCTTCACGTAGCCGGCCGTGTCGGTGTTGCCGTACTCCATCACGTCGGGCGCGGAGCCGGGGTCGTTGAAGGCGGCCTTGACGCGCTGGGCGCGGGTCTCGACCGGGATGTACTCGACCTCGACCTTCGTGCCCTTGTGGGCCTTCTCGAAGCCGGCGACGACGGAGTCGACGACCTTCTCCTTGGGGGCGTTGCCGACCTCCTGGAAGAGCCACACGCGCAGGGTGCCGGTCTTCTCGTCCTTGCCGGAGGAGGAGTTCGAGGAGGTCTGGGGCGCGCAGGCGGTGGCCAGGAGAGCGGCCAGGGCGGTGAGCCCGGCACAACGGACGGACAGCTTCATGAAGTGTTCCTCCGAGAGAGTGTTGCAACATGCGCAATGAAGATTTCGCCGTGCACAACTCAACGGAGGCTAGGGACCGCATGAACACGCCGACAAGAGGTCTCAACCACTCTGTGACCGGCGGACGCACCCTGCGCAACGCCCGGACAGCACAAAAGCCCCCAGGGCGCGCGAAACGCACCCAGGGGGCCTCACATCCCGCAGGCCGGGACTACTGGTCGCCCTTGCCCTCGTCCCCGGAGCTCATGGACTCGTAGATCTCCTTGCACATGGGACACACGGGGTACTTCTTCGGGTCGCGGCCCGGCACCCAGACCTTGCCGCACAGCGCCACGACGGGGGTGCCGTCGAGGGCGCTCGCCATGATCTTGTCCTTCTGGACGTAATGGGCGAAGCGCTCGTGGTCACCGTCACCGTGCGAGGTCTGCGGCGTCGGCTCAACGAGGGTCCCCGTACCAGTCCCGCGCTCGGGCTCGAGAGTGCTCATAGGGCCAAGGGTACTGAAGCCCGCACGCATCAGTTGAGCGACGGGTCGTCCGGGTACGTCGCCACCATCGCCAGCTCACTGCGCTGGCGGCGCAGCACCTCGCGCCAGAGCCGCTCGGGAGACGGGGACGAGACGTCACCGGGCTCCGACTCGACGACGTACCAGGCGCCCTCCGCCAGCTCGTCCTCCAGCTGGCCCGGCCCCCAGCCGGCGTACCCGGCGAAGATGCGCAGGGAGCCGAGGGCGGAGGCCAGCAGCTCCGGCGGGGCCTCCAGATCGACCAGGCCGATCGCGCCGTGCACCCGGCGCCAGCCCAGCGGGGCGGCCTCGCCGGTCGCGCCCCCGGGGACGACCGCGACCCCGAGGGCCGAGTCCAGCGACACCGGGCCGCCCTGGAACACGACACCCGGTTCCACGGCGAGATCCCCCCAGCCCTCCAGGATGTCCCCCACGCCCACCGGGGTGGGGCGGTTGAGGACGACGCCGAGCGAGCCCTCCTCGTCGTGGTCGAGGAGCAGCACCACCGCACGGTCGAAGTTCGGGTCCGCCAGGGCGGGGGTGGCCACGAGCAACCGCCCTGTGAGCGAGGACACCTCGGTCATGGCAGACATGATCCCGCATTCTCCCCGCGCGTGGGGAGCCAATGCGGCACGGGGAGGGGGCCGCAGCTCAGGGCGCACCGAAGCGTCCCACGCGCACGAGACAGGCCGTGACCCCATGTGCCCGGCAGGGAACGGTTCGTGTTGTGACAGAGCGGTGACGTGGCTGGGTCTCCCTCAGGCTTACAGAAGGGGGGTGGTGGGCGATTACCCTTTCCCTTCTGGCCCCTGCCCGACTCCATGGAACGCGAGATTCATGACCGTCAACGACGATGTCCTGCTTGTCCACGGCGGAACCCCGCTGGAGGGCGAGATCCGTGTCCGCGGTGCGAAGAACCTCGTACCGAAGGCCATGGTCGCAGCGCTGCTGGGCAGCGCTCCGAGCCGGCTGCGCAACGTTCCTGACATCCGCGACGTCCGGGTCGTGCGGGGTCTGCTGCAGCTGCACGGTGTGACGGTCCGTCCGGGTGACGAGCCCGGCGAACTGGTGATGGATCCGACGCGCGTGGAGAGCGCGAACGTCGCCGACATCGATGCCCACGCCGGTTCGAGCCGGATTCCGATCCTGTTCTGCGGCCCCCTTCTGCACCGCCTCGGCCACGCGTTCATCCCCGGCCTCGGCGGCTGCGACATCGGCGGCCGGCCCATCGACTTCCACTTCGAGGTGCTGCGGCAGTTCGGCGCGAAGATCGAGAAGCGGGACGACGGCCAGTACCTGGAGGCGCCCCGGCGGCTGCGCGGCACGAAGATCGCCCTGCCGTACCCGTCCGTCGGCGCGACCGAGCAGGTGCTGCTGACGGCCGTCCTCGCGGAGGGCGTCACGGAGCTGTCCAACGCGGCCGTCGAGCCGGAGATCGAGGACCTCATCTGCGTGCTGCAGAAGATGGGCGCGATCATCGCGATGGACACCGACCGGACGATCCGCATCACGGGTGTGGACCAGCTCGGCGGCTACAACCACCGCGCCCTCCCGGACCGCCTGGAGGCCGCGTCCTGGGCGTCGGCGGCGCTGGCGACCGAGGGCAACATCTACGTCCGCGGCGCGCAGCAGCGCTCGATGATGACGTTCCTGAACACCTACCGGAAGGTGGGCGGTGCCTTCGAGATCGACGACGAGGGCATCCGCTTCTGGCACCCCGGCGGCCAGCTGAAGTCCATCGCGCTGGAGACGGACGTCCACCCGGGCTTCCAGACCGACTGGCAGCAGCCGCTGGTGGTCGCCCTCACGCAGGCCACGGGCCTGTCCATCATCCACGAGACGGTCTACGAGTCCCGCCTCGGCTTCACGTCCGCCCTGAATCAGATGGGCGCGCACATCCAGCTCTACCGCGAGTGCCTGGGCGGCTCGAACTGCCGCTTCGGCCAGCGCAACTTCCTGCACTCGGCCGTCGTCTCCGGCCCGACCAAGCTGCAGGGCGCGGACCTGGTCATCCCCGACCTCCGCGGCGGCTTCTCGTACCTGATCGCGGCCCTGGCGGCCCAGGGCACGTCCCGGGTCCACGGCATCGGCCTGATTAACCGCGGCTACGAGAACTTCATGGAGAAGCTCGTGGAGCTCGGCGCGAAGGTGGAGCTGCCGGGCAAGGCGCTCGGGTAGTCCCGCACCGCACACGCCGAGGGGCGGCCACCTGGATCAGGTGGCCGCCCCTCGGCGTTTCATGCGGTACTGCGTGGCGCGCCCCGAAGGAGCGCGGGGAACTGCGCGACCGGCCAGAGGCGGCCCGCAGTTGCCCACGGCGCACGCGACGGGCCGCTTACTTACCCTTGGCCGCTTCCTTGAGCTTCGAGCCCGCGGAGACCTTCACGCTGTAGCCGGCGGGGATCTGGATGGGCTCGCCGGTCTGCGGGTTGCGGGCGGTGCGAGCGGCACGGTGGGTGCGCTCGAAGGTCAGGAAGCCGGGGATGGTGACCTTCTCGTCGCCCTTGGAGACGATGTCGCCGACGACGTCGGCGAACGCGGCCAGCACGGCGTCGGCGTCCTTGCGAGTCACCTCGGCGCGGTCGGCCAGCGCGGCCACCAGCTCACTGCGGTTCATGTTCTTACTCCCGTGTTCATCTTGCCGTTGAGGCGTCAGATCGAAGCCGATGCTGCCAGGGTCCTCGATGAGTCCCCGGACCCGGGTCCGTCGTCAGACCCTCGCGCCCAGGGACGCATCCTGCCCCTACCTGCGGCGGGAAAGCCAATCCGGCACCCGCAGGAGTCGTGAGAACACCCTTGGGGAGTCACACGAAAAGAGGGCCTGAGCCTGGCGCCACGATAGCTCCGCTGCTGACAGGGTTCTTGCGACGCGCCGGGTTCCAGGCTGCCGTGGGGTTACTCACAGTCCGGGGGCCGGGCCCGTGGGGGCCCGGTCCGGCCTCGGCCTCAGACGCCGGCCGGGCTGCCCACCGTCGCACCGACCGCCTTGGCGGCCTCCCGCACGGCGCCGGCGACCGCGCCCGCGACCTTGTCGTTGAAAACGCTCGGAATGATGTAGTTCGGGTTCAGCTCGTCCTCGGTCACCACGTCGGCGAGGGCCTTCGCGGCGGCCAGCATCATCTCGGTGTTGACCGTACGGGACTGCGCGTCCAGCAGACCGCGGAAGACACCCGGGAAGACCAGCACGTTGTTGATCTGGTTCGGGAAGTCCGAGCGGCCGGTGGCGACAACGGCCGCGGTCTGACGGGCGATTGCCGGGTCGACCTCGGGATCCGGGTTCGCAAGCGCGAACACGATGGCGCCCTCGGCCATGGCGGCCACGTCGTTGCCGTCGAGGACGTTCGGGGCCGAGACTCCGATGAACACGTCGGCGCCGCGCACGGCCTCCTTGAGGGTGCCGGTGAGGCCCTCGGGGTTGGTGTTGTCGGCGATCCAGCGCAGCGCCGAGTCGGGGGCGGCGTCCACCAGGTCCTCACGGCCCGCGTGCACGACACCGTGGATGTCGGCGACGACGGCGTTCTTGACGCCCGCGGCGAGCAGCAGCTTCAGGATGGCCGTACCGGCGGCGCCGGCGCCGGACATGACGACGCGGATGTTCTCCATGGCCTTGCCGGCGACGCGCAGCGCGTTCGTCAGGGCGGCGAGGACGACGATCGCGGTGCCGTGCTGGTCGTCGTGGAAGACGGGGATGTCGAGGGCCTCACGCAGCCGGGCCTCGATCTCGAAGCAGCGCGGGGCGGAGATGTCCTCCAGGTTGATGCCCGCGAAGCCCGGGGCGATCGCCTGGACGATCTCGACGATCGCGTCGGTGTCCTGGGTGTCGAGGCAGATCGGCCAGGCGTCGATGCCGGCGAACCGCTTGAACAGGGCGGCCTTGCCCTCCATGACGGGCAGCGCGGCCTTGGGGCCGATGTTGCCCAGGCCCAGCACGGCCGAGCCGTCCGTCACGACCGCAACGGAGTTGCGCTTGATGGTGAGGCGGCGGGCGTCCTCGGGGTTCTCGGCGATCGCCATGCACACCCGGGCCACGCCCGGGGTGTAGACCATGGACAGGTCGTCACGGTTGCGGATGGGGTGCTTCGACGCCATCTCGATCTTGCCGCCGAGGTGCATGAGGAAGGTCCGGTCCGAGACCTTGCCCAGGGTGACGCCCTCGATGCCGCGGAGTTCCTCCACGATCTCGTCCGCGTGCGCGGTCGACGTGGCCGCGATGGTGACGTCGATGCGGAGCTTCTCGTGACCGGACGCGGTGACGTCGAGGCCGGTCACCGAGCCTCCGGAGGACTCCACGGCGGTGGTGAGCTGCGAGACGGCGGTTCCGCTCGCGGGCACCTCCAGCCGGACCGTCATCGAGTAGGAGACGCTGGGCGCCGTTGCCATGGCCGACTTCCTCTGCTTTCACCTGAGCTTGAGTTGTGCCGTCCGATCGTCGCACCTACCGCTGAGTAGCAGGTAGCCGCCCTCGATTGCGAACGTTTTGTTCGCGGAAAGGGCCAGGAGGGGGCCAGCAAAAGAGACCCACGTCACGTGGACGTGGGTCTCTTCGAAGTAAGTGGCACCGACCCGCCATGCTCGCCTCGCGGCAAGTGGTCGCTCGTAGCGACGAAGGTTGGGCCCGGGGGCTTGGATCGAGCCGGTGCCACAACCAGGCTAACAAACAGATCCCGTAAGGCCATTCCCGTATCGGTAGTTCATTTCGCCTGCAAGTGGGTATCGGGCCTCAGTCCCCGAACACGACCGGGCCTCAGTCCCTGAGCAGATCCGGAACTCCCCCCGCGTCCGGCTCGTCCCGGTCGGCGGAGACGACCGTGAGCTGCTGGGTGGCCCGGGTCAGCGCGACGTAGAGGACGCGCAGTCCGGCCGGGGACTCGTCGGCGATCTCCGCCGGGGAGACCACGACCGTCGCGTCGTACTCCAGGCCCTTGGCCTCCAGGCTGCCGAGGGCCACCACCCGGTCGCCGAGACCGGCGAGCCAGCGGCGGGCCTCCTCGCGTCGCTGCATGGCGACGACCACGCCGACCGTGCCGTCGACGCGCTCCAGCAGCCGGGCGGCCTCGTCGCGGACGGTGGCGCCCAGCGTGTCCGCCACGACGGTGAAGCGGGGTTCGACGCCGGTGGAGCGGACCGCCTTCGGCGACAGGGAGCCGGGCATGGCGAGCGCGAGGACCTTGGAGGCCAGCTCGGCGATCTCGGCCGGGTTGCGGTAGTTCACCGTGAGTTCGAAGCGGCGGCGGGGTCGGGTGCCGAGGGCCTCGTCGCGGGCCTCGGCGGCCTCGTCCGGGTCGGACCAGGAGGACTGCGCCGGGTCGCCGACGACCGTCCAGGTGGCGTGCCGGCCGCGGCGGCCGACCATGCGCCACTGCATCGGAGTGAGGTCCTGGGCCTCGTCGACGATGACGTGGGCGTACTCGACGCGTTCCTGGGCGAGGCGTTCGGCGCGCTCGCGCTGCGACTCCTCGCGCACCGGCATCAGCTCCTCCAGGCCGGTGAGCTGGTCGAGCGGGTCGAGTTCGCGCTTCCTGCGGGGGCGGGCCGGGGCGCCCAGGACGGCCTGGAGCTCGTCGAGCAGGGCGATGTCGTGCACGGTGCGGCCCTCGCGCTTGAGCGAGCGGGCGACCTTGCGGACCTCGCCGGGGTTGAGGATGCGCCGGGCCCAGCGGCCGAGGCGGCGTTCGTCGGCCATGGCGACCAGGACGGCCGCCGGGGTCAGCTCCGGCCACCAGGCGTCGAGGAAGGCGATGAAGGCGTCCTCGGAGGTGATGTCCTCGTCGAAGGAGGAGCGCAGCTCGGCCGCGAGTTCGGGGTCGGAGTGCCGGCCGGCCGCGCCGGACCGCTCCCACAGGGCGTCCAGGAGGAGCTTGCGGGCGCGCGGGCGCAACAGGTTCACCGGGGCGGTGCCGCCGAGGGCCGCGCGGCGGATGCCGTCGAGCTGCCCGGCTTCCAGCTCCAGGCGGCGGCCGAAGGCGACCACGCGCAGCCGGGCCGGTGGGTCGTTCAGCTCCAGGGCGCCGCGCGCGGCCTTGCGCAGCACCTTGAGCATGCGGGAGGAGCCCTTGGCGCGGGCCACGGACGGGGAATCGTAGAGCGTGGCCTCGCTGCCCTCGACCAGGGAGCCGATGGCGCGGATGGCCACCTGGCCCTCCTCGCCGAGGGAGGGCAGCACGCCCTCGGTGTAGGCGACGAGCAGCGGGGTCGGCGAGACGATCAGGATGCCGCCCGCGTAGCGGCGCCGGTCCTGGTAGAGGAGGTAGGCGGCGCGGTGCAGGGCGACGGCGGTCTTGCCGGTGCCCGGGCCGCCCTCGACGTAGGTCACGGAGGCGGCCGGGGCGCGGATGACCAGGTCCTGCTCGGCCTGGATGGAGGCGACGATGTCGCGCATGGTGTGGCTGCGGGCCTGCCCGAGCGCGGCCATCAGGGCGCCGTCGCCGATGACGGGCAGCTCGTCGCCGTCGAGGTACGCCGTCAGCTCGGGGCGCATCAGGTCGTCCTCGACACCCAGGACCCGGCGGCCCTTGGAGCGGATGACGCGGCGGCGGACGACCCGGCCGGGGTCGACCGGTGTGGAGCGGTAGAAGGGGGCGGCGGCCGGGGCCCGCCAGTCGATGACCAGCGGCGCGTAGTCCCGGTCGAGGACCCCGATGCGGCCGATGTGCAGGGTCTCGGCGATCTCGGCGGTGTTGTCGGGGCGTACGGCGCCCTCCGCCGGCTCGATGGCGGTGTACGCCCCGTCGGGGCCCTTCTTGCCGTCCTTGCCGGTCAGCAGGTCGATGCGGCCGAAGAGGAAGTCCTCGAACTCGTTGTTCAGCCGGCTGAGGTGGATGCCCGCGCGGAAGACCTGCGCGTCCCGTTCGGCGAGTGCGCCGGGCGTGCCGACCTGGCCGCGCCGGGCCGCGTCCTGCATGAGGAACTCCGCCTCGTGGATCTTCTCCTCGAGACGCTGGTACACCCGGTCCAGGTGTTCCTGTTCGACGTGGATCTCCCGGTCACGAACCGAGTCGTGCACCGAGTCGTGCACCGAACCGACCGCGCCTTGTCTGTGAGCCTGAGCGGCCACCGGGCCCCCTTCTGACGTGCTGGGCAGCCGTCAACCGTACGCGAAGGGGACCCCTGGAAGCTACGGGCCGGCGGGCAGGCGCGGGACCTGTTGGCCCCAATGGCGCCTGCCGTACGGCCGAACAGTCCTACGCGTCGACCTCGACCAGCCGCTTGCCGTCGAAGGTGACGACCTCGAAGTGGTCGATCTCGTTCGGCTCGAAGGCGGCACCGCCCTGGACGTACAGGGGCTCCTTGGCCTTGGCGGACTTGGCGTCCGGGAGGCCGTAGCCCCACTCCGGGACGGACCAGGAGGACAGCGTCTCGCGCTCGCCGTTCTTGCCGACCGCGACGAGGGCGCACTTGAGCGGGCCCTTGACGTTCTTCAGCTCCAGGACCATGCCCGTGCCCCAGTCCTTCTTCTGGAGGGCGACGGTGGCGGAGACCTTGGTGTTCGGGTCGGTGGCGGTGATCTTGTCGGAGATGCCCTCGAAGGCGGCCTTCGCGGGGCTCGCCGCGAGCGGGCGGTTCTCCGCACCGCCGCTGCCGCCGTCGCCGCCGTTCGTCGCGACCGCGACGAACGGGCCGCCGATGATCAGCGCACCGGCCGCGGCCACCATGTAGAAGCTGCGGCGGCGCTTCTGGGCGCGGCGGTCGGCGACCTCGTCGACCAGCTTCTCCACCAGGCGCGGCCGGGGCTTCGCGGACAGGGACTCGCCGATCGCGGGTGTGCTGCCGGAGCCGGGCAGATCGGCGAGGGCGGCGAGCATCGGCTCCATGCCGGCCAGTTCGTCGAGCTGCTGGGCGCACCATTCGCAGGTGGCGAGGTGGGCCTCGAACGCGGTCGCTTCGGCGTCGTCGAGGATGCCGAGGGCGTAGGCGCCGACGGTCTCGTGCTCGTTCGGCACCGGAGATTCCTGCATGGGACCAGACATACCCATGCCTCCCGTACCGAACCCTTGGTTACCCCCGTAAACACTCATCACGCCGTCACCCCCCGCTCCTCCAGTGCCAGCTTCATCGAACGCAGGGCGTAGAACACCCTGGAGCGGACGGTGCCGCTGGGTATGCCCAGGGTCTCGGCCGCCTCATTGACGGTACGCCCCTTGAAATACGTCTCGACGAGCACCTCCCGGTGGGCGGGCGTCAGGTCGTCGAGTGCGTCCGAGAGAGTCATCAGCCACAGCGCCTTGTCGATCTCGTCCTCCGCGGGGATGACCTCCAGCGGCGACGGGTCGACCTCCTGCGGCCGGGCCTGCCGGCTGCGGTGGCCGTCGATGACGATGCGCCGGGCGACCGTCACCAGCCAGGGGCGTACCGATCCGGTCGCTCTGTTGAGCTGGCCGGCGTTCTTCCAGGCACGGATGAGCGTCTCCTGCACGACGTCCTCGGCGCGCTGCCGGTCTCCGGCGACCAGGCGCAGGACGTATGCCAGCAGGGGTCCGGCGTGTTCGCGATAGAGCGCACGCATCAGCTCCTCATCGGGTTCCGAGGGCTGGGACATGCGATGTCGGGCCCTCGGTGCTCGTTCATTGGCCACGACGGAATCCTTGCGCACGCCCACCTCCGATGTCCGGGGGTTCCCCCAGTCGGTCGCTCCACATGCCGTACGGACGCGAGCGGTTGGGCGTTCAAAGAGACCCGACAGATTTCTTCGAGATGACGTGACGAGCGGGACATGGAGTCACATTCCCACCCCGCGTTCTTTACATTTCCGCCACATCGACCAGATCAAGCCAGGCCTTCCCTACGGTGGCGTAGGTAAACGGCATGTAATCGAAATCACTTCGACGTCGCGGTCGCAGAAGTAGCATTTAGGACAGGGGAATTGAGTGCACGGACCACTCAATTCCGTTTCACGCGCGGGAGAGTGCCGCGCGGCGGCGATGCCGGGCGACGCGTTCGCGGTTCCCGCACACCTCACTGGAGCACCAGCGCCTCCTGCGTCCGCGGGAGGTGTCGAGGTACACGATGGGGCAGTTGTCCCCTTCGCACTGGCGCAGGGCCGCGCGGGCGACGGGGTCGGTCAGCAGGTCCACGGCGTCCCGGGCGACGGCCGCGAGCAGCGCGGCGCAGCCGGGCGGGCCGTCCAGCCGTCGCAGCAGCCGGCCGTCCTCGCCGCGGACCGCGCGGGGTGCCGGGGGCGCGGTGCGGGCCAGGTCGTTCACGCGGGCGAGGGCGAGGTCGTACGTCGCGACTTGGGGTCTCGGCCGACGACGCACCAACCGGTCGACCTGGGCGCGCAGTTCGCGGAAGGCGAGCAGCCAGCCGGTGTCGGCGTGGGCCAGAACGGTGTCCGCCGGGACGAGCCCCGAGCCGGTGATCCAGGCGCGCAGCACGTCCACGGAGTCGAGCCGCTCCTCGGGGTGCGTGGTGGTCAGCAGGTCCAGGCAGATCCGCCCGGTGTCGAAGCGCAGCTCGTTGGAGGCCGTGGCCGTGCTCAGTGCCATGTGCCTGTCACCGCCTAGGGTTCACCCCGGTCGCGAGGGCTCCGGTGAGACGCGTGAGACGCCGGACGAGAGGGCCGGTGGACCGCTCCCCCCTACAGTGCCTGCCCGCCACGACGCCGGAAACCCCTCGCGCACGCCTTGCCGCGGCAGACGGCCGAAACGGCACAGGCGTTCAGGCCGAGCGGGGCGGCCCACCGGCCGGGACGGCCCGCCGGCCTCGCGTACCAGCGGCTGAACCGAGGGGCGGTGATTGTCGTGATCCGGCTCAACTCCCGGGCGCGTTCAGGCGTCCGCGTACTTCGTTTCCACACTCGGGTCCAGGGCCAGGCGGTAGCCCCGCTTGACCACCGTCTGGATCAGCTTGGGAGTGCCGAGGGCCGTGCGCAGACGGGCCATGGCGGTCTCCACCGCGTGTTCGTCGCGGCCGGAGCCGGGAAGGGCGCGCAGCAGGTCCGCGCGGGCGACGACCCAGCCGGGGCGGCGGGAAAGGGCGCGCAGGAGGGCCATGCCCGCGGGCGGGACGGGCTTGAGGTCACCGTCGACCACGACGGCGTGGCCGCGGATCTCCATCCGGTGACCGGCGACGGGCAGCGAGCGGGCCCGCGCGGGCAGTTCCTGGCAGAGGAGCTGGACCAGGGGGCCGAGCCGGAAGCGTTCGGGCTGGATCGTGTCGATGCCGTGGGACTGCAGGGGCACCGCGGTGACCGGGCCCACGCAGGCCGGCAGGACGTCGTGGCTCAGAGCCGCCAGCACCTCGTCGAGCAGCCCGCGGTCCTTCGCCCGGGAGAGGAGGGAGGCCGCGGCCGGGGCACTGGTGAAGGTGACCGCGTCCAGGGCGCGGGCGACCGTCGCGTCGAGCATACGGTCGACCGGGGTGATGTCCTCCGGCGGCATCCAGCGGTAGACGGGCACCCCGACCACCTCGGCCCCGCCCTCCCGCAGCGCCTCCACGAACCCGGGCAGCGGCTCACCGTGCAGCTGGATCGCGATCCGCAGCCCCTCGACCCCTTCCTCCAGGAGCCGGTCCAGCACCTCCGCCATGGACTCCGACGACGGCGACCACTCCTCGGTCAGCCCGGCCGCCCTGACCGCGCCCTTGACCTTCGGCCCGCGCGCCAGGATCCGTACGCCGCCCAGCCGCGACAGCAACTCCTCCCCCAGCCCCCAGCCGTCGGCGGCCTCGACCCAGCCCCGGAAGCCGATCGCGGTCGTGGCCACGACGATGTCCGGCACCTGCTCGATGATGTCCTTCGTCGCCGCCAGCAGCTCGCTGTCGTCGGCGAGCGGCACGATCCGCAGAGCAGGGGCGTGCAGGACGGCGGCACCGCGTCGCTGCAGCAGCACCCCGAGCTCGTCGGCCCGGCGCGCTGCCGTCACACCGACGGTGAAACCCGCCAGGGGCCCGTGGTCCGGTCGCTGTTCTTCGTACATGGCTCTCGTCCCGCACTCGAGTCGTCGTACTTCGTGGGTACGGCGTACCTACATGCCGATCGAGCCTGTCAACGGCTCGTGACAGGCTCGGATCGGCGTGATGTCGCTGGTGTTACGTCACACGTCCGCGTAGCTGAGCTGCGGCTTCGCCTCCGAGGCCGTCGTGCTGACGGGTACCCGGGGAGCCGTACGGCGAAGGTATACGGCCCAGGTGACCACGAAGCACACCGCGTAGAAGGCGAGGAAGGCGACGAACGCCCCGGTGCCCGAACCGTAGGAGAGGAAGGACTGGCGGAAGGCGAGGTTGATGCCGACACCGCCGAGCGCGCCCACCGCGCCGATCAGACCCATGGAGGCCCCGGACAGCCGCCGCCCGTACGCCGCGGCCTCCTCGCCCTCCAAACCCTTGGCCAGGGCCTTGTTCTGGAAGATGCCCGGGATCATCTTGAACGTCGAGCCGTTGCCGAGGCCACTGAGCACGAACAGCACCACGAACGCCCCGGTGAACAGTGCCAGCGACTTCTCCATGGAGGCGCCGATCAGGACCGCCGTGGCGGCGCCCATGGCGACGTAGTTCCACAGGCTGATCTTCGCCCCGCCGTACTTGTCGGCCATCCAGCCGCCCAGGGGCCGGATCAGCGAGCCGAGGAGCGGGCCGATGAAGGTGACGTACGCCGCCTCCAGCGGGGTGCGTCCGAACTGGTTCTGGAGGACCTGGCCGAAGGCGAAGCTGTAGCCGATGAACGAACCGAACGTGCCGATGTAGAGGAAGGACATGATCCACGTGTGGGCGTCCCGCGCGGCGTCCTTGGCGGCACCGGTGTCGTTCTTCACGTGCTCGAGGTTGTCCATGAAGAGCGCGGCCATGACGGCGGCGACGAGGATCAGCGGGATGTAGATCCCGAGCAGCACACGCGGCCCGCCGCCGGCGCCGATGATCGCGAGAGCGGCCAGCTGGATCACCGGCACGCCGATGTTGCCGCCGCCCGCGTTCAGGCCGAGGGCCCAGCCCTTCTTCCGCAGCGGGAAGAAGGCGTTGATGTTGGTCATGGAGGAGGCGAAGTTGCCGCCGCCGACACCGGCGAGCAGGCCGACGAGCAGGAACGTGGAGAAGGAGGTTCCCGGCTCCATCACGGCGAACGCGGCGCAGGTCGGGATCAGCAGCAGGGCCGCGGAGATGATCGTCCAGTTCCGTCCGCCGAAGATCGCCACGGCGAAGGTGTAGGGGACGCGGACGACGGCGCCGACCAGCGTGACCATCGAGGTCAGCATGAACTTGTCGGCGGGGGTGAGCCCGTACTCCGGGCCCATGAACAGCACCAGCACGGACCACAGGGTCCAGATCGAGAAACCGATGTGCTCGGACAGTACGGAGAAGAAGAGGTTCCGGCGGGCGACCTTCTCCCCGGTCTCCTTCCAGAACGTCTCGTTCTCCGGGTCCCAGTGCCGGATCCAGCGTCCGCCCTTGCTCGGGGGTGCGGGTGCTGTGCCAGGACCTGTCATGACGCCTCCACTGTGCTCCGGGCTCGGTCGTACTTCGACTGACTGACCCCGAAGGTAGGGAGGGCGCGTTTCCTGCCTGTGGCACCCGGTGACCGCGAGGGAACTTTGCTCTCACCCCGGGCTCGGGCGGGATGAGAGGTTCCGGAAGGTTCCGTCTCAGTGCTGCGGGGGCTGCCCGTGGGGGTTCTGCTGCGGGTGGGGCTGGTGGTACGGCTGGGCGTACGGGCCGGGAGGCTGCGCACCGTAGGGGCCGGGCGCGGGCTGGGCCGGGTACGGGGCCTGCGCGGGCTGACCCGGGTACGGGGCCTGCGCGGGCTGACCCGGGTACGGGGCCTGCGCGGGCTGACCGGGGTACGGGGCTTGCCCGGGCTGGCCGCCGTAGGGAGCCTGAGCGGGCTGACCGCCGTAAGCGGCCTGAGCGGGCTGGCCGGGGTACGGGGCTTGCCCGGGCTGGGCGTACGGCCCGGGCGCCGGCTGGGCGTACGGTCCGGGCGTCTGCTGCCCGTAGGCCGCCGGCGCCCCCACCGCCGGACCCGACTGGCCCGGCACGGCCCCGTACGGACCGCTCGCGAACGGGTTGCCGTGCCCGGGCTGCTGCGCCCCCGGCGGCAGATACCGCAGCCGCCCGTTCTCGTCGTGCACCGGCGTGAAGCCCGCCGCCTGCAGCCGGGCCGCGAACTTGGCGTTGCGCTTGCGCGTCACCAGGAAACCGATGCCGAAGACCGCCATGAGCAGCAGCCACACCACACCGGCCGCGACGAAGTCGTCCGACTGACCACCGAACCGGAAGGCGAGGATCACACAGCCGACGGTGACGCCCAGGGCCCCGTACCCCATGCGCTTCTCGGCGCTCTTGCCGGTGAGGTCGAAGTTGATGCGGGCCTTGAGGAGTTCGAACGCGTCCGGCACGAGGGGCGGCAGGGACACGCCGTCGGCCGCATTGGGGTACTGCGCCCAGTTCTGCCCGGCCCGGGCCCGGGCCTGCGGGCTCGGGTCGGGCACGAGCAGCATGATGAGCGCGCCGTTGCGGCCGCTGCTCTGGCGGACGTCGGCGTACTCGTAGCCGAACTGCTGGGCCACGAAGGCCAGCCGGGCGAGTTTCTTCACGGACGCCATCGGGCTGGTCAGCTCGACCGGTTCCCCGCTCGCCATCAGCCGCAGCATCTTCTGTGTCTGCCGCTTGCTCATTCCACCGCTCCCCCGGGCCACCCGTTCACAGACGCAACTCGGGCAGTTTTGCACATCGGCGAAGCCCCGGGGAACGGGCCCTCCCCGCGCCGGCCCGCCCCCTACCGCCGGCGCCTCCGGCTGTTGCCCCGCCCGTTCGGCCACCACCGAGGCGATCGCTTCGCCGCGATGTCCTCGACCCAGCCGAACATGAGGATCGCCGCGCCGATCAGCGGCCAGACCAGGGCGAACATCCAGAGGGTGTACGTGCTGTCCAGGGCGGACACCGCGCTGTCGCTCTGGAGGAACGGCAGCTCGTACAACAGGTCGAGGATCGGGACCGTGGCCATGATGAGGAGGTTGTGCCAGAGGTAGATCGTGACGGCGCGGTTGTTGGAGAGGGTAACGAGCTTGTCCCACCTGGCCAGGCGGCCCGGGAGTTCGTTCCACGACGGGGAGTACTGGAGGAGGACGACCACGAAGCCGAAGGACCAGGCCGCCTGAGCCAGGGGGATGTCGTTGAGGTCCCAGCCGTCGGGGCCCAGATGACCCGAGGCCCACCACAGGCCGAAGGCCATGAGCAGGGCCGCGCAGGAGATCGCCAGGTAGCGGGGGATCCGCTTGAGCAGGCCCTCGTGGTGGGCGAAGCCCAGGACCCAGCAGCCGCCGTAGACCGCGAAGTCGGTCACCGCGTTGCCCGTCTCGCCGGGGATCTTCACCAGGCCCGTGCCGACGACCGCCGTGAGGCCCAGGGGTGCCAGCAGCGTCGGCCAGGGTGCCCGGCGGAACGCCCACAACAACAGCGGGGAGGCGATGACAAACCAGAGGTAAGCCCGCAGGTACCACAGCGGGCCGGCCGCCTGCACCGCCCAGGTCTCCTCCAGCAGGCCGGACTTGGCTCCGAGGTGCCAGGGGAAGGGCGGGGCGCCGACGGGGAAGAAGTAGTTGGCCAGATCGACGAGGCCCCAGGCACCGCCGTGGTCCGGGTCCTTCAGCGGATTCCAGCCGGCCGCGAACATCATCGCCAGCACCACCACGCCGAACACCCAGAGCGGGGGCAGGAGCCGGCGGATCCGGCCCCGGATCACACCGAGGGCCGGGCGGTCCAGCGAGCGCGCCATCAGGGAGCCCGCCAGCGCGAACATCACGCCCATCGACGGGAACAGCACCGTCAGCCACGCCCAGCCGAACAGGTGATAGACGACGACACGGACCAGGGCGATCGAGCGCAGCAGGTCGAGGTAGCGGTCACGGCCGCCGCCCTTGCGCGCCGACGCGGCGGGGGCGGTCGCGGTGGCGGTTCCGCCCGCCGGTGCGGGGTCCGTCGTGCGCTGCTGTGGCATGCCGTAGGACGCCCCCGGCATGCCGGACGCCGCCGACGACGTGTGAATCGGGTTTCCGTGGGTCATGCCACCGGCCTCCGCTCGGAACTGCTCTGGGACCGCTGGCGCTGCACGGGGCCGCCGCCGGGCGTGTCGACCACACCGGTGCGCCGCAGCTTCTGCCAGCGCAGCCGGCCGCCGGTGAGGGCGGTGATCCAGGACTGGAGCAGTACGACGTACATCAGCTGGCGGTACAGGATCTGCTGCAGAGGCAGCGAGACGAGGTGGGTCATGCGCTCGCGGTCGAGCCGGAAGGCGTAGGCCGCGCAGACCGCCTGGATCGCCAGGACGCCGAGCCACGCCATGATCGTCTTCTGGGTGGGGCCGAACACGAGGCCGTAGATGAGGAACACGTCGATCAGCGGGGCCAGCAGGGGCGCCAGGACCATGAAGAGGGACACCAGCGGCAGGCCGACGCGCCCGAAGCGGCCCGAAGGGCCCTTGTCCACCAGGGCCCGGCGGTGTTTCCAGATGGCCTGCATCGTGCCGTAGGACCAGCGGTAGCGCTGGGACCACAGCTGCTGGACCGTCTCCGGCGCCTCGGTCCAGGCACGGGCGTTCTCCGCGTAGACCACACGCCAGCCGTCGCGGTGCAGGGCCATGGTGATGTCGGTGTCCTCGGCGAGCGTGTCGTCACTCATGCCGCCGACCCGTTCCAGCGCGCTGCGGCGGAAGGCTCCGACCGCGCCGGGGATCGTCGGCATGCAGCGCAGTACGTCGTACATCCGGCGGTCGAGGTTGAAGCCCATCACGTATTCGATGTGCTGCCAGGCGCCGATGAGGGTGTCCTTGTTGCCGACCTTGGCGTTGCCCGCCACCGCGCCCACGCGCGGGTCGCCGAAGGGCTGCACCAGTTCGCGCACGGTGGACGGTTCGAAGACCGTGTCGCCGTCCATCATCACGATCAGGTCGTACCGGGCGTTGGCCACACCGCGGTTGAGCGCGGCCGGCTTGCCCGCGTTGAGCTGGCGAACGACCCGGACGTTCGGCAGGCCCATGGCCTCCACGATCCGTGACGTGCCGTCGGAGGAGCCGTCGTCGATGACGAGGACCTCGATGGGGTGGTCACTTTCGGCGAGGGAACGGACCGTGTTCTCGATGCATTTGGCCTCGTTGTACGCCGGGACGAGAACCGACACCGGTTCGGTCACCGGCGCTCCCCAGCGGAAACCGCGGCGGCGCACCCGGCGTGCGTGCACCCCGGACAGCAGCAGCATCAGCACGAAACGGCCGATGACGAGGGTGCCGACGACCGAGAGTCCGACGACCAGCCCGTCGGTGAGGTGCTCCGAGGCCTGGACCAGGAAGATCCACGCCGCGCCCTTCCACCGGTCGAGGCCGGTGACCCGGGAGTGCGCGCTCGGGGCGTCGAGGGCCTCGGTGAGGTTGTTGAACTCGTAGCCCCGCTCGCGCAGGTCGGGCAGCATGCGGTCCAGTGCCTCGACGGTCTGGTGGCGGTCGCCGCCGGAGTCGTGCATCAGGACGATCGCGCCCTTGCCGCCCTTGGGCGTGGCACGTCGGACGATCTCGGCGACGCCGGGCTTGCGCCAGTCCTCACTGTCGGTGTTGTTGACGACCGTGATGTAGCCGCGGGCGCCGATGTACTCGGTCACCGGCCAGGACCTGTTGTCCATGGCGTCGGAGAAGGAGGAGTACGGCGGCCGGAAGAGGGAGGTACGGATGCCCGCCGCGCCCGAGAGGGCGAGCTGGTTCTGGGACAGTTCCCAGTCGATGCGCTTCTTGGACTGGTAGGACAGGTCGGGGTGGTTGAAGGTGTGCAGACCGACCTCATGGCCTTCCTCGACCATACGCCGGACCAGGTCGGGGTAGCGCGAGGCCATGGTGCCGGTGACGAAGAAGACCGCGTGTGCGTCGTGCTTCTTCAGGACGTCCAGGACTTTCGGCGTCCAGATCGGGTCGGGGCCGTCGTCGAAGGTGAGCACCAGGTGGTGGTCGGGCACACGCAGGGTCTCGGTGCGGCCGCTGCGGGCATCGATGACGGGCCCGCCGCTCATGATCTTCTCCGGCACCCGATCGGTGGCGGCGGGCGGCCTGACCCGGTGGTCGGCGAGGATCTCGCTGTGCACGTATCCGCGCAGCATGAGCATCGCCCCCAGCGCGACGAGCACGAGCAGGGGCAGCAACAGACGCATGGGCAGGCGCCGGCGCCTGGAGCCGCCAGGGGCTCGGGACGCGGGCCCGGAACGGCGAGTACGGGATGCCATGAGTGGTGGTACTCCGGGTGGTGCGGGATGGGATGGCACGGGGACGGGGCGGGCGGACGGTGTGGCGGGAAGGGCCCGGCCGGGCGGGCGGTGCCGTCGCGGCTGCGCGAGGTCCTCGGGGGCCCGCCGCGTGAGCGGGGCGGGACCGACGGAACGGCTGATCGCGAGGTGGCCCCGGCCCGGAGGACTCGGGTTCCTCCGGGGCCGGCGGGATCCGATGGGAGAGGTGCGCCCGGCCGGAAGCGGTGGTGCGGCGCCCGGAGCGGCGGGCGCCGCACGTGCGACGCGGCCCGGGCGGCGACGCGGTTCAGGCGACGACGCGACCCGGGCGGCGACGCGGTCTAGGCGGCGGGCGTCTCGGCGGCGGGCTGCGGTTCGGCCGGGGCCTCCGCGACGGGCTGCGGCTCGGCCGGCCCTTCCGCGACGGTGCCACCGTCGCCGCCGGTGCCCGTGGTCTCGGTCGGCTGAGGGGTGGGCTCGCCCGTGGGTGTCGGGTCGGTGACCGGTGTGCTCGGCGGGTCCGCCGGTTCGGTCGGAGCCGGGTCGGTGGCCTTGGTGCCCGGTTTCGGGGTGGTCCGGGTCGCGGTCGGCGAGGGCTTGGCGGACGCGCCGGGGCGCGTGCCGGGGTCGGCGGTGGCAGCCGGCGCGGCGGCGCTGCGGCCGGGCGCGGGTGCGGTGGCGTCACCGGTCGCCGGGGTGCTGTTGGGCGCGGTGACGCCGGTGTCGGCGGTGTCTTCGGGCGGTGCCGACTCCGCGGTCAGCGGCGGGCTGTCGACCTGCCCGGCCGGCGGGTTGTCCTCCCTGGTCGGCACGGGCAGCCAGGGGGCGTTGGAGTTGCCCGACAGCAGCGTGGCGACGATGACGACGGCGTAGACCCCGCAGGCCAGGGCGACGGCCATGCCGATCCGGCGGTAGCGGCGGCTGCGGCGGCCGGACTCGTCGACGAAGACGGGCCGGTCCGCGGGGGCCTCGGCGCCCATGCCTTCCTTGACCTGGCGCAGGAAGCCGTCCCCGAGCTGCACGGCGTCGAGCTGAATGGTGACCTCGTGCGGATCGTGGCTCTGCCCGTCCGTGTCGCCGGCGTGTTCCGGCGGACCGGCCTCCTCCCGCTCCTGCCAGGGGTCGCGGACCGAGGTCCGCTTCCCCGGGGCAAACGAAACGGCCTCGCCGTCGCTCTGGCGGGGAATGCCGGCCAGTACCTCCGTCCCCGCGGGCAGCCGGTGGCCGGCCGTCCGGACGTCGTGACCGGGGAGGACCTGCGTGGCTCTCCGGTCCCGGACTCTTCCGTCAGACGGGAGTTCCCCGGTAGTTGTAGTGGCCTCGGGCCACTCGGGTTGGGCGTCTTCTCGCCACTCTTTCACGCGCACGCACTTCCCCCCACGGGATGGTTCAGGTGCGCTTGACGACCTGAGCACCCGCCGTCGGACCGGGCCCCCACCCGTTCGAACGCACCCCTATTACCACACCGTGCTCAGGCATTGAATGTAGCGCACGGGGAGGTTGTGTGTGAGCGCGGGCGTCGAATCGTGTCAGTCGTGAGACGCCATGAGGACATCTTCACCGGCCGGAATCCACCCTCCGGCGGGCCGCCGCAGCCACCCCTCCTCGGCGGCGAGCCGGGCCGCCGCCCGGCGCAGCGCGTCGAACGCGGGGTGGGTCAGGCCCTTGCGCCACACCAGGGAGACGGGGGACAGCGGGACCGGGTCGACCAGGGGCCTCACCACCATCGACGGCAGGGCCGGGAAGTCCACGACGGCCAGGATCGGGTTGCGTGTTCTGGCCATGATCCGCTGGAACTCCTCGTCTCCGACGGCCAGCGGCGCGGGTGGCGCGATATCGATGCCCCGGCCCTCGAACAGCAGGCGCGCGAGGCCGGTCCACTCGGGCGTGCGCGGATTGCCGGCACCCGCGTAGACGCTCTCACCGGCCAGCTCGGCCAGTGGCACGGACTCCAGGGCGGCGAGCCGGTGGTCCTCGGGCAGTACGACCGCCATCGGCTCGAACCGCACGGGCTGGTGGTCGAGTCCGGCCCGCAGTGCCGGGTCCAGTCCGGCGAACCGTCCGAACGACGCGTCCAGCCGGCCGGCGAGCAGTTCACCGGCGGCTCCGGTCAGGCCGCTCTCGTAACGGGCCATCAGCTCGTACCGGGGAGCGAGTTCACGCGCCTCGTGCAGGACGCGGCGCGGCGTGACCAGGCCCGGGGAGTTGAGGTCGACCAGCAGCGGCCTGGCCTGGCCGAAGGCGGCGAGCAGCTCGTCCTGCGCCTGGAGCACCCGGCGGGCGTACGGCAGCAGCCGCTCCCCGTCGGGGGTGAGCGTCACCTGCCGGGTGGTCCGCACGAACAACTCGGCCCCCACCTCCCGCTCCAGCCGCCGCACGTCCCGGCTGAGCGCCTGCTGAGCCACGTGCAACCGCACCGCGGCCCGGGTGAAGTGCAACTCCTCGGCCACGGTGACGAAGCCACGCAGCAGGCGAGGGTCGAGGTGTGCCGACATGCGGCGAACCTACAGCGACCCCGGGGTCGGGCAGACGGGGGCCCGGGGCTGCGGGAAGGCCGACGGCATGCGGGAGTCCGGGGCTGCGGGAAGGCCGACGGCATGCGGGGGTCCGGGGCTGCGGGAAGGCCGGCGGCATGCGGGAGTCCGGGGCTGCGGGAAGACCAGCGGCAGACGGGGGTCCGGGCCTACGGGAAGAGGCGGGGGTCCTGGGGATGCGGAAAAACCAGCGGCAGGCGGGGGGACGGGGGCTGCGCGAAGACCGGCGCAGGCGGGGGTCCTGGGCTGCCGGAAAACCGGCAGGCGGGGGTCCAGGGGCTGCGGGAAGCCGGCGGCAGGCGGGGGTGCGGGGCTGCGGGAAAACCGGCGGCAGGCCGGGGGTGCGGGGCCGACGGGGCGTCGGCCCGCTCAGGTGCCGGTGTTCCTTGCGGGGGTGCCGCCCTGGCTCCTCCCGGGGTCCGCACCCGCCGGGGCTTCCGGCCCCGGCCGGCCCTCCGCGGCCGCCGCGGGCGGAGCCTGGCGCAGCCTGTGGCGCGGCACCGACCGCATCGGTGGCCTGGTCAGGGTGATCTGGCGGACCACCTGCTGGAAGCACGCCAGGGCCGCGAGACCGGGCAGGGCCGCCGCCGCGATGCCGAGGATGGTCCGGGGCGCCTGGACGACGCATAGCAGCACGGCGATGCAGGAGAAGACCAGGACCACGCACCAGGAGTGCACGGCACGGCGCTGGTGCAGCGCGGCCCGCAGGACGGACAGGGAGCCCACCAGCCAGGGCCCGTACACCAGCAGGGGCCACCAGGTGCGCAGCCCCCGCGCCGCGGGGGACACGGCGACCAGGCGCAACGGATCGTAGGCGACGACACCGCTCAGGAGGCTCACCGCGGAGGCGATGACGGCGGCCAGGGCCGCGACGAGGAGGCTCGTGGTGCGGAGCACGCCCGCGGCCTTGCGGGCCCGCACCTTGCGGTGCCGTCTCGGGACCTCCCGCACGGGCGGCAGTTCCTCGGTGATGTCCTGGAGGCGCCGCATATGGGTCACCGGTGCGGGGGACCGGGCCGGCTCCGCGGCGGGGGGCAGGTCCTCGTCACGGGGGGCGGGAATCCTCGCCTGCTCCCCGAGTGCTTCCTCGAGGATGAACGCGAGTTCCTCCGCGGGGTCCCAGGTCGGGTCCGGTGGGGTCAGGGGTGTGATGAAATCCCGGGCCGGAGCCCGATGCCGGCCGGTGCCCTCAACTTTGTCGTACACGGCGCGCCCCCGCTTATTCCGCGAGAGCGAACGCGGGCCAATCCGTCGCACTGATCCACCGTCGGGCAAGATCCTTTTCCAGCGTGCTCATGGCGTCGATGAAGTCGCGCAGCACCGCCTCGGTCACCTGCAGCGTGACCGGGCAACCGCCTTTGGTGAGCGTCCCGTTGACTGTCGCCGACGAGTGTGCTGGAGCGGGAATGTAGGTGTACGGGCCGAGCGTTACCGCCCAGCCGTCTTTCCTGGTCGCCTCGGTCATGTACCGACTAACCGTCGGCCCACTACGGCGGATGCGCGGCAAACGAGTGAAGGAATTTCCCGAATGAGCATCTTTTCCATGCGCTATGAGGAGCATCACTAATCTCCATATCCCTGTATGAAAAACAGGGAGCGAACGCTTCCCGCCATGGTCTTTTCGGCCTCGTGCCGGGGATCCACAACCCAGGTGCGTGAGTGCGCACCGAACAGGTGTTGGACCTCCTGATCGCTCCCGGGCGACGGTGGGCGCATGTCCCGACTCTCCCCGTACCGCCGCCTGTTCCACCTGCCGGGCGCCCGCGCGTTCACCGCCGGGAACCTCATCGCCCGCCTGCCGATGGGCATGTTCAGTGTCAGCGCGGTCGTGATGATCGCCGGAACCCGGGGCTCGTACGCCCTTGCCGGTGCCGTCACCGCGACGGGACTCGCGGCGACCGCGCTGGCCGCGCCGTGGATCGCGCGGCTCGTCGACCGGTACGGCCAGGCCCGGGTGGCCCTGCCCGCCACGGTGATCGCCGTCCTCGGCTCCCTCTCCCTGCTGCTGTGCGTGCGCCACGGCGCCCCCGACTGGACCTTGTTCGCCTCCTACGCCGCCACTGCCACGACCCCCAACACCGGCGGCATGTCCCGGGCCCGCTGGGCGCATCTGCTGGCCGGCGACCCGAAGGCGCTGCACACCGCCAACTCCTTCGAGCAGGCGGCGGACGAGCTGTGCTTCATGCTGGGCCCGGTGCTCGCGGCCTTCCTGTGCGGGACGTTCTTCCCCGAGGCCGGCACATTGGCCGGCGCGGTCCTGCTGCTGACCGGCATGGTCCTGTTCACGAGCCGACGCGCGACGGAGCCCCCGGTCCACGCGCACATACCCGGCAAGGCGCCCCTGCGCGCCCCCGGAATCCCTCCGCTGCTCGCGGTCTGCCTGGCGATGGGCGGCGTCTTCGGCGCGACGGAGGTCGTCACGCTGGCCTTCGCCGACGCGCAGGGGCGGCAGCCGGCGGCCGGTGCCGTGCTCGCGCTGCAGGCCGCGGGGTCCTGCGCGGCGGGTCTGCTGTACGGGGCCGTGAAGCCCACCGGACCGGCCGCGGCCCGGCTGCCCCGGTGGGTGGCCGCGATGGCCGCGCTGCTGACCCTGCCCCTGCTGGCCGCGGCGCTCACCGGTTCGCTCCTGCTGCTGGCGGCCGCGCTGCTGGTCGCCGGGATGGCCACGGCCCCGACGATGGTGACCACCATGACGCTGGTCCAGGAGCGCACTCCCGAGGGCCGGCTGAACGAGGGCATGACCCTGGCGGTGACCGGCCTGCTCGGCGGCATCGCCTGCGGCAGCGCGATCGGCGGCTGGACGGTGGAGCACCTGTCGCCGACGGCGGGCTACGCGGTCCCGGTGACGGCGGCGGCCGTGGCACTGACCCTGTCCTTGGCCCTGTCCGCGCGCGCTGCTTCGAATCGCTTCACCAAGATTCTGACGCACCATTGACGCCCTTACGCGTCCGGCATACGTTCGATCGTCGAAGCGCTTCGACACCATGCGCCGGGAGTAAGGACCCCACATGAAGTTCACCGACGGCTACTGGCTCCTGCGCGAGGGCGTGACCGCGTCGCACCCGGCCCAGGTCCTCGACGTCACCGCATCGGACGGCGCACTGGAGATCCACGCGCCGACCCGGCCCATCCGCTCCCGCGGCGACCTGATGACCGGCCCGGTGTTCACCGTCAGGGTGCACTCCCCCATGCCCGGTGTCATCGGGATGACCCTGACGCACTTCACCGGCGGGGAGCCCCGCGGCCCCGAGTTCGAGCTCACGGCGTCGGACGCCGCCGCGGAGATCTCGTACGACGACGAGCACGCGACCCTGACCTCCGGCGACCTGTCGGTCCGGCTGGCCCGCGGCGGCCCCTGGGACGTCGAGTTCCTCGCGCACGGCCGTACCCTCACCCGCAGCGGCCACAAGAACGCCGGCATCATGCGGGACGCCTCCGGCGCGCACCACCTGCGCGAGCAGCTGGTCCTGACGGTCGGCACGTCCGTCTACGGCCTCGGTGAGCGCTTCGGCCCGCTGGTGAAGAACGGGCAGGTCGTCGACATCTGGCAGGCCGACGGCGGCACGTGCAGCGAACAGGCCTACAAGAACGTGCCGTTCTACCTCACGGACGCCGGCTACGGCGTCTTCGTCGACCACCCGGGCCAGGTGTCCTTCGAGGTCGCCTCGGAGGTGGTCTCCCGGGTGCAGTTCAGCGCGCGGACCCAGGAGCTGACGTACTACGTCATCCACGGCCCCACGCCGAAGGACATCCTGCGCAGGTACACGGCCCTGACCGGCCGCCCGGCCCTGCCGCCCGCCTGGTCGTTCGGCCTGTGGCTGTCGACGTCCTTCACCACCTCGTACGACGAGGAGACGGTGACGTCCTTCATCGAGGGCATGCGGGAGCGCGAACTGCCGCTGTCGGTGTTCCACTTCGACTGCTTCTGGATGCGGGAGTTCCACTGGTGCGACTTCCGGTGGGACCCGCGGGTCTTCCCCGACCCGGAGGGCATGCTGGCCCGGCTGAAAGCCCGTGACCTGCGCGTCTCCGTCTGGATCAACCCCTACATCGCCCAGCGCTCCCCGCTGTTCGACGAGGGCAAGGCCCTCGGGCACCTGCTGAGGCGACCGGACGGCAGCGTCTGGCAGTGGGACATGTGGCAGCCCGGCATGGCTCTGGTCGACTTCACCTCACCGGCCGCCCGCGACTGGTACGCCGCCAAGCTGGAGGCGCTGCTCGCCCAGGGCGTCGACTGCTTCAAGACCGACTTCGGCGAGCGGGTGCCCCTCGACGTGGTCTGGTCCGACGGCTCGGACCCGGAGCGGATGCACAACTACTACACGTACCTGTACAACCGCACGGTCTTCGAGGTGCTGCGCAAGCACCGCGGTGAGCGGGACGCCGTGGTCTTCGCCCGCTCGGCGACGGCGGGCAGCCAGCAGTTCCCCGTGCACTGGGGCGGCGACAACGAGGCGACGTACGAGTCGATGGCGGAGTCGCTGCGCGGCGGGCTGTCCCTCGGCCTGTCGGGCTTCGGCTTCTGGAGCCATGACATCGGCGGCTTCGAGGGCACCCCCACGCCGGCCCTGTTCAAGCGCTGGCTGGCCTTCGGACTGCTCTCCTCGCACAGCCGGCTGCACGGCAGCAGGTCCTACCGGGTCCCCTGGCAGTTCGACGAGGAGTCGGTCGACGTGGCCCGCCACTTCACCCGGCTGAAGCTCCGCCTCATGCCCTACCTGTACGAGACGGCCCGCACGGCCCACACCGAGGGTCTGCCCGTGATGCGGGCCATGGTGCTGGAGTTCCCGGACGACCCGGGGTGCGCCCACCTGGAGCGGCAGTACATGCTCGGTCCGGACCTGCTGGTCGCCCCGGTGTTCAGCGACGAGGGCGACGTCACGTACTACGTCCCCGAGGGCACCTGGACGCACCTGCTGACCGGCGAGCCGGTGACCGGCCCGCGCTGGGTGCGCGAGCGGCACGGCTTCCTGAGCGCGCCGCTGCTGGTCCGGCCCGGCGCGGTGATCCCGCTCGGGTCACGGGACGACCGCCCGGACTACGACCACGCCGACGGGGTGACCCTGCGGGCGTACGGACTGCGGCCCGGCGACGAGGTGACCGTGCCGGTCGGGGACGTGACCTTCACGGTCGTCCGCGAGGGGAACACCCTGCGGGCGACCTGCGCCACCCCGGCAGCCGCCTGGAACCTGGCCACGGGCACCCGCGAGGCCCGGGCCGAGCCCGGCACGGGCTCCCTCACCCTGGAACTCGACCGGTGATCACGAGCTGGACGACCCCATGACAAAGGCCCCGCCGCTCTGGAGCGGCGGGGCCTTCGCCCACATGGGATGAGTGGAGATGGCGGGAATCGAACCCGCGTCCAACGGTGCAGAATCAGGGCTTCTCCGTGTGCAGTTCGCTGTGATTTTCTCGGCCCCGGCGATCACGCGAACAAGTCGCCGACGGGCCCAGTCACTGTTTGATTTCCCATCGAACCCCGTGACCGGGCTCGATGGTTTAGTTCCCTAGATTATGCCAGGATCCGGGCCGGGAACACTCCCGGGCTGACACCCTTTTAGGGTCCTTCAGTCACTGCTTATCAGGCAGCGAGGGCGAAGGACTGGGAATCGCGCTTGGTGTTGGCGATTATTTTTTGCGACATATGGTTTACGAGATCATTGCCGCTTCCTCGACACGCTTCCCCTGCTTCGACAGCCGCTGTCGAAACCGATCATCCCCATGTTGTGTTGACAATCCCCTCCGGAGAGGGGCGCGCACCCGCCATGGGGTGCAGTCACCATCGTACGTGACCAACGCAGGTCGGTGCCAGCGTATTCCCTACGCCCCGCGCTGCCTCCGCTTCACCGCCGCGATCGCGCGGTCGGTCTCCCGGCGGTCCTGCTTCTCCCGGAGCGCCTGACGCTTGTCGTACTCCTTCTTGCCCTTCGCCAGCGCGATCTCGACCTTGGCCCGGCCGTCCTTGAAGTACAGCGCGAGCGGCACGATGGTGTGACCCGTGTCCCCCGACTTCGACTCCAGCTTGTCGATCTCGGAGCGGTGCAGCAGCAGCTTGCGCTTGCGCCGCGCGCTGTGGTTGGTCCAGGTGCCCTGGCTGTACTCCGGCACGTGCACGTTGTGCAGCCACGCCTCACCGTCGGTCAGCTGCACGAAGCCGTCGACCAGCGACGCCCGTCCCTGGCGCAGGGACTTCACCTCGGTCCCGGTGAGGACCAGGCCGGCCTCGTAGGTGTCGATGACGAGGTAGTCGTGCCGCGCCTTCTTGTTCTGCGCGATCAGCTTGCGCCCTTTTTCCTTAGCCATAGTGCCGACCATTTTCGCACTACGGAGGGGCCCTGCGGAAAGTCGATTACGAGGAGCTCGCGAGGCCGCGCAGTACGGTCCCGGCCCGCTGGAGGGCGTCCTCGCCGGTCTCCAGGTCGGGCGTGATGCCCCGGCCGTCGACCCCGCGGCCGGAGGGGGTGCGGTAGTGCCCGACGGTCAGCTCCGCGACGGAGCCGTCGGGCAGCCGGCTCGGCATCTGGACCGAGCCCTTGCCGAAGGTGCGGGAGCCCACGACGAGGGCCCGTCCGCGGTCCTGTACGGCGCCGGTGAGCAGCTCGGCCGCGCTCATCGTCCCGCCGTCGACGAGCGCGACCAGCGGTCTCGTGGTGTCACCGCCGGACTCGGCGTGCAGGGCGCGCTGCTCGCCGTCGACGTCGTAGGTGGCGACCAGGCCGCCGTCGAGGAAGGCGGATGCGGCGGTGACGGCCTCGGTGACCAGGCCGCCGGAGTTGCCGCGCAGGTCGAGGACGATCCCGGCGCGGGGCGGGGTCCGGCGGACGGCTTCACGGACCTGGCGGCCGGAGCCCTTGGTGAAGGTGTCGACCTTGATGACGGTCACGCGGCGCGCGAGCTCCCGGACGGTGACCGAGTCCGTGGACAGCTGGGCCCGGCGCACGGTTTCGGTCCACGCGCGGCCGTCGCGCTCCAGGCCGAGACGGACGGTGGTGCCCGCGGGGGCGTCGGTGGCGTCGCCGCGCAGTAAGGAGACGACCTCGGTGACGGGCCGGCCGTCGGTCTTCTCTCCGTCGACGCTGCGCAGGAGGTCTCCACGGCGGATCCCGGCGGTGGCGGCGGGCGACCCGGCGCGCACCTTCGTCACCTCGATACGGCCGTCCCGTTCACTGCGGGCCCACAGGCCGACGCCGGTGTACTGGCCGTCGAGGGACTCCTCGAACTCCTCGTACTCGCCTCGGGAGTAGACGGCGCCCCAGCGGTCCCCGCTGCGGCTGACGGCGCGCTTCGCGGCCTGGACCGGGGACGTGCCGTCGGCCATGGCCTCCTCGGCGGCCCGGGTGACATCCGCGTGGCGTGCGGCCGAACCCGTCGAACGGACCTCGTCCGGCGCGGACTTCCCCTGGCCCTGGGGCAGCGCCCCGGTGGCCGCACCGGCGACGAGCACGCTCGTGAACACCAACGTCAGGGCGGCCCCGCGACGGATGCGACGGATACGACGGGGCTGACAGAACGGGTCACGACCTGACATGCCGGTGAGTCTAGGACAAGCGGAAGGGCCGTACGGCCGGTTGACCGTACGGCCCCTCGCGGCATGCGTCACACCTTCAAGTACTTGCGCAGCGCGAAGAACGCGGCCAACGCGGGCATCAGGAGACTCGTCGCGAGGATGAGCGGCAGGTACTTCAACACCGCGCCCCATCCGATGAAGTTGATCAGAGTCAGCTGGTCGGCCAGGGCGAGTCCGTGGTCGATGAGGAAGTACCGGGCGAGCACCAGGAAGCCGCACGCGAGGGTGCCGCCGATGAGTCCGGCGACCGCGGCCTCCATGATGAACGGCGCCTGGATGTAGAAGCCGGAGGCGCCGACCAGCCGCATGATGCCGGTCTCACGCCGGCGACTGAACGCCGAGACGCGCACGGTGTTGACGATCAGCATCAGCGCGACGACCAGCATCAGGGCCATCACCGCGCGGGCGGCCCAGTTCATGCCGTTCAGCAGCTTGAAGAGGTTGTCCAGAATGCCCTTTTGGTCCTGCACGGACTGCACACCGTCCCGGCCGTTGAAGGCGGTGGCGATGACCTGGTACTTCTCCGGGTCCTTCAGCTTGATGCGGTACGACTCCTGCATCTGGTCCGGCGTGAGGGAGCTGGCGAGCGGGGAGTCGCCGAACTGCTCCTTGTAGTGCTTGTACGCCTGGTCCTGCGACTCGTACGTGACCGCCTGGACGACGTCCATCTTGTCGAGGTCGGCCTTGATCTGCTTCTTCTGGTCGTCGGTCACCGCGCCCTTGGCGCAGTTCGGGTCCGACTCGGCGTCGCTCTTGTTGCAGAGGAAGATCGAGACGTTGACCTTGTCGTACCAGTAGCCCTTCATGGTGTTGACCTGGTCGCTCATCAGGAGCGACCCGCCGAACAGGGCGAGCGACAGGGCGACGGAGACGACGACGGCGAAGGTCATCGTCAGGTTGCGGCGGAGACCGACACCGATCTCCGACAGGACGAACTGGGCGCGCATGGCGACTGGTTATGCCTTTCCGTGGATCTCGGGTGCGGTATCAGTGCTGGTAGCCGTAGACACCGCGGGCCTGGTCGCGGACGAGGCGGCCCTTCTCCAGTTCGATGACGCGCTTGCGCATCTGGTCCACGATGTTCTGGTCGTGGGTGGCCATCACCACGGTCGTGCCCGTCCGGTTGATGCGGTCGAGCAGCTTCATGATGCCGACGGACGTCTGCGGGTCGAGGTTGCCGGTGGGCTCGTCGGCGATGAGCAGCTTGGGGCGGTTGACGAAGGCCCGCGCGATGGCGACGCGCTGCTGCTCACCACCGGACAGCTCGCCGGGCATCCGGTCCTCCTTGCCGCCGAGCCCGACGAGGTCGAGCACCTGCGGCACGGACTTGCGGATCTCGCCGCGCGACTTGCCGATGACCTCCTGCGCGAAGGCGACGTTCTCGCCGACCGTCTTGTTCGGCAGCAGGCGGAAGTCCTGGAACACCGTCCCCAGCTGGCGCCGCATCTGCGGGACCTTCCAGTTGGAGAGGCGGGCGAGGTCCTTGCCCAGAACGTGCACCTGACCGTGGCTGCACCGCTCCTCGCGGAGGATCAGCCGCAGGAAGGTGGACTTTCCGGAGCCGGAGGACCCCACGAGGAAGACGAACTCGCCTTTCTCGACCTCGAGGGACACATCCCTGAGGGCGGGGCGGGTCTGCTTGGGGTAGACCTTGGAGACGTTGTCGAATCGGATCACGGATGCACCACGGGTCGCCGGGGGTAGATGAGCGTGACCATACGCGAACCGGGTGGGGCACCGCAGTCACCGACCGTGATTGCGCCATGGATGTGCCGTTTTGTGCCGAGCACCGAGGGGCGCGGACGGACTGTGCGTACCACCACAGAAAACGCGCGGCCGCGCGACGGCCGACGGAACCTGGCAAAGTGGAGGGGGAACATTCCCACCGCCACGGACGTTGAACACGTGGAACCGGCGCAAGGAGGGCAAGCGCATGACGTACGACCGGCTGGTGTGCGCGAACTGCGCGTCCCCCGTGAACGAGGGCCGTTGCCCCGTGTGCCGCGCGAACCGCGAGCGGCTGCAACAGGAGAACTTCCTGGCGGGCCTGAATCCGATGGCCCTGATCGCCCTGCTGATGGTGCTGATCGCCGCGGTGGCCCTGCTGGCGCACCAGACCGCGTGACGGCGTAACCCCCAGGACACGGCCGAGGGCCCGGAGCGTTCGCTCCGGGCCCTCGGTGTTGCGCTGGGCGCGCGGTCCGTTCGGACGCGGCTGCCGTCAGGCGGCAGCGCCGCCGCGGCCGCTCACGAGGCGGGGCAGCAGACGGAAGCCGACACCGCCGGCGATCATCGTGGCGGCGCCGATCACCAGGAAGGTGGTCTGCGCGGCACCCGTCTCGGCGAGCTCCTGGCCGTTGCCCTGGGCCTGGGCCTGAGAGGCCGGGGTGGAGTCCGACCCGATGTCGGTGAGGGAGGAGGAGCCCTCCTCCTGCGGCGAGGTGCCGCCGTCGGGGTCGGCGTTGTTGCCGCCGCCGTTGCCGCCACCATTGCCGTTGCCGTTGCCGTTGCCGCCACCGGTGCCGTTCCCGTTGCCCGGGTCGCTCGGGGCGTCCGTCGGGTCCTCGGTCGGCTCCGTCGGCTCGTCGGTGGGCTCGGTCGGCTCGTCGGTGGGCTCCTCGGTCGTCGGCGGGTCCGTCGGGAGGTCCGTCGGCGGGTCCGTCGGGAGGTCCGTCGGCGGGTCCGTCGGGAGCTCGGTCGGCGGGTCGGTCGGGGCGTCGTCGCCGGTGCTCACGCCGACACCGACACTGGTGTCACCGAGGCCGACACTCACGCCCAGGTCGAGAGCGGATGCCGCACCGGCGGCGGTCAGCGAGGCACCGGCGGCGATCACGGCACCGGCGGCTATCCGCGCGACACGAATCCGCGTCTTCTTCGTCATGTGGTTGCTACCCCCAGTAGCTCATCGTCATTAGGCAGCGCTCGGGGCTGTGCTCGACGGGGACAACTGCGGGTAAAGACGCCCCGGTTCACATGCGCCCCAGAGACACGCATGCCGCGCTTTACCCTTCCCACTTTTCAAGAACACGTCAAGGCCGTTTACGGCTGCCATGTCCAACTACGGGGGCTATGCCGGAAGTCTGAGGGCGTGAGTGTGATGTAAAACCCGGACATGGGGTACGCAAAAGGCAACTGCCGCCCTGATGACGGCAGTTGCCTTGTCGACAAACTTACTTCTCCTGCTGCTTGCGCCAGCGAATTCCGGCCTCGATGAAGCCGTCGATCTCACCGTTGAAGACGGCCTCGGGGTTGCCGACCTCGAACTCGGTGCGCAGGTCCTTCACCATCTGGTACGGGTGCAGGACGTAGGAACGCATCTGGTTGCCCCAGGAACTGCCGCCGTCCTTGAGGGCGTCCATCTTGGCCCGCTCCTCCTGGCGCTGCCGCTCCAGCAGCTTCGCCTGGAGAACGTTCATGGCGGTCGCCTTGTTCTGGATCTGCGACCGCTCGTTCTGACAGGAGACGACGATGCCGGTGGGGAGGTGGGTCAGCCGCACCGCGGAGTCGGTGGTGTTGACGCCCTGCCCGCCGGGGCCCGAGGAGCGGTACACGTCCACGCGCAGTTCGGACTCGTCGATCTCGATGTGGTCGGTCTGCTCCACCACGGGCAGGATCTCCACGCCCGCGAAGGAGGTCTGCCGCCGGCCCTGGTTGTCGAACGGCGAGATCCGCACGAGCCGGTGGGTGCCCTGCTCGACGGAGAGCGTGCCGTAGGCGTAGGGCGCCTGGACGGCGAAGGTGGTCGACTTGATGCCGGCCTCCTCCGCGTACGACGTCTCGTAGATCTCGGTCTTGTAGCCGCGCTGCTCGGCCCAGCGCAGGTACATGCGCTGGAGCTTCTCGGCGAAGTCGGCGGCGTCGACGCCACCCGCCTCGGCGCGGATGTTCACCAGTGCCTCACGGGAGTCGTACTCACCGGAGAGGAGGGTGCGGACCTCCATCTCGTCCAGCGCCTTCTTCACGGCCGTGAGCTCGGACTCGGCCTCGGCGCGGGTGTCCGGGTCGTCCTCCTCCTCGGCCATCTCGAAGAGGACGCCCAGGTCGTCGATGCGACCGCGCAGGGCTTCGGCCTTGCGCACCTCGGCCTGGAGGTGGGACAGCTTGCTGGTGATCTTCTGCGCCTCATCGGGGTTGTCCCAGAGGGACGGCGCGGCCGCCTGCTCCTCGAGCACGGCGATGTCTGCCCTCATCTTGTCGAGGTCCAGAACGGCCTCGATCGACTCCATGGTCGAGGAGAGGGACTTGAGCTCTTCGGATACGTCGACGACTGCCACGCCCTCCAGCGTAACGGCTCCGCCCGGCGGCCATCGCCGGGCGGCCGGAGCAGGCGGCTCAGGGGGTCTGCGGGGCGGAGTTCTGCGTGTCCTGGGGAGGTGCGCTCCCGTCGTCGTCCGACGTGGTCAGCCAGGCTCCGACGCCGATCGCCGCCGCGAGGGCGACCGCGCCCGCTCCCAGGGCCACCCGGCGGCGCCGGGTGGCGGCGCGGTTGCGGGCCGAGCCGGGGCGGGGGGCGCCCGCGGTGCGGGGGGCCCGGGCCGTGCCGTGGGCACCGCCGGCCAGCTCGTCGGGGGCGGGGACGCGCATCGAGGTGTGGGTGTCCCGGTTGGAGTCGGCGGGCTTCGCGCCCGGCACCAGGGGAACCGCGCCCCGCCGCCTGACCCGCTCCCCGGTCGGCGCCGGTCCGGCGGGCCGGTCCTCGCGGTCGGAGTCCTCCGCGGACTCGTTGTCCGGCTCGTCGACCTCCAGCGGGGGCATGCCCGCCAGCATCGGCAGCAGCTCCCGCAGTCTGACCCCGAGCTCCGAGGCCCGCAGCCGCGAGGCCGGGGCCTTGGCCAGGCACTGCACCAGCAGCTGCCACAGCTCGTCCGGGATGCCGGGCAGCGGGACGACGGTCTCCGTGACGTGCCGGCGCAGGACCGCGCCCGGGTGTCCGCCGCCGAAGGGGGTGAAGCCCGCCAGCAGCTCGTAGAGGACCGTGGCGAGCGCGTAGATGTCGACGGACGCGCGCGGGGGCAGGCCCTCGACGATCTCCGGGGCGAGGTAGTCCGGGGTGCCGATGATCTTCGTGGCCTTGGTGCGGCGCGGGGTGTCGATGAGCTTGGCCACGCCGAAGTCGGTCAGCAGCGCGCGGTGCGAGCCACCGGGGCCCAGCGGGCCCTGCATGTCCAGGAGGACGTTCTCCGGCTTGACGTCCCGGTGCACCACGCCCGCGGCGTGCGCGGCCGCCAGTCCGTCGGCGATGTCGGCCGCGATGGCGACAGCCGCCTCGGGGGCCATGCGCCGGTCCCGGTCCAGGCGGGTGCGCAGGTCCGTGCCGCGGACGAGGTCCATGACGAGCGCCAGGTCGTTGCCGTCGACGACCAGGTCCCGCACCGACACCACGTGCGGGTGGTCCAGGCCGAGCAGGGCCGTGCGTTCCTGGACGAAGCGTCCGACGAGCTCCTGGTCGGACGCGAGGTCCTCACGCAGCAACTTGATGGCGACGGGTCCTTCGGGGCCCTCGCCCAGCCACACCGTGCCGGCGCTGCCCCGCCCGAGGATCTGGTGGGCGGTGTACCGGCTGCCGATCTTCCGTGCCAAGGCTGCTCCTACCGACGCGTGTTGTCGTTAAAACTACGCGCACGGGAGGCCAACCTTCACCGGGGAGGCGGAAATCACCCGCCGGGTGTCGACAAATCACCAACCCCGCAGGGCGGTTCCGGTCACTTCGTGCCGGAACCGCTCCCGAGCTTCTCGAACCAGCCGGTCACGGCGTTGAACCAGTCGGTGAGCTGGTCCCAGTAGCCCTTGCCCGTGCCGATCCACTCCTGCAGCGGGCTCAGTTCCCAGACCAGCCAGCCCGCGACGAACAGGATGACGATCGTGAAGAGGCAGCCCTTCAGACAGCCGAGACCCGGGATCCGCATCGGGTTGGCGCTGCGCTGCCGCGGCTGCCGGGGCTCGCGCTGGGGCCGCTGCGGCTGCTGGGGCTGGGCCGGGGGTGCGGGCGGGGCGTAGCGCTGCGGCGGCTGGGGCCGCTGCGGCTGCGGGGCGTACTGCTGGGGCTGCTGCTGTTGCGGGTGGCCGTAGCCGGGCCCGGGCGGGGGCGCCTGGCGGCGCGGGGGCTGCTGCGGCCGGGCCACCTGGCGCTGGGGGCGGCGGCGCAGCGGGTCCTCGTTCGGGTCGAGGTACTGGACCTGCGTCTGCTCGTTGCGGTCGCGGGCCGCCCGCAGCTGGTTCTGCCAGGGGTGCGGGTCCTCGGGGCCGCCCTGCTGGTTCTGCCCGCCGGGGTGGCCGGGCGAGCCCGGCGGGACCGGCGGCATGACGGCGGTCGGGTCGGCCGCCCCCCGGTGGGGCATGACGGCGGTGGGGTCGGCGGCGCCGGCCGGGCCGCCGGTGTGCGGCATGACGCTGGTCGCGGCGTTCGGGTCGTAGGCGCCGGCGCCCTGGGGGAGGACCTGGGTGGGGTCGGCCGCGCCGGACGCGTCCGGCACCGGCGCGGGGGCCGGGTCGGGCACGAGGAGCATGCCGACGCCCTCGGCGGCGGCGATCTGAGCGGAGTTCGCGTGCACCCCGATGCCCTCGGCGACGACGCGCAGGCCGCGGGCGAGGTTCTCGGCGCTGGGGCGCTCGTCCGGGTTCTTGCGCAGACAGCGCTCGATGACCGTCCACAGCGGGTCGGGGACCGTGGAGGGGCGGCGCGGCTCGGCGCTCAGGTGCTGGTGCAGCACTTCCAGGGCGGAGCCGCCCGCGAAGGGCGGGCGGCCGGTGACCAGCTCGTACAGCAGGATGCCGGCGCCGTAGATGTCGACGGCGGAGGTCTGCGGGCGGCCCTCGGCGGACTCGGGCGCGACGTACGCGGGCGTGCCGACGAACTCCTGGGTGCGGGTCAGACCCGGGGAGTCGGCCAGCCGGGCGATGCCGAAGTCGGTCAGCAGCGGGTGCATCCGCCCGTCGTACTGCTGGAGCAGGACGTTGGCCGGCTTGAGGTCGCGGTGGACGACGCCGTCGGCGTGGCTGGCGGCGAGGGCGTCGGCGATCTGGGCGGTGAGCAGGGCGGCGGCGACCGGGGTGAACGGCCCGTTCTCGCGCAGGTACCGATGCAGGTCGGGGCCCTCGACGAGGTCCATGACGAGCGCCAGCAGCTCGCCCTCGACGACCAGGTCACGGACCCGGACGATGTTCGGGTGGGTCAGCCGCAGCAGGACGGACCGCTCGCGCAGGAACCGCATGACGATGTCCGGGTCGCCGGCCAGCTCCTCCTTGAGGACCTTGATCGCGACGGTCTCGCCGGGCTGCCCCGGCACGGCCGCCTCGGCGCCCGCGGTCTCGCGCTGGCGGGCTCGCCAGACGGTGCCCGTGGCGCCGCGTCCGAGCGGCTCCTCGAGCAGGTACTTGCTGCCTACCGGCCGCACGTCATGCGCTCCCTGGTGCTTGCCTTGCCTGCTGGCCTGTCCGACCCACTGTAGTGCCGGGGGGCCGAGGACCGGAGTGTCGTCTTTCTGTGGGTCTTACGTAGCGGCCCTCACACTCGTTCGAAGGAGAGACGCTCACCTCGGTCTCGTGGTTGCCGGCGAGGAACGTGAGTGATCTCAAGCGGTCGCCTGTGGGTCATCTCTCAGGCACTTTTGCGGGCAGAGCCGACCATTCAAGATCACCTTTTCCGGAGCGAGGGGCGCACTGTCAGTGGCAGGTGCGAGGATGCTGCCAGTTACTGGCCGACGTGCCGGGGCGGGGTGGGGGACTCCGCGCCCGGGCAGAAGGGACCGCTGACGGCGATGCAGATCCGGCTGACCGTCGTAGATCCGCTGGGCCCGTCGGCGCCGGCGCGGGATCGCGCCCCGCGCACCGACGTGCTGGTCACGGCACCCGCCGGTACGGCGCTCGCCGCGGTGGCGTCGGCGCTCGCCCAGGCGGTCTCCGGCGGTGACGGCTCGGGCACGCCCGTGCTGTACGCCGGGGAGCAGCGGCTGGACGCCCAGCGCTGCACGCTCGGCGAGCCGCCGCTGACCGACGGTGCCGTGTTGTCCGTCGGCGCGCCGGGCGAGCCGGAGCCGCACCCGGAGCTGGCGGACGCCCCGGCCCAGCTGCAGGTCGTGGCCGGTCCGGACGCCGGTGGTGTGCACCTCCTGCACGGCGGCGAGATCCGCATCGGCCGCTCCGCGGACGCGGACGTACCGCTCGACGACCCGGACGTCTCCCGGCTGCACTGCGCGGTGACGGTGAGCGCGGACGGCCGCGTCGCGGTCGCCGACCTGGACTCCACGAACGGCACGACGGTGAGCGGCGCGCGGGTGGGCGGCCGCGCGGTCCCCTTCGTGCCGGGTGCGCTGCTGCGGATCGGCGAGTCGGCCCTGCGGCTGGCTCCCGCCGGGGGGCCGGGGGCCGGGGTGGAGACGACTCCCGACGGGGAGGGGCACGTGCGCGTGGCCGGGCCCGTGGAGCCATCCGCCCCTGGCGAGGCGACTCCGGGAACGGCCGGGCTCATGGGCTCCACGCACCACGCCCACGGCTCGGCGGCCTGGGGCACGCCGGCTGCTTCCGTGCGCGGCTCCGCGGATCCGGCCGTGGTGCCGGGGCAGGGCGGGGCGCCGCGGATCGAGGGCGGGGGTGCGGGCTCAGGACCGGAAGCGGTGCGGATAGAAGGCGGGGGCCCCGGGTCGGAAGCGCCGCAGGAGCGGAGTCACGGCCGCGGGGCCCGCGCTGCGGACAGCGGGGGCGAAGCGGGCTCGGGGGGCCATCGAAGCGAGGTGCCGCACCGGGGTGCCGACGACGAAGCACGGCCGGCACGCCGGAGCGAGATGCCGCCTCCCGGCTCCGCGGGCACCACTCACACCGGCGGACACCGCAACGAGGCCCCGCCCACGGGCGCCCACAGCGAAGCACGGCCGGGACGCCGGAGCGAGATGCCGCCTCCCGGCTCCGCGGGCACCACTCACACCGGCGGACACCGCAACGAGGCCCCGCCCACGGGCGCCCACAGCGAAGC
>NZ_JBEORR010000011.1:0-60396 GCF_040302345.1 Streptomyces sp. NPDC126510 | reverse complement strand
AGCACGGCCGGGACGCCGGAGCGAGGTGCCGTCCTCCGGTGCCGGCGGCGAGGCCCGCTCCGGAGGGCACCCGAACGAGATGCCGCCCCACAGCGCCGGGGGCGCTGCCCACGCCGGGGACGGTTGGAGTGAAGTGCCGCCCGGGAGCACCGGGGGTGAGGCGCGGCGGCAGACGGCCGGGAGTGGGTCAGGGGCGGGGGCTGCCAGGCCCGCGCAGAGGTTCCCGGAGGCTCACGGACCCCGCCCCGCTTCGCCGGACGACACGCTCCGGACCACCCGGCGGCACGACGCTGCTCAGGGTTCCTCGTCCCTCGCTCCCCCCGGCCCCGCACGGCAGCGCGATGCAGGGCCGGCGACCGGCGGTGCCGGGGAAGCCGGGGACACCCATGCGGGTCGTTCCGGCGTCGGGGCGTTCGGCGACGTGGTGCCGGACCGCGCCGGACCGGCGTACGGCGCCGGCACCGATGTCGGCGCCGCGGGCGGAAGCGGTCACCGCCCCTGGAACCCGGACCCCGGTACCGACGATCCCGCCCTCGCCGACCAGCGTGCCGGGCGTGGGCGCAAGGGCACTCCCCTGCGCGGCACCGACGTGCCACCGGGGACCCGCCGGCGTGGCGGGCTCGGGGCGTGGGCCCGGCGTCTGACCGGGGGGCGCGGCGAGCAGGCGGCCGAACCACGCGAGACGTACGAGGACGCGCCGGCCGCGAGCGTGGCCGCGGAGCCCGACCCGGTCGTCGTGCCGGCCGCCCCGGAGACCTGGCCGGACCCGGCCACGCTGCTGCTCACGGCCCTGGGTCCGGGGCCCCGGCTGTGGGAGCGCGGCTCCGGCCACCCGGAGGCGCTCGCCGTACGCCTCGGTACGGCCGACCGGGCGGCACCGGACGGCTCGGGCCTGCTGCCCGCCGTCCCCGTGACCGCCGGGCTGCGCGAGGTCGGTTCCCTGGGGCTGGCCGGACCGCGGGCGCGGCTGGCCGGGCTGACGCGTGCCGTCGTGGCCCAGCTCACCGCCCTGCACTCACCCGACACGCTGGAGATCGTCCTGATCGCCGCGGACCGCTCCCGGCCCCTCGATGAGCGCACCGCCGAGTGGTCCTGGCTGGGCTGGCTGCCGCACGTGCGCCCGGGGCACGGGCAGGACTGCCGGCTGCTCCTGGCCCACGACCGCGAGCAGGCCGCCGCCCGCACCGACGAGCTCACCCGCCGTCTGGAGGACCAGCTGGCGGACACGGGTCAGGCCGGCGGCCCGCCGGCGGGCGGCGGCTCACAGCCCACGGGCACCACCCCGCCCCCGCGGCAGACCGTCCCGGCTCCCCGCCGCCCCTCCTGGGCCCTGGGCGACAGCGCCGGCGGCGACACGGCAGGCGGTTTCCCCGGCCCGTACACGGTGGTGGTCGTCGACGGCGATCCCGGCGGTGCCGACCTGCGCGGCGCCCTCGCACGGCTGGCGCTGGAGGGCCCCAGGGCCGGTATCCACGTCGTCTGCCTGGCCGAGACGGCCGCCGCCTCCCCGGCCTCGCCGGTGACGGAGACGTACGAGGCGGCCTGCTCGGTGGCACCGACCTTCCGGCAGTGCGGCGCGGTCGCGCTGCTCAGCGGGGACGTGGCGACGGCCCTGCGGCTGATGCGCGTGGCCCGTACCGGCGGCGACGGCTCGTCGGCGGGGCCCGTCGGGCACGGCACGGTCGCCACCGTCGACGCCGTCTCCGCGGCCTGGGCCGAGCGGTTCGCGCGGGCTCTGGCGCCGCTGCGGACGGACGGCGCGGCGAGCGAGCGCCACCCGCGGGTCTCCGCACCGCTGCCGCAGGCGGCCCGGCTGCTCGACGAGCTGGGCCTGGCCCGCGCCACCCCGGCGTCGCTGATGGCGCGCTGGGCGGACGCGGCCGACGACGCGGAGGCGCTGGGCGGACGCGTGCGCGCGGTGCTGGGCGCCGGGCCGCGCGGCCCGGTCGGCGTGGACCTCGCCGCCCAGGGGCCGCATCTGCTGATCGAGGGCCCGCCGGGCAGCGGCCGTACGGAGCTGCTGCGGTCGATCGTCGCGTCCCTGGCCGCCGCCGAGCGGCCGGACCGCCTCGGCATCGTGCTGGTCGACGGCCGGGGCGGCCCGGGCGCGGGCGGCGGCAACGGCGAGGGACTGCGGGTGTGTACGGACGTACCGCATGTCACCACGCTGCTCATGGCCCACGACCCGGTCCGGATGCGGGAGTTCGCGCAGTCGCTGAGCGCCGAGCTGAAGCGGCGCGCCGAGCTGCTCGGGCGGTCCGACTTCGCCGAGTGGCACACCGGCCGCGAGCTGTCGGGCCGTATGGTCGCGCAGCGCACGGCGACGGCCCGGGGCGGTGCCCAGGCCGACGCGGCCGGGGCGGGAGGCGCCGGCGACCTCGACTCGCCGTCCAGTTCCACCATGCGGCTGCGGCCCGGTGCGGTCCGGCGGCAGACGGAGGCGGCCGCGCCCCCGCTGCCCCGGCTCGTCGTGGTCGTCGACGACCTGGACGCGTTGGTCGCCCCGGCGCTCGGCTCGACCGGGCGGCCCGCGGCCGGGTCGGTGATGCGCGCGCTGGAGGCGGTGGCCCGGGACGGCGAGCGGCTCGGCGTCCACCTGGTGGCGGCCACCGGCCCGTGCGCCCGTACGGCGGAGACGGAACCGGTGCGCCGGGCCACCCTGCGCGTCGTGCTCGACGCCCCCGCCCCGGGCCCGGAGGAGCCCGCGCCCGGCCGGGGAAGGCTGACCGGTGCGGACGGGCGGGTCACCCCGTTCCAGGGCGGCCGAGTCACCGGCCGGATCCCGCGGACGGCGACGCTGCGTCCCACGGTCATACCCCTCGAATGGCACCGCATGGGTGACCCTCCGGCCCGGCGTCCGGTGCGGGAACTCGGAAACGGCCCGACCGACCTGGCACTGTTGGCCAGCGCGCTGGAAAGGGCGGCACGTGAGGTCGCGGCTGCGAAGGTGCCGTCGCTCCTGTGAGCGGGGAGGGTCATCGGCCCCACCCGCGTCATGGGGCCGCGTCCCTGGTCACGAGGGAGTCACGATCCCCCGCTTGACAGCCGACGCCATCTTGCCGCCCCCGCACACCCGGGCGTAGACCAGATCGCACGGGAGCGCGCTCGACGTTCGACGAGGAACGAAGAAGCGGGGCAGTCATGCGCATGACGAGCAGCACCATCCGGACACGCTGGTCGCCCAAGCGGGACACGGCGACCCCCCAGAGCCGCAGAGCCGTCAAGGCAGCGGCCGCCGTCGCGGCGGGAGCCCTCGCGCTCTCGCTCTCCGCCTGCGGAAGCAGCGACAACGACAGCGGTGGAAGCACGGGCGACACCGACCAGACCACCAGCGACGTCACCCTTCCCAAGCTGGAGGGGACGAGCCTGGAGGTCGCCGCCGTGTGGAGCGGCACCGAACAGGCCAACTTCAAGAAGGTCCTGCAGGAGTTCGAGAAGCGCACGGGCGCCAAGGTCACGTTCGTGCCCGCGCAGGACCCCATCATCAACTTCATCGGATCGAAGGTGGCCGGCGGGCAGCCGCCGGACATCGTGATGCTGCCGCAGCCCGGCGCCATCAAGCAGGCCGTCGACAAGGGCTGGGCCAAACAGTTGGGCTCCGACACCGTCAAGGAGCTCGGTGAGAACTACTCGCAGGGCTGGCAGGACATCGGCAAGGTGGGCGGCAAGCCGTACGGCGTCTATTACAAGGCCGCCAACAAGTCCCTGATCTGGTACAACAACCAGGTCTTCGAGAACGCGGGGGCCAGCGAGCCCGAGACCTGGCCGGACCTGCTCAACACCGCGCAGACGGTCTCCGACTCCGGCGTCACCCCGTTCTCCGTCGGCGGGGCGGAGGGCTGGACGCTGACCGACTGGTTCGAGAACGTCTACCTCTCCCAGGCCGGCCCGGAGAAGTACGACCAGCTGGCCAAGCACGAGATCAAGTGGACGGACCCGTCCGTGAAGGACGCGCTGACCACCCTCGCGCAGGTCTGGGGCAAGCCCGACTGGATCGCGGGCGGGGCGGACGGGGCGTTGCAGACCGACTTCCCGGCCTCCGTCACGCAGGTCTTCACCGGCGGGGACCAGCCCAAGGCGGCCATGGTCGCGGCGGGTGACTTCGCACAGGTCAACATCCCGTCGGGCATGAAGATCGGGACGGACGCGAAGGTGTTCCCGTTCCCGGCCGTGGGTGACCAGGGCCCGGTGGTCTCGGGCGGCGACGCGGCCGTGATCCTCGATGACTCCAAGGGCTCGCAGGCCCTGGCGACCTGGCTCGCCTCCCCGGACGCGGCGTCGATCCAGGCCAAGCTGGGCGGCTACCTCTCCCCGAACAAGAACGTGCCGAACTCCGACTATCCGAACGCGGTGCAGCAGAAGATCGCCAAGGCGCTCATCGACGCCGGTGACGACTTCCGCTTCGACATGTCCGACCAGGCCCCGCAGGCCTTCGGCGGTACGCCCGGCAAGGGCGAGTGGAAGATCCTGCAGGACTTCCTGAAGAACCCGAAGGACATCGCGGGGACGCAGCAGAAGCTGGAGACCGAAGCAGCCGCGGCGTACGGGAACTGACGTCATGACGTCGGTTTCGGCGGCAGGGGGCACCAAGCCCCCTGCCGCTCCCAAGTCGCGCAAGAGTGTGACCGGTACCCGCAGGACCGTCGCGGCGCTGTTCCTGCTGCCCGCGCTCGTCCTGCTCGGCGCGCTCGTGGTGTACCCGATCGGGTACTCGGTCGTGCGCAGCTTCTACGACCAGTCCGGTGACGGCTTCGCCGGAATAGACAACTACAAGGCCCTCTTCACCGACGAGGGCATCCGCACCGCGCTGAAGAACAACATCATCTGGGTGGTGTTCGCGCCGACGGTCGCGACCGCGCTCGGCCTGATCTTCGCGGTGCTGACCGAACGGGTGCGCTGGGGTACGGCGTTCAAGCTGGTCGTCTTCATGCCGATGGCGATCTCGATGCTGGCGGCGGGCATCATCTTCCGCCTGGTGTACGACCAGGACCCGGACAAGGGCGTCGCGAACGCGGTGTGGGTGGGCGTGCACGACACGTTCGCCCAGGCCTCGGCGTTCCCGAAGGCCCACCCGGGCCGCGACTCGCCGCTGAAGCCGGCCGGCGGGGGCGCGTTCATCACCACGTCGCCCGTCCGCACGGGCGAGGCGGTCTCGCTGCCCCTGGTGGGGGTGGCGCCCGATCAGATGCCCGACGGCGCGAAGGCCGCGGTGGCGCCGAAGCCCGAGCCGGACAAGGTCACGGGCACGACCTGGCAGGACTTCACGCGCGGCAAGGGCGTCGGCACACTCAACCGTGTCGACCCCTCCGAGCTGGGCTACGCCGGCATGCGGATCGAGGCCGTGAAGGACGGCAGGGTCGTGGCGTCGACGACGGCCGCGGGCGACGGCACCTTCACCCTACCCGCATCGGCCGACGGGTCCCAACTCCGGCTCCCGGCAGCCAACTTCAAGGAACCGTACAACGGCCTGGACTGGCTCGGCCCGTCCCTGGTCACCCCGGCCATCATCGGCTCGTACATCTGGATGTGGGCGGGGTTCGCGATGGTGCTGATCGCGGCCGGGCTCGCGAGCGTGCCCCGGGAGCTGCTGGAGGCGGCCCGGGTCGACGGCGCGAGCGAGTGGCAGGTGTTCAGACGCGTCACGGTGCCGCTGCTGGCACCGGTCCTCGCCGTCGTCACCGTCACCCTGATGATCAACGTGCTGAAGATCTTCGACCTGGTGTTCATCATCGCTCCGGGCTCCTCCCAGGACGACGCGAACGTCCTCGCCCTGGAGCTGTACCGCAAGGGCTTCTCCGAGGACCAGCCGGGCATCGCCAGCGCCATCTCGGTGTTCCTGCTGCTGCTGGTCGTGCCGGTGATGTGGTTCAACGTGCGTCGGCTGCGACGGGAGGTCAGGCGATGAAGGCGGCCCGGTCCTCCCCCGGCCGGGGGTCCGGGGGTCGTCCCCCGGGAAGGCACAGTAACGTGCGTCGGCTGCGACGGGAGGTCAGGCGATGAAGGCCGAGCGGTCGCTGGGATCGCGGCTCGCCGAGGGGGTCAGCGGCGGGGTGCTGCGGGTGGTCCTCATCGTCGTCGGGCTGTTCTGGCTGGTGCCGACCATCGGGCTGCTGCTGTCCAGCCTCCGTGCGCCGGAGGACATCGCGGCGAGCGGCTGGTGGAAGGTGTTCACCGAGCCCTCGCAGATCACGTTCGGCAACTACTCCAAGCTGCTGGAGAACGAGGACATCACCAGCTCCCTGCTGAACACGGTCTGGATCACCGTGCCGGCGACCCTGCTGGTCGTGATCATCGGCTCGCTCGCGGGCTACGCCTTCGCCTGGATGGAGTTCCCCGGCCGGGACTGGTGGTTCCTGGGCGTGGTCGGCCTGCTGGTCGTGCCCGTGCAGGTGGCGCTGATCCCGATCGCCGAACTCTTCGGCAAGATCGGCATCTTCGGCTCGGTGCTCGGCGTGGTGCTCTTCCACGTCGGCTTCGGCCTGCCGTTCGCGGTGTTCCTGCTGCGGAACTTCTTCGCGGAGATCCCGCGAGAGCTGCTGGAGGCGGCGCGCCTGGACGGGGCGGGCGAACTGCGCCTGTTCTTCCGTGTCGTGATGCCGCTCGGCGCCCCGGCGATCGCGGCCCTCGGCATCTTCCAGTTCCTGTGGGTGTGGAACGACCTGCTCGTCGCGCTGATCTTCTCGGACTCCGGGAGTCAGCCGATCACGGTCGCACTGCAAACGCAGGTACGGCAGTTCGGCAACAACATCGACGTGCTGGCACCCGGCGCGTTCATCTCGATGATCGTCCCGCTGGCCGTCTTCTTCGCGTTCCAGCGGCAGTTCGTGTCCGGTGTGATGGCGGGCGCCGTCAAGTAGCGATCAGAGCACGGTAGTCGAAGGGGTGGGCCGGGGGCGGTCCGCCCCTTCCGCGTTCCCCCGGATGCCGTAGCGGCCGTAACCAAGTCGGCCCATCGGCCGTTCCCGGGCCGAACGCCCGCGCCGACCGATGGATGGCCTCTTGCCCAGGTTCAGTGTCATTGTCCCCGCGTACCAGGTTCAGGCGTACCTGCACGAGTGCCTCGAATCGGTGCTCTCCCAGTCCTGTCCCGATCTGGAACTGATCGTCGTCGACGACTGCTCGCCGGACGCGTGCGGTGCGATCATCGACGAGTTCGCCGCCCGCGATGCCCGTCTACGCCCCGTCCACCTGCCGGAGAACGTAGGCCTCGGCCGCGCGAGAAACGCCGGCGTGGCGCACGCGAGCGGGGACTACCTGCTGTTCCTGGACGGCGACGACACCCTCACGCCCGACGCGCTGCGGTCGATCGCCGACCGGCTGAAGGAGACGGGCGAGCCGGACGTGCTGGTCTTCGACTACGCGCGCACCTACTGGACGGGCGAGGCGATCCGCAACCAGGCGGCCCTGCAGCTCACCGAGCAGGGCCCGGCGCCGTTCCGCCTGGAGGACCGGCCGGGGCTGCTGCGGCTGCTGATGGTCGCCTGGAACAAGGCCTACCGGCGGGAGTTCGTCGAGGAGGGCGGTTTCGTCTTCCCGCCCGGCGTGTACGAGGACACGCCGTGGACGTACCCGGTGCTGATGACCGCCGAGTCGATCGCGACCCTCGACCGGGTCTGTGTGCACTACCGGCAACGACGGCAGGGCAGCATCCTGCGCACCACCAGCGAGCGGCACTTCGACGTCTTCGAGCAGTACGACCGGGTCTTCGCGTATCTCGACGCGCGCCCCGAACTGGCCCGGTGGCGGCCGGTGCTGTTCCGCCGCATGGTGCACCATCTGGTGATCGTGTACTCCCGGCGGGACCGGCTGCCCCCCGGCTCGCGCGCCGACTTCCTGCGCCGGGCCCGCGCCCACTACCGGCGCTACCGCACCCCCGGCGCGCCCGTCCCTCCCGCACTCTCGACTTCGCTCGAGCGGGGGCGCCCCCGCTGCCGGATCCACCACGGTCTGATCCGCTTCGGCCTGCACCGCACCTACCGCGCCCTCCAGCTGGCGTCCGCCCTGCACCGCGCCGCCGTCCGGACCACCGGCAAGCTGCTGCGGGGCCTTCGGTCGGCCGCCCTCAGGACGCACTACCGCGTGCAGCGCTGCCTGCCGCTGCGCGCCGACCGCGCCGTCTTCACCGCCTACGACGGCCGCGGCCACGGCTGCAACCCCGGCGCGCTGGAGGCCGCGTTCCGCGACCTCGCGCCGCACATCCGCACGGCGTGGATCGCCCACCGCGAGCACCACCACACGATCCCGCCCGGCCCGTGCCGCCTGGTCCCCGGGACGGCCGCCTACTGGACGGCGCTCGCCCGCTCCCGCTACCTGGTCAGCAACACCGGCTTCGACGACCGGCTCACCAAGCGCCGGGGCCAGGTCCTGATCCAGACCGGGCACGGCACCCCGCTCGGCCACATCGGCCTCGACCTCCAGGAGCGCCCCGCGGCGGCCCGCGGCCGGGACTTCGCGCGGCTGCTGAAGGACGTCGACCGGTGGGACTACGTGCTGTCCGCCAACCGCCACACCACCCTGACGAACGAGCGTGTCCACCCCGGCCGCTACACCACGCTGGAGTACGGCTACCCCCGCAACGACGTGTTCCGGACGGCGACCCCGGCGGACGTGGCCCGGCTGCGCGCCTCGCTGGGCATCGCGCGGGGCGCGGTGGCGATCCTGTACGCGCCGACCCACCGCGACTACCGCCGCTCCCAGCGCCACCCCCTGGACCTCCAGCGGATCGCGCGCCGCCTCGGCCCGCGCTTCGTCATCCTGGCCCGCGCCCACCACGCCTACGACGCCCCGCTGACCAGCACCTGGGGCCGGGTCGTGGACGTCTCCGGCCACCCGAGCGTGGAGTCGCTCTGCCTGGCCTCGGACGTCCTGGTCACGGACTACTCGTCGCTGATGTTCGACTACGCCAACCTGGACCGGCCGATCGTCGTCCACGCCGACGACTGGGAGGCGTACGACGCGGCCCGCGGCACCTACTTCGACCTGCGCGACGTCCCGCCGGGGGCGGTCGCCCGCGGGGAGGACGAGCTGATCGACATCTTCGCCACCGGCCACTGGCGCGGCTCCCGCTCGACCCAGCTGCGGGCGGCGTTCCGCGAGCGGTTCTGCACCCACGACGACGGGCGGGCCGCCGAGCGGGTGGTGCGCCGGGTCGTGCTCGGGGAGTCGGAGCTGCCGCCGGTCGTGCCGCTCGGCGAGCGCCGCCCGGTGCCCTCGGCGGCGGCCTCGCTGACGCGGGAGCCGCTCACCACGGTGCCGCTGCCGACCGGTCCCCACGCCGTCGGCGACAGCCTCTGACCACGGCCCGCACTCCGGGGAGTCCGCATGCCCTCCAGCCCGTCGCGGCCGACGCCCTCCCGGCCGCCCTCCTGGCGGCCGTCGGGACGTCCGGGACGACCGCGACCGGTGTGACCCGGCCCGCCCCGACAGACCAGCCTCCCGACAGAAAGAGCCACATGCCCCGCTTCAGCATCGTCGTCCCGTCCCATGGGGTCGCGGGCCGGCTGTCCCTGGCGCTGGACTCCGTCCTCGCCCAGTCGTTCGGAGACTTCGAGCTGATCCCGGTGTGCGACGCCCCCGACGCACCGGAGGCGGACGTCGTCGCCGGGTACGCCGAGCGGGACTCCCGGGTGACGCCGGCGCACTCGCCGCCGTCGGACGGACTGGCCGGGGCGCGCAACACCGGGCTGCGGGCGGCCGTCGGCGGCCATGTGCTGTTCCTCGACGGCGACGACGTCCTGGTCCCGGGCGCGCTGGCGGCCCTGGACGCCCGGCTGGGCGAGACCGGCGACGTGGACGTCCTGTACTTCGAGCACGAGCGCACCCCCTGGTGGGAGGGCGAGCCGGCCAACCCGGCCGCGCCCCTGCTGGCCAGGGCGCCGGACGGGGCCTTTTCTCCCGACCGGGCCCCGCGGCTGACGGGCGTGGCGCTGCCGGCGTGGAGCGCGCTGTACCGCCGGGCCTTCCTCACCGAGCAGGCCCTCGCCTTCCCCGGGGAGCACTACACGGACGTCGGGTTCGGCGGGCTGGCCGGGCTGCAGGCGGAGCGGGTGGCGGTGCTGCGCGCGGTCGTCGTCCGGCATCTGCTGCGCCGGCAGGGCAACCGGCTGGGCCTGCCCGGCGAGCACCACACCGAGCTGCTCGACCAGTGCGAGCTGGTGCTGGCCCGGGCCGCGGAGCGGGGGCTCGCGGCGGACCGTCTGTCGCCGCTGTTCGAGCAGCTCTTCGCCGCCGTGCTGAAGACGGCCGCCCACCCCGGGCGGCTGACGTCCGGGCGGCGGGCCTTCTTCCGGCGGGCGAGCGCGCTCTACCGACGGCACCGCCCCGCCGGGTACCGGACGCCCGGCGGCAGCCTCGGCGTCCAGCACCGGCTGCTGGCCTCCGGGTCGTACCCGGCCTTCCGCGCCCTGCGCGCCGTCAACCGGACCGCGGTGCGGGCCGCCGGCCTGCTCCCCCGCCCGCGGGGACTGCGCACCCGGCTGCGCTACGCGCTGGGCCTGCGTCTCCCGCTCGACCCGAACCTCGTCGTGTACTGCGCGTACTGGGGCCGCGGCTACGTCTGCAACCCGGCCGCGATCCACGCCAAGGCCCGTGAGCTCGCGCCGCACCTGCGCGCGGTGTTCCTGGTGGAGCCGGACGCGGTGGGCAGCGTGCCGCCGGGTGTCGAGTACGCGGTGATCGGCAGCCGGAAGTACTGGGAGGTGCTGGCCCGCGCCAAGTACCTGGTCAACAACGCCAACTTCGCCGACGCCGTGGTCAAACGCCCCGGCAGCGTGCACCTCCAGACCCAGCACGGCACCCCGCTGAAGACCATGGGCGCCGACCAGGCGACGTACCCCGTGGTGGCCGCGGCGACCGGCAGCATCGCCAGGCTGCTGGCCCGGGTGGATCGCTGGGACTACAACCTGACCTCCAACCGGCACTCCACCGAGATGTGGGAGCGGGCGTTCCCGAGCGCGCACGAGACGCTCGAGTACGGCTATCCGCGCAATGACGTCTACTGCACGGCGTCCGCCGAGGACGTGGCCCGCGTCCGCAAGGAACTGGGCGTTCCCGACGGCAAGAAGGCCCTGCTGTACGCCCCCACGCACCGCGACTACGCCACCGGTTTCGAGACGGGCCTGGACCTGGCGGAGTTCTGTGAGGCGATCGGCGACGACTACGTGGTGCTGCTGCGCGCCCACTACTTCTACGACCAGGGGCCCGGCAGGGGCGGCGGGCGGATCATCGACGTCACCGGGCACCGCTCGTCGGAGGACGTGTGCCTGGCGGCGGACGCGCTGATCACGGACTACTCGTCGATCATGTTCGACTACGCCAACCTGGACCGGCCGATCGTCGTGTACGCCGACGACTGGGACGTCTACCGGGAGACCCGGGGCGTCTACTTCGACCTGATGGAGCTCCCGCCCGGCCGGGTCGCGCGGAGCCCCGAGGAGCTGGCGGCCGTCTTCCGTGACGGCTCCTGGGCGGACGGGTCCGCCGCGTCCCTGCGGGCCGCGTTCCGGGAGCGCTTCTGCCAGTTCGACGACGGGCGTGCCGCCGAGCGCGTCGTGCGCCGGGTGCTGCTGGGGGAACCGCCCGAGTCGATCCCGCCCGTGGTCCCGCTCGCGGAGCGCGTCCCGGCCCCCGCCGCCACTCTCGTGAGGAGCTGACCGAAGAAGTGCCCCGCTTCAGCATCATCGTCCCCGTCTACAGAGTGCAGGGCTTCCTGCGCGAGTGTCTCGACTCGGTGCTCGGCCAGTCCTGCGGCGACTTCGAGGTGATCGCCGTGGACGACCGCTCGCCCGACGGCAGCGGCGCGATCCTCGACGAGTACGCCGCCCGCGACGAGCGGGTGCGGGTGCTGCACCTGCCCGAGAACGTGGGCCTCGGCCGGGCCCGCAACGCCGGCCTCGCACAGGCGGCCGGCGACTACGTCCTGTTCCTGGACAGCGACGACCACTACACGCCGGGCCTGCTGGCCGCCGTCGCCGCCCGGCTCGCGGCGACGGGCGACCCGGACATCCTGGTCTTCGACCATGTGCGCACCCACTGGTGGGGCCGGGGCGGGCGCAGCGAGGCGGCGGACCTGCTGGCCGCGGCGGGGCTGGAGACGTTCGGCATCCGGCAGAGCCCGCAGTATCTGAACCTGTTCCTGGTCGCCTGGAACAAGGCCTACCGGCGGTCGTTCCTCCAGGAGCACGGGCTTCGGTACGCGGCGGGGCTGTACGAGGACGCGCCGGTGACCTACCGCTCCATGGTGCTGGCCGGGCGCATCGCCTGCCTGGACCGGATCGGCGTGGAGTACCGCCAGCGCCGGCAGGGCGCGATCACCAAGACGCCCGGGCGCCGGCACTTCGACATCTTCCCGCAGTACGAGGGTCTGTTCGCGTTCCTGGAGCAGCGCCCCGACCTCGACTGGGCGCGGCCGCTGCTGCTGGAACGGGCCCTGGACCACATGCTGTTCGTGCTGGCCCGCGAGGACCGGGTACGGCCCGCCGACCGGGGGGACTTCTACCGCGAGATCCGCTCCTTCCGCCACCGCCACCTTCCCGAGGGCGGCTTCCCGCTGCCGGACGGCTGGCGCGGGGTGGAGATGCGGCTGCTGGCCTCGGCGCCCTACGCGTCGTACGCGGCGGCACGCGGGCTGCGGGAGCTGCGCGCCGCCGCCCTGGGCGGGCGGCGGCGGGTGGCGAGGAAGGCATCGGAGACGGCCCGTCGCGGCTGGTACGCGGCCCAGTCGAAACGCCCCCTCGATCCGCACCTCGCCGTCTACTCGGCGACCCACCACCGGGGCGTGACCGGTGATCCGGCCGCGATCTACGCGAAGGCGCGCGAGATCGCCCCGCACATCCGGGGCGTGTGGGTGGTCCGGGAGGACGCCGTGGACGCGCTGCCGCCCGGCATCGAGCACGTGACGCCGGGCTCGCGGCGCTATCACGAGGTCGTGGCGCGGGCCACGTACTGGGTGAACAACGTCAACTGGCCCGGCACCCTGGCCAAGCGGCCCGGCAGCGTGCACATCCACACCCACCAGGGCACCCCGCTGAAGTACATGGGCGCCGACCTGCTGACCAAGCCGGGCGCCCGGCACGGCTTCGACGTGCCGCAGATGCTGCGCCGGGCGGACCGCTGGGACTACAGCCTGGTCGCGGGGCGGCACGCGGAACGGGCGTGGGAGCGGGCGTACCCGTGCCGCTTCACCTCGCTGCGGACCGGCAGCCCGCGCAACGACGTGCTGGTCGGAGCCGGGCCAGAGCGGGGCCGTGAGGTGCGCGAGCGGCTCGGCATCCCGGCCGGTGACACGGTCGTGCTGTACGCGCCGACCCGCCGTGACTACCGGCGGGGCGGCCATGTCGACCGGTTCGACCTCGCCCGGTTCGCCGAGGACCTGGGCCCCGGGCACACCCTGGTCGTCCGGCTGCACCCGTCGCTGGCGGCGGGCATCGCGCGAGGCCTCGGCCTGGCCGACCTGCACCGGCGGGGGGTGCTGGTGGACGCGACCGACGAGCCGCACGTCGAGGAGGTGATGCTCGCCTCCGACGTGCTGGTCACCGACTACTCCGCCCTGCTCTTCGACTACGCCCTGCTGGACCGGCCGATCGTCGTCCACGCCGACGACTGGGGCGCGTTCGCGGCGAGCCGAGGCGCCTACTTCGACATCACGGCCGACGCGCCGGGCCATGTGTCGCGCTCGTACCGCGAGCTGGCCTGGCTGTTCGCGTCCGGCACCTGGCAGGACGCGGAGGCGGCGCGGCTGCGATCCGCCTTCCGGGAGCGGTACTGCGAGTTCGAGGACGGGCGGGCCGCCGAGCGGGTCGTCCGGCTGCTGATGCTGGGCGAGCGGGGCGGGGCGCTGCTGCCCGCGGCCCGCCGGACCGGCGGTGTCCGCACCCGGCCCGAGGCGCTGATCGAGAGATGAGGACTCCCGCGACCCCCGAGGCCGCCCCGTCCCTGCCCGGCCAGCGGGCCTCCTCGGCCCGGCCGCCCGCCGTCGCCGAGCGGCTGCGGCCGGTGCACTGGTGGCACGCCGCCCTGGTCGCCGGGCCCACCACGGCCCTGTTCGTGCTGGGCTACCGGCGCCGCTGGATCTGCGACGACGGGCTCATCTACCTGCGCCCGGTCCGGCAGATCCTGGCGGGCAACGGGCCGGTGTTCAACGTCGGTGAGCGGGCGGAGAGTTCGACGGGGACCCTCTGGCAGTGGCTGCTCGCGCTCGCCGCCTGGGTCACCGGCGAGGACCCGGCGTTCCTCGCGGTCGGGCTGGGACTGCTGCTGAGCACCGCCGGGTTCGCGTTCGCCCTGCTCGCGACGTGCCGGCTGCACCGGAACGCCGGGGTGCTGCTGCCGGCCGGGGTGCTCGTGCTGCCGGCCGTGCCGCCGTTCTGGTCGTACATGACGTCGGGTCTGGAGAGCGGCCTGGGCGCCTTCTGGACCGGCCTGTCGTGGTGGCTGCTGACGCGGACCCGGCGTGGCCGCACAGCCCGTGAGACGTGCACGGCCGCCTTCGTGTTCGGGCTGGGCCCGCTGGTCCGGCCCGATCTCGCGGTGGTCACGGTGTGCTTCCTGGCCGCGCAGTGGTGGGTGCTGCGCCCCTCCCGGCGGGGCACGGCGGCGATGCTGGCGTCGGCGGGAGCGGTGCCGCTGGCGTACGAGGTCTTCCGGGCGGGGTACTACGGGATCCTGGTGCCGCTGCCCGCCATCGCCAAGGAGGCGGGTGCCAGCGACTGGAGCCGGGGCGCCGGGTATGTGCAGGAGACGCTCGGGCCGTATTGGCTGTGGCCCGTTGTCCCGGTGCTCGGGGCGCTGGCCGTCCTGCTGATGCGGCGCGCCCGCCGGGAGCAGCGGAGCCGCGTCCCGGGGCGGGCCTCGCTCGCGGTGCTGCTGGCGCCGGTCGCCGCGGGCCTGCTGCTGGCCGGGTACGTCGTGCGCGTCGGCGGCGACTACATGCACGCCCGCATGATCCTTCCGGCCCTTCTCCTGCTGCTGTTGCCGGTGCTGGTCGTGCCCGCGACCAGGGTCACCGGGGCCGCGAGCCTGCTGCTGGCGGTGTGGCTGTGCGCGGCGGTCAGCCCGCTGCGGGCGCCGTTCGACGTGCGCAGCACGCCCGGGTCGTTCAACGTGCGCACGTCCGACGTGGAGGGCCTCGGCGACCACAACCCGGTGCGCACCACCACCTGGGTGGCCAACTGGCCCGCCCTGCCGGAGGGGCGCGCCATGCTGGCCCGGGCGGAGCGTGCGCCCGGGCCGACGCTGCTCTACTTCGACGCCGGGCGGCGGCTGCACGCGACGCCGATGCGCGCGGACGCCCCCTACCGGGTGGTGATCGTGGGCCGTCACCTCGGAGTGACGGGAGCGGCGGCGCCACTGGACGCCTATGTCAACGACGCCTGGGGGCTGGCCAGCCCGATCGGCGCGCATCTGGCGCTGGAGCGGTGGAGCTGGCCGGGGCACGAGAAGTTCCTGCGCAACTACTGGGTCTTCGCCGAGTGGGCGGCCGAGCACCCGCCGCGGCGCGACCTGCTGCGGGCCGGGGCCTCGCGGGAGGCGATCGGGGCGGCCCGGGCCGCGCTGGGCTGCGGCGAACTCGCCGAGCTGCGGGAGTCGGTGCGGGCACCGCTCACCGCCGAGCGGTTCTGGCAGAACCTCACCGGGTCGGTCGAGCGGACGCGGTTCCGCTTCGCGCGCTGGCCGGCGGCGGCGCAGAGGGCGCTGTGCGACTGACCGTTGGCCGGTGCGGGTGGCGGCTGTCGGGCATGCTCGACGAGCGCTACGCCACCGACCATCGGCCAGTGCTGGGCGGCGGCCGACGGTTCCGCTGCAGCCGCACCGGCCCACGGCATGCTCGACGAGCACTGCGCCACCGACCATCGGCAGGTGCGGGTGGCGGCCGACGGTCCCGCTCCAGCCGCACCGGCCCACGGCATGCTCGACGAGCGCTGCGCGACGGACCGTCGGCAGGTGGAGGCAGCGGCCTCACCCGATGAAGTGATCCGGGGTCAGGGCATGCGTAGGGCGGGAACATTCGGCGCATGCCCCAGACCCCCTTCACCCTCCGGTGAGCGCCCCGGTCCTGGTCCGGCGGGCCGTGCGCGGCGCGACCGCACTGCGCGGCGGCCGTGTCGGGAGGCTCACCCCGTACCAGTTCTACGGCGCCCTGTTCTGGCTGGTGATGACGCTGGCGTACTGGCGGATCCCGCTGTGCTGCGACGCCGGGCAGCACGCGGCGGTCGTCGAGCGGCTCAAGGACGATCTGCTGCACCCGGCCCACTCCATGGCGGACCTGCCGGGCGAGGGCAGCCCGTACTACGGCCCGTACGCCGTCGCCCAGGGCGTGCTGGCGCGGCTGACGGGGCTGACGGGCTGGGAGGTCGTGAAGCTCGCCGGGCCGGTGCATCTGCTGGTGCTGCTGGCGGGGCTCGGCCGGTTCGTCAGGACCCTCACCCCGCGCCCCTGGGCGCCGGTGTGGGCTCTGCTGTTCATGACGCTGCTGTGGGGCACCGCGCGGATCCGGTGGAGCGGCTACCTCGGGCTGATGTCGATGACGACGAACCTCGGCTACCCGTCCACGATCGCCATCGGGCTGACGTTCTGGGCATGGGCCTGGACGGGCACCCGCGCGCGGGACGACGCCCCCGCGGTGCGGTTCGTCGGCCCGAGCGGGCTCGGCGGCTGGTGGGGGTACGCCGGGATCGGCGCGTTGTACGGGCTGATCCTGCTCACCCACCCCGTCACGGCGGCCTCCGCGCTCACCGGGGCGGTGGCGATCGTGGCGTCCCGGCAGCGCGGCTGGCGCCGGCCGGTCGTGGCGCGCTGGGCGCTCGCCGGGGCGTGCTGCGCGACCGTGGCCCTGAGCTGGCCGTACTACGACGTCCTGACACTGGTGAACGACACCGGCATGGACGCGATGCACCGGCAGCTGTACGAGAGGATGCTCGCCAACTCCTGGCTGGCCCTGCTCGGCCTGCCCGCGCTCTGGGCGCGGGCTCGCGGGTCGGCGCGTGATCCGCTGGTGTGGATGTTCCTGCTGGAGTGCCTGCTGGTGGCGTACGGCTGGGCGAGCGGGCACTACACGTACGCCAGGGCCCTGTGGGCCGTGCTGGTGCCGCTGCAGTTCGCCCTGGCGATGGAACTGGCGGCGCCCCGGCCCTGGCGGCGGGCCCGGCGGATGCTGGGCGGGGCGGCGGCGGTCGCGGCGTGCGTCGGGTTCGTCACCGTGCACGCCGGGGCGGTCGTGCCGCGCTCGGCCGACCCGGTGGGGTTCGCCCAGCCGACGCGATGGCCGTCGTACGACTGGGCCGCGCGGCACATCGGACCCGGCGAGGTGGTGATCACCGACGGGTACTTCGCGAGTCACGCGATCGCCGGGTACGGGCCGAACCTCGCCGCGCCCATCTGGCCCGACCCCGCCCTGGACGAGCGGCGGCGGGAGCGCCGGGCGGCCGACGTCCGGGCTTATCTCGCCCCGGACTCGACCCGCGCCGAGCGGTCCGCCGTGGTCCGCCGCTACCACGTGCGCTGGCTGCTGCTGACGCGCTGGCACCCGGTGCCCGAGGAGGCCGTGGTGGTGGCGTGGAGCGGACGGACGGGGGAGGTGCTGGCGCGGGTCGGGGGGTGAGCCCCGCCGGCTCTCGGGGTTACTCGATGACGAGGTCGACCTCGATGTTGCCGCGGGTGGCGTTGGAGTACGGGCAGACCTGGTGGGCCTGCTCGACGAGCTTGCGGCCGGTCGCCTCGTCCACGCTGTCGGGCAGCTCCACGCGCAGCGTGACGGCGAGGCCGAAGCCCTCGCCCTGCTTGCCTATGGAGACCTCGGCGGTCACGGCGGCGTCGCTGACGTCGACCTTGGCCGCGCGGCCGACGAGACCGAGGGCGCTGCCGAAGCAGGCGGCGTAACCGGCGGCGAAGAGCTGCTCGGGGTTGGTGCCCTGGCCGTTGCCGCCCAGCGCCTGGGGCATGCCCAGGGCGAGGTCCAGCACGCCGTCGGAGCTGACGGCCCGGCCCTCACGGCCGTGGGTGGCGGTGGCGACAGCGGTGTAGAGCGCGTCCATGGAAAACCTTCCCTCTCACGTCAACGTTCGGCGGCCCGCTTCCGGGCCGCCCGACACCAGAATTAGAGCACACAATTCAGTTGCGCGCAATTAAATGACGGGCGCGAGCTATCCTGGACGCATGAACACGCCGGACGACGACTGGCTCCGCCTGGACCAGCAGATCTGTTTCTCCCTGCACGCGGCCTCCCGCGCCTTCAACGGCGTCTACCGCGGGATCCTCAAGGACCTCGGCCTCACCTACCCGCAGTACCTGGTGATGCTCGTGCTGTGGGAGCACGACGAGCTGCCCGTGAAGAAGCTCGGCGAGCACCTGCGCCTGGACTCCGGCACCCTGTCGCCGCTGCTGAAGCGGCTGGAGGCGGCCGGACTGGTGCGCCGGGAGCGCAGCGCCCGCGACGAGCGGTCGGTGGAGGTGCGGCTGACCGAGGAGGGCGCCGCGCTGCGCGGACGGGCGCTTCAGGTGCCGCGCCGCATCGCGTCCTCGACCGGCTTCGGGCCCGAGGAGGTCCGCGCCCTGCGCGCCCGTCTCGACGAGCTCACCACCGCGCTGGACGCCGCCGCGGCCCTCGCGGAGCCGCAGGGCGGCTCGCCGGCGACCGGGCCGTCGTAGCCGCGCCGGGCGGGGTGCCGGCCTGCACATCGGGCGGTTCGTCGCCCGGCTGCCGCCGGACGTGGAGGCGGAGGACCGCCCCGTCCCGGGCGTGTTCCTCCCGGACGGTGAACTCCTCCCTCAGGACCGCGAGCTTGGTCCGCTCGACCGGATCGGACGGGGGCCGGAGCGGGTTCAGCACGCGCGCCTCGGCGACGACCCAGACGCGGTCCACCGAGGCGAGCCGTCGGCGCAGTTCCGCGGGGGCCGCCTCCCGGCCCCACAGCGTCCCGGAGCGGGGCGCGGACTCCCGCAGCGCGATGTCCCGCGCCCGCCGGAAGCCCTTCGGGTAGGCCAGCGCGGCGAGCCTGCCGACCGACGGCACGAACAGCACCGGGTCACCGGGGCGCATCTGACGCACGGCGAGCGCGGAGACCACGGCGAGGTTGTCCGGGCGGTGGGCGGCGGAGCGGTCCTGACGGTGCACGGGGAGCTGGGTCAGGAAGGTGCCGGCGAGGGCGAGGAGGCCGGTGACGCCCACGACGGCCCGCACCCGCCGCCCGCCGACCCGCATCCCCCGCCCGCCGAACCGCACCCGCACCCCGCCGACCCACATCCCCCGCCCACCGAACCGCACCCGCACCCCGCCGACCCGCACCCGCCGCCCACCGAACCGCACCCGCACCAGCGCCCGGCCCATTCGCCCGGCCCCCGCCGCGACCAGCAGGGACGCGCCCGCGAGCGCGTACAGCACGTACCGGTCGTGGTAGAGCGGCCGGACCTGCGACACGGTCATCAGGATCCCCGGCGGCACGAGCAGCAGCGGCACGGCGACCGCGGCCGTGCGCCGCTCCCGGAGCCCCAGGGCCATCAGCAGCAGCGCGCCCGAGAACACCGGCCCCGCCGGACCGGGGGTGAAGTTCCGGGCGAGCCTCTCGACCCGGTCCCACCCGGGCGGCACCAGCCACGACACCTGCCCGGCCTGCCCCTGCGACACCCACACCAGCGGCAGCAGAAGCAGTGCCACCGCCCCCGCCGCGCGCCCCCAGCCGGACCACACCCTCCCCGGCACCCGCAGCAGCGCCAGCGTCAGCGCGTGCGCGCCCAGCACCGGTACCGCCAGCTCGTGCAGCGCACAGGTCAGGGCGACGACCGTCCCGTACCCCCACCAGGCCCGGGTCGCGGCCCCCTCCACGGCCCTCACGAGCAGCAGCGTCGCCCCTGCCACACCCGCCGCGACCAGCGCGTACGACCGTCCCTCCTGGGCGTAGTGGCCGGTCATCGGGGTGATCGCGTAGAGGACGCCGGCCCCGAGGCCGGCCCGGGGCCCGGCCAGCCGGACGCCCAGGGCCGCGACCAGGCCGGCGGTCGCCGTCGCCGCGCACACCGACGGCAGGCGCAGCACGACCTCGTCCGGGTGGACGGTGAGGACGGCGTGCATGAGCAGGTAGTAGAGGCCGTGCACCGCGTCCACCTCGTGCAGCAACCGCCAGATCTGCGGGACCGTCCGCTGCGCGACCTGGAAGGTGACGCTCTCGTCGCCCCACATGCCTCCGCGGTCCAGTCCCCACAGCCCGATCGCGAGCATCACCGCCATGGGCACCGCCACGGGTGCCACCCCCGTGGCGAACCGGCCGCTCCCCCTCGACTGTCCGCTCCTCACGGGCCGATTCTGTGCTGAATCAGCCGGTTCGCTCAGGTTTGGTGGTGTGTTACCACTTTCATGTCATTCGCCCGGCTTACGATCCACAGTGATGAATGCCGAGAGCGAGTCCGAGAGGGACACCCGGAAGCCGCGTTCGCAGGTGGCCGTCGTGGTGATCGGTTATGACGACGCCGCCCATGTGACGGACGCCGTGCGCTCGGCGCTCGCCCAGGGGCCGGCCGTGCGCGAGGTGGTGGCCGTCGACGACTGCTCGAAGGACGGCAGCGCCGGCCTGCTGGAACGGCTGTCCGCCTCGGAACCCCGGCTGAAGGTGATCCGCCGCCGGGTCAACAGCGGCGGTTGCGGCACCCCCCGCAACACCGGGCTCGGCGCGGTGACCTCGCCCTACGTGATGTTCCTGGACAGCGACGACATCCTGCCGCCCGGCGCGGTCGAGGCGCTGCTCCGAGCGGCCGAGGGCGCGCACGCGGAGGTCGCGGGCGGCCTGTGCGTACGCCGGGAGCTGCCTTCGGGGCGCGAAGTCCCCTGGCAGGAGCGGCTCTACGGGCTGCACGCCGTGGTGCCTCATCCCGCGCAGCGGCCTCGGCTGGTCCACGACACGCTCTGCGTCAACAAGCTCTACCGCACCGACTTCCTGCACACGCGCGGCATCCGCTTCCCCGAGGGCCGCTTCCCGTACGAGGACGTCGTCTTCACCGCACGCGTACTGGCCGCGGCCCCGCGCATCGCCCTGGTCCCGGACCGGGTCTACGTCTGGCACGTGCGCCGCTCCGCCGGGCGGCTGTCGATCTCGCTGGACCGGGCCGGTGCCGAGAACTGGCGGGCTCGCACCGAGGCGTGCCGGCAGGCGCACGAGGTGCTGCTGGGCGCCGGGCAGAAGGAACTCGCGCGGGCCGTGCGCGCCAAGTTCCTCGACCACGACCTGCGGATGTACGTGCGCGAACTGGGATTGCGCGACACCACGTACCGGCGCGCATGGTGGGAGCTCACACGGGCGCACCTCGCGGAGTACGACGCCGACGACTGGGCCCGCAACCCGGGCGCTCCCGGCCGGCTGATCGGGCGGGTCGTCCTGGCCTCCCCGGAGCCGTGCGACCTGCCCCGGCTGCGGGAGCTCGCGGCCCGCCCGGCGCGCCTGTGCCCGCCGTACGCCCGCGCCGCGGACGGCACGCCCGTCTGGTCGCACGGCATCCCCCAGGTCTCCCTGGAGCCCCTTCAGGCCCGGCCGCTGCGGGCGCTGCCCCTCGCCGTCGACGGGGAGCTGCGGGCGGGCGCGCGGGGCACCCGGCTGCGGCTGCGCCTGCACGAGCTGTACGGGCGGGTGGCGCAGGCGGGTCCCGAGGCGGTGGAGGTGGAGTGGCGGCACCGGGACGACGGTGACGTGGTGGTCCGGGGTGCGAGCGTGGCGCTCGCGCCGTGTGCGAGGGCCCGCCGCGAGACCTCGGGGACGGCGCACTGCGCGGGAGCCCGCCCCGAGGCCTCGGGGACCGCCGGCCTCGACGGTCACGAGGCCACCTGGTCCGGGGAGACGGCCGTCGACCTCGCCGCACTGGCCGCGCTCGGCGCGGGCACCTGGGACCTGCGCCTTCGCGTCCGCTTCCGCGACGGCGCGAGCCGCGACATCACGGCGCACGCTCTCCGGGGCGCCGGTCTGCTGCGCCGCAGTGCCGTCCCGAGCACCCGGCAGGGCGTGGTACTCGTACAGCCGTACTCCACCCACTCCGGTGCGCTGGCGCTGCGAGTGGCTCCCGGCGTACGTGGTGCGCTGTCGGTCGTACGCGCACGGCTGCGCCGCCTGCTTCACTGAGGGCACGACGACAGCGACGACCGCGACGGATCAGCGCACAGCACCACCGCCACGGGCCAACTGACGAGGGGACGGCCGCACATGACCTGGTTGATCACCGGCGGCGCCGGCTACATCGGCGCGCACGTCGTACGGGCGATGACCGCGGCGGGCGAACGGACCGTGGTGTACGACGACCTGTCCACCGGCATCGCCGAGCGCGTGCCCGACGGAGTGCCGCTGGTGGTGGGCTCGACCCTGGACGCCGAGCTGCTCGCCCGCACCCTCGCGGACCACTCGGTCACCGGCGTCGTCCACCTCGCGGCGAAGAAGCAGGTGGGCGAGTCCGTCGAGCGGCCGCTGCACTACTACCGGGAGAACGTCGAGGGCCTGCGGGTGCTGCTCGACGCCGTGACGGCGGCGGACGTGCGGTCCCTCGTCTTCTCCTCCTCGGCGGCGGTGTACGGCATGCCGGACGTGGACCTGGTCACGGAGGAGACGCCGTGCGAGCCCATGTCGCCGTACGGCGAGACCAAGCTGGCCGGTGAGTGGCTGGTCCGTGCGACGGGCCGGGCGGCCGGGCTGTCGACGGCGTCCCTGCGCTACTTCAACGTGGCGGGTGCGGCGGACCCGGAGCTCGCCGACACCGGCGTCTACAACCTCGTGCCGATGGTCTTCGAAAAGCTCACGGGGGACGCGCCGCCGAGTGTCTTCGGCGACGACTACCCGACCCCGGACGGTACCTGCGTACGCGACTACATCCACGTCGTCGACCTGGCCGAGGCCCATGTCGCGGCGGCCCGGGTGCTGCGTTCCTCCCCCGGCCGCGACCTCACGCTCAACATCGGCCGGGGTGAGGGCGTCTCCGTCCGCGAGATGATCGACCGCATCAACGCGGTCACCGGCCACGACCGTCCGCCGGCGGTCGTGCCCCGCCGCCCGGGCGACCCGGCCCGCGTGGTCGCCTCCGCCGACCGCGCGGCCGCGGAGCTGGGCTGGAAGGCCCGGCTGGACGTGCAGGACATGATCACGTCGGCGTGGGAGGGGTGGGTACGGCTTCACCCGGAGGCACGGCGGGGCTGATCCGCCGAACCATGAGCGCGGCGGGGCTGATCCACCCGGATCCTGAGCACGGCGGGGCTGATCCACCCGGACCGCGAGTGAGCCCTGGGGCGCCTGCCGGGGTTCACTCGGACGGGGTCCCCCGACGGGCCCGACCTACAGGGCCTTCAGACCCTCCGACGTGGCCCGGGCCAGGGCGCCCAGGTACCCCTTCGGGAGCTTCGGGCTGCGGATCACCACCGAGCGCCAGTAGAGGGGCCCGGAGATCAGGTCGAGGGCGAGATCGTGGTCGATGCCCTCGCGCAGCTCGCCGCGGCGTTCCGCCGCCGTCACGATGCCGGTGGCGACGCCGTCCTGCCCCTCCCGCAGGGCCTTCTGCATGGCCTCGGCGATGTCCGGGTTGCGGGCCGCCTCCGCCTGGAGGTCGGGGATGACCTGGGAGGCGATGGGGTGGCGCAGGGCGCGGGACGTCACCTCGTAGAGAAGCCGCAGGTCACCCTCCAGGGAGCCGGTGTCCGGCGCGGGCAGGCCCTGCACGGCGAGGGCCGAGACGATGTCGAGGACCAGGTGCAGCTTGGAGCGCCAGCGGCGGTACACCGCCGTCTTCCCGACTCCGGCCCGGCGTGCGATCCCCTCGATGGACATCCGCGCGTAGCCGACGGCCGCGAGTTCCTCGAAGACGGCCGCCCGGATCGCTTCTGTCACGTCCTCCCGCAGTACGGCCGCCCCCGCGGGGGCCCGGCGACGCGTGGGCTGCTGGGGCTCGTCGGGGTTCGTCGTCATGCCGACAGCATAGGGCGTCACGACGAAACGGTTGCGTTCCGACGTTCGCCCGACGTACGCTCCCGTTACGACGATACGGTCCCGTCCCGACGTAAGAGTTCGTGAAGAGTCCGGTAAAAGCCCACCCCGCCCCCAGCTCTTCGCGCCCCCCTGGTCCCACAGCCCCCGAGCGAAAGCAGCGGATGTGAGTACGGTCCTCCACACACCGCCCCAGCCCCCGGCCCCGGCCGACCACGACCTCGCGGCCCTCGCCGCCCGCCACGGCCTCACGGTCAGCGGCGCGCGGCCTTCCCTGCCCGAGTACGTCCGGCAGCTGTGGGCCCGCCGCCACTTCATCACCGCGTTCGCCACCGCCAAGCTCACCGCGCAGTACAGCCAGGCGAAGCTCGGCCAGGTCTGGCAGGTGATGACCCCGTTGCTGAACGCGGCGGTCTACTACTTCATCTTCGGCGTACTGCTCGGCACCAAGCACGGCGTGCCGGACTACATCCCGTTCCTGGTCACGGGCGTGTTCATCTGGACGTTCACGCAGAGTTCGATCATGGCGGGCACCCGCGCGATCTCCGGCAACCTCGGCCTGGTGCGGGCCCTGCACTTCCCGCGCGCCGCGCTGCCGATCTCCTTCTGCCTGCAACAGCTCCAGCAGCTGCTGTTCTCGATGGGCGCGCTGGTCGTCATCCTGCTCTGCTTCGGCGTGCCGGTGTCCGCCTCGTGGTTGCTGGCGTTGCCGGCCCTCGCGCTGCAGTTCACCTTCAACGCCGGCGTATCGATGATCATGGCGAGGTGGGGCGCCAAGACCCCGGACATCGCGCAGCTGATGCCGTTCGTCCTGCGCACCTGGATGTACGTCTCGGGCGTCATGTGGAGCCTCGACAAGCTGGCCAAGAACGACCATCTGCCGCATGTGGTGAAGGTGGCGCTGGCGGCCAACCCCGCCGCCGTCTACATCGACCTGATGCGCTTCGCCCTGATCGACAGCTTCCACGCCGAGCAGCTGCCGCACCACGTGTGGCCGCTCGCCATCGGCTGGGCGCTGGTCGCCGGCGTCGGCGGCTTCATCTACTTCTGGAAGGCTGAGGAGACCTACGGCCGTGGCTGAGCACCCGAGCGAGAAGATCCCCACCGTCGTCGCCGACGGCGTCGACATCGTCTACCGCGTCAACGGCACCGGCGCCGGACGCGGCTCCGCGACCGCCGCCCTCAACCGCATCGTGCGCCGCAAGCAGACCGAGAAGGCCTCGGGCGTGCGCCGGGTGCACGCCGTGAAGAACGTGTCCTTCGTCGCCTACCGGGGTGAGGCGATCGGCCTGATCGGCACCAACGGCTCCGGCAAGTCGACCCTGCTGAAGGCCGTGGCGGGTCTGCTGCCCGTGGAGAACGGCGCCATCCACACCGACGGCCAGCCCTCGCTGCTCGGCGTCAACGCCGCCCTGATGAACGACCTCACCGGCGAGCGCAACGTGCACCTCGGCGGCCTGGCCATGGGCATGTCCCGCGAGCAGGTCAGGGACCGCTACCAGGAGATCGTCGACTTCTCGGGCATCAACGAGAAGGGCGACTTCATCACGCTGCCGATGCGGACGTACTCCTCCGGCATGGCCGCGCGGCTGCGGTTCTCCATCGCCGCCGCCAAGGACCACGACGTCCTGCTGATCGACGAGGCGCTGGCCACCGGCGACCGCTCCTTCCAGAAGCGCTCGGAGGAGCGCATCCGCGAGCTGCGCAAGCACGCGGGCACGGTGTTCCTGGTCAGCCACAACAACAAGTCGATCCGCGACACCTGCGACCGGGTGCTGTGGCTGGAGCGCGGTGAGCTGCGCATGGACGGGCCGACGGAGGACGTCCTCAGGGAGTACGAGGCGTTCACCGGGGACAAGGCGCCGAAGCCCAAGCCGAAGGCCGCCGTTCCCTCGTGAGGCCCACCCGATCGGCCCTTTTGTCTCATTGATGGCAGCATGACCGCATACGGTGCAGCTGTGAGAGGGGGTCCCCGGGATGACCGAGCTCAGTGTGATCGTCCACGGGCCGAACGTTCAGGATCATCTGACGGAACTCCTCGACTCCCTCGCCGCCCACCCCCTGCCGGACGCAGAGGTGATCGTGGCGGCGGTCGGCGACTGGGCCCGGGAGACGGCCGAGCGGCACACCCCGGACGTCCAGGTCGTAACCCTGCCGGACGGCACCGGTGACGCGGCGGCCCGGGCGGCGGGCGCGTCCCGGGCCGCCGGCCGCTGGCTGCACTTCGTCCACGCCAAGGACGGCCTGCCCGCCGGCACCCCCCGCACGATCGCGGAGCGGGTGGCCGAGCTCCCCGGCGAGGTCGACGTCCTCCTGCTCGACCATGTCCGCAGCACCTGGCACACCTCCGGCCTGCCCTCCCCCGACGGCCCGCTCCTCGCCCGGGCGGGCCGCGCCGAGCTCGCCCTCGACGACTGCGCGCCCCTGCTGCGGCTCACCCCGCTGCTCGGCACCCGCGTGCTGCGCGCGGACTTCTGGCGGGCGCACGAGTCGCGGCTCAGCACCGACGACGAGCCGTACGCCGCCCTGGCCGCCCTGCTGCTCGCCGACCGCGTCGCCTGCCTGCCGCACATCGCCCACGAGGACCGCAGGCTGCGCCCCGCGAGCCTGCCCCCGGTCGCGCCCGAGCAGCGGTACCGCCTCGTCGAGCGCTACGAGTCCCTCCTCGACCTCACCCGCGACCGGCGCGCCGCGCACACCGTGCTCTACGACCTGATGGTCCGCGACTGCCTGCGCGCCTTCGCGCGCGGCGGCATGACGGAGGAGGTCGCGCGCGAGTTCTTCCGCCGGGCGTCGCTGGCCGCCCTGCGCCGCCGCCCCGAGGGCTATCGCCGCCCGGCCGGGATCGAGGGCGTCCGCCGCTCTCTGCTGGAGGAGGGCGCCTACGGGAAGTACCGGGCCTTCCAGGCCGTCAACCGCGCCCGCCGCAACGCCAGATCGGTCGTACGGACCCGTAAGCGCCAGGCCGGTGCCAAGCTCCGCGACCACCAGTACCGCAGGGCGCTCGGCCGTCCCGTCAACCCGCATCTCGCGGTGTTCGCGGCGTACTGGAACCGCGGCGTCGCCTGCAACCCCGCCGCGATCGCCGCCAAGCTCGCCGAACTCGCCCCGCAGATCCACGCGGTGTGGGTGGTCACCGAGGAGAACGCGGCCCTCCTGCCGCCCGGCACCGACCACGTGGTGCCGGGCAGCCGCCGCTACTGGGAGGTGCTGGCGAGTGCCAAGTACCTCGTCAACAACGTCAACTTCCCCAACGCGGTGGTCAAACGCCCCGACGCCATCCACGTCCAGACCCACCACGGCACGCCCCTGAAGCGCATGGGCCTGGACCAGATGGCGTTCCCGGCCGCCGCGCAGGGCCTGGACTTCCAAGCGCTGCTGGAGCGCATCGACAAGTGGGACTTCAGCGTCTCGGCCAACAGCCACACCACCCGCATATGGGAGCGCGCCTACCCGTCGCACTATGTCTCCCTGGACCACGGCTATCCGCGCAACGACGTCTACTACACGGCCGGCGCCGACGACATCCGCGCGGTCCGCGACCGGCTCGGCATCGCCCCGGGCCGCCGCGCCGTCCTGTACGCGCCGACGCACCGCGACTACGAGGCCGGCTGGACCCCGCGCCTGGACCTCGCCGCCCTCGCCGACCGCCTGGGCGAGGACACGGTCCTGCTCGTGCGCGGCCACTACTTCTACGGCGGCGCCGCCTCCCCGCTCACCAACCTGCGCCGCACGGGCCGGATCATCGACGTCTCCTCCTACGACCCGGTCGAGGAACTGTGCCTGGCGGCGGACGTCCTGGTCACGGACTACTCCTCGATCATGTTCGACTACGCCAACCTCGACCGGCCGATCGTGATCCACGCCGACGACTGGGAGACGTACCGCACCACCCGCGGCGTCTACTTCGACCTGATGGACCAGGCGCCGGGTCCCGTCGCCCGCACCCAGCAGGAGCTGACGGAGATCCTCGCCACCGAGGCCTGGCGCGACGAGAACGCGGCGAAGACCCGGGCGGTGTTCCGGCGCCGGTTCTGCGAGTACGACGACGGCCGCGCCGCAGAGCGCGTCGTCCGCCGAATCTTCCTCGGCCAGGACGAGCGGGACCTGCCTCCCGTGCTGCCGATCGAGGAGCGCACCCCCGCCCCCACCCCGCAGGAGGCGACCGCATGAGCACCCCCGACGTCACGGTGACGGTCATCGTCTACAACGACGCCGAACGCCTCACCCGCGCGGTCGAATCGGTGCGCCGCCAGACCCACGCGAACCTCGAGATCATCATCAGCGACGACCACTCCACGGACGAGACCCCGGCGGTGGCACAGCGGCTGGCGGCCCAGGACCCCCGCGTCCGGCACCTCCGCCTGGAACGCAACAGCGGCGGCTGCAGCGCCCCGCGCAACCGCGCCCTGCGGATCGCGCGGGCGCCGTTCCTGATGTTCCTCGACAGCGACGACGAACTCCCCGGCAGCGCGGTCGAACTGCTGCTCGCCGCGCACCGCGAACGCGAGATCGACTTCGCGATGGGGGCGGTGCAGCGGGTCCGGGTGGACAACGGCCGCTGCTCGACGTGGATGCCGCACCTGGTCGCCGAGCGCCGCACGCTCGACGGCATCGAGGCCGACCCCCGCCTGTTCTTCGAGCACCTGTCCACGAGCAAGATGTACGCCCGCGCCTTCCTCGACCGGCACGACCTGCGCTTCCCCGAGGGCATCCACTACGAGGACCAGTTGTTCTCGGCGCAGGCGTACTGCCTGGCCAGGAGCTTCACGATCGTCCCGGAAGCGGTCTACCGCTGGTACGTGGCGCCCTTCGCGGCCTCCGAGGCGGCCTCGATATCGAACCAGCGGCACAAGCTCGCCAACGTCCGGGACCGGATCCACGTCCAGCACCTCATCGACGCGTTCCTGGCCGAGAGCGGGCACGAGTCGCTGCGCGAGGACAAGGACCACAAGTTCCTCAAGCACGACCTGCGGATGTACGCCGGTGACCTGCCCTACCGGGACGACGCCTGGCTGACGTCCTTCGCGGACATCGTCACGCCCTACCTCGACACGCTCTCGCCGGGCGCCTTCGCACGCCTGCCGCGCGCCGAACGCGTCGTCATCCAGCTGATCCGCGACCGCCGTCTGCCGGAGGCACGCCTGGCCGCCCGGGGCCTGGGCCACGCAGTGGGCCCCAGGAGCGTGACCGCCGACGCGGCAGGCCGCACCTACTGGGGAGAGCGGGTCCCCGAGTCGGAGTGGGCACGCCGCGAACTGGGCGTCTGCGACCTGGAGCTGGAGACCCGCCCTTTCCCGAGTGCCCAGTTCCGCCACGAGATCAAGGAGATCACTCGGGGCCCTGGCGCTTCGATCGACCTCACGATCCGCACCTACGACCCGGCGCTGCGCCTTCCCGTCGGCCCCCAGCGCGCGACCCTCCTCATCGCCCCGGGCGGCCGCCGCCTCCACGCCCACTTCCGCCTCTCACCCGTCCGCCCCGGCCTCTTCGAGGGCCACGCCCACCTGGACCTCGCGGCGGCCCCGCTCCCCCTCCAGGGCTTCGCGGGAATCCGCCACCCAATGCTCCGCCTCCAGCACCAGGGCCTGTCCCACACGGGCCCGCTGCTGGCCCCCCTGACCTTCCCGACCCTGACGACCCGTGTCCCCGCCCACCACCTGACGGTAGAACCGGAGGGCCACAACCCGGGCCGCCTCCAGGTGCGCTGGGAGCCGGTGGGCATCACGGCGACCCTGATCCGCCCGACGGTACGCCGGCTGGCCCGCCCGCGGGTGAAACGGGCGGTGCGGCTGGTGGCGAGCGCATTGAAGTAGCGCCTCCGCCGCGGCCATGGTCACCGAGACGAGAGTGAGGCGAGGAGCCCGGTCCCTTGCGCCGGCACTCCAGGCTGCCCGAGGGCACGTCAACGCACCACCGCGTACAGCACCTGCCCCTCCGGCCCCCGAGCCACCTCCCGCAACCCGGCGCTCCGCATACCGATCCCCGCCATGACCCACCGCACCCCGTACTCCCGCAGGATCCCCGCCCGCTCCTCCTCCGACGTCCCCTCCGCGAAGTACCGCCGCACGGCCCCCGACCGACGCCCTTCATCCGGCAGGAAGAAGTCGGGATACCCGGGAGCCACCGTGTATGCCCCGTACGCCGGGATCTGCCGTGCCGGCCGCCCCTCCCGCGCCATCACCACATCCCCGTACTTCACCCAGGGCGTCATCCACTGGTACCCCGTCCACGGCCGCCGGTACTTCTCCGCGACGGCCTCGGGAAGATCCCCCCGTTTCACCACGTACCCGACCGTCCCCACCTGCGTCCACGCCCCCAGAGCCAGCGCGGCGCCCAGCACGCACGCCCACCCCACCCGCACCGCCCGCCGCCCGGCCTCGCACACCTCCACGGCGGCCGCGACCTGCGCCGGGATCAGCACCGCCGGCAGGGCCCGCCCCCACGACCAGTGCCCGCTCACCCCACCGGCCGTCACCAGCACGGCCCCGAGCACGAAGAACAGCACCAGCGGATCCCACCGGTCCCGCCACCACCGCACCCCGAGGGCCACCACTCCGAGCAGCACCAGCCAGTACCGCCCCACCAGGTCGTCGTACAGCGGCCGGTGCACCGCCTCGAGCCCGCCGCCCGCCCCGAACAGCGCGAAGAAGTCGTAGTACGGCCACAGCGCCAGCACCCCGAGCCCCACCGCCGGCCCGCCCGCGAGCCGCAGCCACACCTCACGCCCGGGCCGGGCGGCGATCACCGTCGCGGCCGCCCCCAGCGAAGCCACCACTCCCGAGAACTGGTGGCACAGCAGAATCACCGCCCACAGCACCCCGAGCCCGAGCCACACCCCCCATCCGGCACCCTCGCGCGCCGCCCGCCCCAGCCACGCCCAGAGGTGAAACGCCAGCCCGAGCGCGAACAGGCTCGGATACGGCACCGTCAGCGCCAGCGAGTCGAGCCCGTAGAAGCCGCTCCACTTGAACACGGCCGTCCCCCACAGCAACAGCAGGCTCAGCAGGGCCAGCGCGGGCGCGGCGCGATGACCGGTCAGGGTGCGTACGTAGCGCCACACCCCCGTCACCAGCAGCCCGAGCCCGGTCAGCGCCGCGAGTCGCAGCACCACGAAGACCGACAGCCCGGTCACCCGCGCCACACACCCCAGGACCAGCGTCCAGGGCGAGTAGTACGGGCTCGGCGTGTCCGCGTCGACCAGCGGATCGCCCGGGTCGACCAGGTCGTGCCGCAGGCGCTGGACGGTCGCGGCGTGCATCCCGAGGTCCCCGGCCCAGGGCAGCCGCACAATGACCAGGAGCAGCAGCAGGAGGGTCACCGAGGCAGTGACCCACGCGGCGAGGACGGCCGGTCTAGGCATGGCGCGCATCATGCGGGAACACCCAGGTCCGGTAGACGAGGAACCGGAAGGCGGAGGCCAGCACGATGGACAGTGCCTTGACCGCGTTGGATTCCAGCGGCCCGTCCAGGCCGAGGCCGTGGTAGCCGACGTAGAACAGCCCGCTCTCCATGGCGACGCCGATCGTGCTGAGGACGAAGAACAGCGCGATCTGACGCCGGGTCCCAGGCGCCCGGTCGCGGTAGGTGACGTACCGGAAACCCAGGTAGTTGCCGCCCATGGCGATCAGGCTGGCCGGCACGGTCGCCACCATGGCGGGCAGGTGCAGCCCGTGCAGGAGCGCGTTGAACACCAGGAAGTTCACCGCGACGCCGCTGCCGCCGACCAGCGCGAAGTGCACCACTTCGAGGGCGACGCGCCTGGCCGGGCGGGCGGGGGCGGCCAGGCGCTCCTCGGAGACATCGAGAGTCACGTCCCTAGCCTTAGCCGGATCGGGTAAGTCCTCCAGTCGAATCGCCCTAAGGCACGCCAAGAAGAGGCGCCCCGGGCCGGAAACCGGCCCGGGGCGCCCGTCACGCCGTACGCCCTACGAGTGCGTCCGCAGCAGCGTCCTCATCGTGCGCATCGCCACCGACAGGTTGGCGAGGTCGAACGCGTCGGAGCTCTGGATCTCCTCCAGCGTGCTGCGGGCCCGGCCGAGGATCGCCGCGTTCTTCTGCTCCCAGGCCTTGTAGCGCTGCTCCGGCGTCGCGGTGCCGTTGCCCACCGCCAGGACGTCGGCGGTCAGCGCCGCGTGCGCCGCGTACAGGTCCTCGCGGATCGCCGCGCGGGCCATGGACTGCCAGCGGTCGGCGCGGGGCAGCTCGATGATGCGGTCCATGAGCTGGGTGATGCGCAGCCGGTCGGCGAGGTCGTAGTAGACCTCGGCGACGTCCATCGGCTCCCGGCCCATGCGGTCGGCGATCGAGACGATGTCGAGCGTCGGGAAGGCGGAGGAGAAGCCCGCCACCCGGGTGGCGAGTTCCTCGGGGACGCCCGCGCCCGTCAGCTCGTCGTGGATCTTCTGGTACCACTCCAGGTCGGCGCCGCGCAGCAGCTTCGGCAGTTGTCCCCAGACCTGCTCGACCCGGTCGGCGAAGAAGTCCACCGTCCCGGCGAGCTCCAGCGGCTGCGGCCGGTTGTTGAGCAGCCAGCGCGTGCCGCGCTCCACCAGGCGGCGCGCGTGCAGCCGGATGCGGGTCTGGACCTCGGCCTCGACCTTGTTGTCGAGCGCCTCGACGCCGTCCCACACCGGGGACTGGCGGAAGATCGCCCGGGCCGCGGTCTGCGCCCGCACGATCTCCTCCAGCGACGCGCCCGTCTCCTCGCGCAGCCGGTGCAGATACGTCGTACCGCCCGTGTTCACCGTGTCGTTGACCAGCACGGTCGTGGTGATCTCACGGCGCAGCGGGTGGCAGACGAGGTGATCGGGGTACTGCTCGCGCAGCTCCTTGGGGAAGTACGCGTGCAGCAGGGTGCTCAGGTACGGGTCGTCCGGCAGCGAGGTGTGCAGCAGCTCCTCGGCGACCGTGATCTTCGTGTACGCCAGCAGTACGGCCGTCTCCGGGCCGGTCAGGCCCTGGCCCTGGGCGAGCCGCTCGCGGATCTGCCGGTCGGTGGGCAGGAACTCCAGCGCCCGGTCGAGGTGCCCCTCCCTGACCAGGTGCTTCATGAAGCGCTGCTGGGCGTGGAGCATGGCGCTGGACTGGGCGAGGGCGTTGGCGATCGCCGTGTTCTGCGCGTAGTTGTTGCGCAGCACCAGGCGGCCGACCTCGTCGGTCATCTCGGCGAGCAGCTTGTTGCGCTGCTTGACGGTCATGTCGCCGTCCCGGACCAGGCCGTTGAGCAGGATCTTGATGTTCACCTCGTGGTCGGAGGTGTCCACGCCCGCGCTGTTGTCGATGGCGTCGGTGTTGATCCGGCCGCCCTGCAGCGCGAACTCGATCCGGCCGAGCTGGGTCAGTCCGAGGTTGCCGCCCTCGCCGACGACCTTGACGCGCAGGTCCTTGCCGTCGACGCGGATGGCGTCGTTGGCCTTGTCCCCGACGTCCGCGTTGGACTCGGTGGAGGACTTGACGTACGTGCCGATGCCGCCGTTCCACAGCAGGTCCACCGGCGCGTGGAGGATCGCCTTCATCAGGTCGGCCGGGGTCAGCTTGGTGACCTTGGCCTCGATGCCGAGGGCCTCGCGGATGTGGGCGTTGACCGGGATCGCCTTGGCCGTGCGCGGGAAGATGCCGCCGCCGGCCGACAGCAGCTCCGTGTTGTAGTCCTCCCAGCTGGAGCGGGGCAGCTCGAACAGGCGGCGGCGCTCGGCGTAGGAGGTGGCGGCGTCCGGGTTCGGGTCGATGAAGATGTGCCGGTGGTCGAAGGCGGCGACCAGGCGGATGTGCTCGGAGAGCAGCATGCCGTTGCCGAACACGTCACCGGACATGTCGCCGATGCCGACGACCGTGAAGTCCTCGGTCTGGGTGTCGACGCCCATGTCGCGGAAGTGCCGCTTGACGGACTCCCAGGCGCCGCGGGCGGTGATGCCCATGCCCTTGTGGTCGTAGCCGGCGGAGCCGCCGGAGGCGAAGGCGTCTCCGAGCCAGAAGTTGTAGTTCTCGGCGACCCCGTTGGCGATGTCGGAGAAGGTCGCGGTGCCCTTGTCGGCGGCGACGACGAGGTAGGTGTCGTCCTCGTCGTGCCGGACGACGTCGGCCGGGGGCACCACATCGCCCGCGACCATGTTGTCGGTGATGTCGAGCAGCGCCGAGATGAACGTCTTGTAGCTGGCGATGCCCTCCGCCATCCACGCGTCGCGGTCCACGGACGGGTCGGGGAGCTGCTTGGCGACGAAGCCGCCCTTGGCACCGACCGGCACGATGACGGTGTTCTTCACCATCTGCGCCTTGACCAGGCCGAGGATCTCGGTGCGGAAGTCCTCACGCCGGTCGGACCAGCGCAGACCGCCGCGGGCGACCTTGCCGAAGCGCAGGTGCACGCCCTCGACGCGCGGCGAGTACACCCAGATCTCGAACGCCGGGCGCGGCGCCGGCAGGTCGGGGATGGCCTGCGGGTCGAACTTCATGGAGACGTAGTCGTGCGGCTTGCCGCCCGCCGCCTCCTGGAAGAAGTTGGTGCGCAGCGTCGCCTTGATGACCGTGAGGAAGGACCTGAGGATCCGGTCCTCGTCGAGCGAGGCCACCTGGTCGAGGGCCGCGTCGACCTCTTCCAGCAGCGCGTCCACGATCTCGTGCCCCGCGCGCTGCCGGTCCGGCGACATCCGCGCCTCGAACAGGGAGACGAGCAGGCGGGTGGTGTGGACGTTGTTGCGGAGGGTGTCCTCCATGTAGTCCTGGCTGAACGTCGACGCCGCCTGGCGCAGGTACTTCGCGTACGCCCGCAGCACCATCGCCTGGCGCCAGGTCAGCCCGGCGCTCAGCACGAGGGCGTTGAAGCCGTCGTTCTCCGCCTTGCCGGTCCAGGTGGCGGCGAAGGCGTCCTGGAAGCGCTCGCGGGCGTCGTCGCCGAAGTAGTCCCCGCCGCCGTTCGCGCGGGGCATGCGCAGACCGAAGTCGTAGATCCAGGCCACGCTGCGGTCCGAGCAGCGCAGCTCGTAGGGCCGCTCGTCGACGACCTCGACGCCGAGCCGGTTGAGGACCGGCAGGACGGCGGAGAGGGAGATGGCGTCGCCGGTGCGGTAGATCTTGAAGCGGCGCTCCTCGGGGGCGGCGCCCACCGGCTCGTACAGGCTGAGCGAGAAGTCCTTGTCCGCCTCGGCGTTGAGCTGCTCCACGTGGACGAGGTCGGCGACCGCGGCGCGCGGGTTGTGGTCGGCCTTGTAGCCCTCGGGGAAGGCGTGCGCGTAGCGGCGCAGCGCTTCCGCCGCGTGCTCCTCGCCGAGCTCGGCGTTGAGCGCCTCGGCGAAGGCGTCCTCCCAGGAGCGGGCGGCCTCCACCAGCCGGGCCTCGATGCGCTCCTTGTCCGAGTCGGACAGCTCCGGCAGCTCGGTGCCCTGCGGGACGCGCACCACGAAGTGCAGCCGGGACAGGATCGACTCGGTGTTCCAGGCCGTGAAGTCGACGCTGATCCCGCCGAGCTCCTCCTTCAGGATCTCGATGATCCTCAGGCGCACGGCCGTGGTGTAGCGGTCGCGCGGGAGGTAGACGAGGGCGGAGTAGTAGCGCCCGTACTCGTCCTGGCGCAGGTAGAGCCTGAGGCGCCTGCGCTCCTGGAGGTACAGCACGGAGGTGACGATGGCCTGCAGTTCGTCGACCGGGGTCTGGAACAGCTCGTCGCGCGGGTACGTCTCCAGGATCTGCGTCAGGTCGCGGCCGTCGTGGCTGTTGGGTGAGAACCCGGCACGCTCCAGGACCTCCTCGACCTTGCGCCGGATGACCGGGACCCGGCGCACGGACTCGGTGTAGGCGGCGGAGGAGAACAGCCCGAGGAAGCGCCGCTCGCCGATGACGTTGCCGTCGGCGTCGAACTTCTTGACGCCGATGTAGTCCAGGTACGACGGCCGGTGCACGGTCGCCCGGCTGTTCGCCTTGGTCAGCACGAGCAGCTTGTGCTCGCGCGCCTTGGCCCGGGCGTCGGCGGGCAGCCGCTCGAACGACGGGCTGACCGGGTGGCTCTCCTCGGCTGCGTGGTGCGGGTCCGCGCGCAGTATGCCGAGGCCGGTGCCGGGCACGGCGGCCAGGGAGTCGTCGTCGCGCAGCTGGTACTCGCGGTAGCCGAGGAACGTGAAGTGATCGTCGGACAGCCAGCGCAGCAGCTCGCGGGCCTCCTCGACCTGGGGTCCGGGCAGGTCACCGGGAATGGGCTCGTCCGGCAGCCCCTCCGCCAGCCGGATCGCCGCTTCGCGCATCTTGCCCCAGTCCTCGACGGCCTCACGGGCGTCGGACAGCACGCGCAGCAGGTCGGCGGTGATCTGCTTCAGATCGGCCCGGTCGGTCTCGCGGTCGATCTCGACGTGGATCCAGGACTCGACGTGCGCGTCGTGCGGAAGGTCTCCGGTCGCCGGGGTCGACAGGACCTCGATGAGCTTGCCGGTGACATCGCGCCGCACGACGAACTGCGGGTGGATGACGACGTGGATCCCACGCCCCTGCCGCGTCAGCTCATTGGTGACGGAGTCGACGAGGAAGGGCATGTCGTCGGTGACGACCTCGACCACGGAGTGGCTGCAGGTCCACCCGTTCTCTTCCACGGTGGGGGTGTGCACCCGCACGTTGGCCGTGCCCTGGGGGCGGTTCTCGGCCAGCCGGTAGTGCGATACGGCCGCTCCGAAGACGTCGACCGGGTCGCGGTCGGTGAGGTCCTCCGGGGCCGTGTGCAGGTAGTAACGCTGGAGGAACGTGTGGAGGGTCTCGCGGTCCGGGGCCTTCTGGGCGTCTGGGGTCTCCTCGCCCGTCGACCCGGTCGGTAGGTGCCCCCCGACCGGGCTGTTCTCAGCTACCCGGGCGGCCCTCTCGAGCAACTCGGCCTTGGCTTCGTCCAGCTTGGTCTGCATTGTCCTCTGGCTCCTGTCGCGCGCCGTTGCGTGACGTAGAAGGAAGTACGGTCTCTGCGCTGACGACCTCACGTCGTGACACGGGGTATCCGGTCTGTTCCGACGCTATGCCGCAAGGCGAGATGAGCGGGGGTGTCTGAGCCAATTTTGAGCTGCGCCACCGGTGTGACGCTGCTCTCCGCGACACCCGGGTACGGATGATGCTCGGCGTCCCGGGAGTCCTCGATGGCACGTCCCGCCCGCGAAGACCAGCGACTGCCGCCCGGTCACGGATGTCGTCCGTGCTCTCCGGGCGCAGGGCAGGGACGACGACGTCCCCGCGAACTATCGCGCTGATCACGCCACCAAGGCTATCGCTCTTCACAGGGGCTCCGTCATGAGCCGGAGGTGTACAAAACCAGCCGTGGAAGTTTGACGTTCTGCACAGTGCCGCTACGGGTTCCGGTCGGGAAGGCAGGTCACGCGGCGAGCCGCTCCGCCTCCGCGACCGCTTCCTCCAGCGTGTCCACGACAGGAACGCCGACGGTTTCCAGACTCACTCTGCTGTGCGATCCGCCGGTGTACAGCACGGCCCGGGCCCCGACGTGCAGCGCCGCCACCGCGTCGTCCGCGGCATCCCCGATCACCACGGTCCGCTCCGGCGCCACCCCGCTCAGCGACGCCAGGTGGCGCACCATGTGCTCGGCCTTGCTGCCCCCCGACGGCCCGGTCCGCCCGTCCACCCGTATGAAGTGCGGCTCGATGCCGAACCCGCGCACCAGCGGAACCAGCTCCTCATGCACGTACATGCTCAGGATCGACTGGCTGCGGCCCGCCGAGCGCCATCCGGCCAGCAGCTCCACGGCCCCCACCGTCAGCCCGCACGCCGTCCGGTGCTCGGAGTAGTACCGGTGGAAGACGTCGTCCATGGCCTCCCACTCGGCATCGGTCGGCAGCCGCCCCATCAGCCGCTCGTAGAACTTCGGCACCGGTACGCAGTACAGCTCCCGGTATTTCTCCAGCGTCAGCGGCTCGAGGCCCAGCTCGGCGAAGGCCGCGTTCGTCGCTCCGATGATCGCGTCGTTGTCGTGGAACAGCGTCCCGTTCCAGTCCCAGACGATGTGCGCGCCCGTCTTCATCCCCATGCCCGAAAACGTACCCGTCCCCACTGACAATCAAGAGAGCGGCGCATCGACGCGCCCCCGGCGACGGGTTCAGTCCCCGTGCCCCACCAGGTTCGCGATCTCCTGGGTGGCGAACCACAGCAGCTCGTGGTCCTCCGCCCCGTCCACGACGGACTGTGCGTCGTCGTCCCCGCCGTCCGCCGCCGGCAGCGCCTCGGCGGCCGCCGTCACATCGGCCTCCGCGTCCCTCGCGTCGACGTGCACCGACGCCGCCTTGCCGAGCGGCACCGGGCCCGCGACCCGCACCTCCCCCGGCGCCTCCCGGCCGTCCGCGCTCGCGGCCCGGTCGGCGACGTCCACGGCGATCACGACCCGGCGGCGCGGCGCCCCGGGCTCGGCCGCCAGCAGGCGCAGCGAGGCCAGCGCGGCCCGGCCGAGCGCCGCGTACTCCAGTTCCTCGATGTCGTCGGAGGCGTACCACTCGCGCAGCCCCGGCGTCACGGCGTAGGCGACGAACGGCCCGCTTCCCAGCTCACCCGTTTTGTACGCCTCGGCGAGGCCGGGGAGGGACAGGGGCACGTAGACACGCATGGCTGGCCGCTTTCGTGGTCGTGGTGGTCGCGGTCGGAGGTCTCGGCACGGCTCCGGAAGGTCTTCAGGATACGTGCGGGGCGTCCCCTTTCGAGCTCCGCCCCATGACGCCGGAAGCGTCCACCCGCGGCCCGGAATTCACCCGGGACATCCCCGGTATCCAAGGGCCCCGCGCCCTGGCATCACCCGGATAGGTGAACTTCTCGGCGCCCGCCACCCGATCCGCGCTTCCTTGCCGTGGTGCCGGTCCACCCCGTACAAGATCACCAACCCGAAGTTACTCCCCGGTACTCACCGGGCTCGCGAAACGGTGCCCCCCATGCACAAGGTCATGACCAGGACCCACCACCGCCCGGCCACGCCGACACCCCGCCCGCAGGTGAGCCCCGCGCCCCGCACACCCGGGTACGCCGCCCCCAGCGCCCCGGTCCGCACCGGCTCCGCACCGCCCCTGCCCGGCGGCTCCGCGCCTCCGCGCTCCCCCGGCAGCGGACGGACCCGGCCTCCGGCTGCGGGCGGTCGTCCGCCGGCCTCCGCCCGCGCCAGGGCTTCCCGCACCCGCCCCGCGGACACGCGCCCACCGTCCTTCTCCGCGACCCGCACGGCCCCGCGCCGGACCCCGGAAGCGGCCGGCTCCCCGGCCGGCCCGAACGCCACCGCCCCCACCGAGACCGCCCCCCGCGTCCCCGCCCAGGGCTCACGTCACGCGACGGTCCCCCAGCTGCTGCCCACCGACGTCTTCGCCGACCTCCTCGTCGCCGTCCTGAGCGGCCACCGCCCCGTCCACTCGATGCTCCGCCACACCCGCGGCCGCGCTTACGACGAGCTGGCCTGGCTGGCCGAACGGGGCCCCCTGCGCACCCGCGGCGCCCGCCCCGTCGTCCGCGACATCGGCTGGTACGAACCCCGGCCGGGTGCCATCGAAGCCTTCGCCCGCATCGGCGCGGGCGACCGGCTGCGCGCCATGGCCTTCCGCCTGGAACTCGGCCAGGACCTCCGCTGGCGCTGCACGGCGGTGGAACTCGGTGGCCCCCGGCCACCCCGCCCGGAGGCCGACTGAGCCCGTCGAGGCCCCGAAAACCCACCGACTGCGGCCTGTCGAGGCCCGAGAGCAGATGCTTGCACGTCGGGCACCGCGCAGACCCGCCCATGACGAAGGGCCGGACACCCGCAGGTGCCCGGCCCCTCGATCCGCTACGCGGCAACCGTCACTTCTTGCGACGCCCCCGGCCCCGCGCCTGCTTGCGCCGCTCCGCACGCGTCAGGCCATCGGCCTCCGAACGCACCGGCTCGCCGTCCTCGTTGAAGTCGCCCTCGATGGTGCCGCCCTCGCCGTCGACCGTCGGCGCGGAGAAGTGGAGGTTGCGCCGCTGCGGGACGTCGAGCCCCTTGGCACGGATCTCCGGACGGGAACCCGCCTGCGCCGGCACCGCGTCGTGCTTCTCCAGGTCGGCCACCGGCTTGGTGTCCTCGACCGGGACCTCCTCGACCTGCTGCTCGACCTGGACCTCCAGGTTGAACAGGTAGCCGACGGACTCCTCCTTGATGCCCTCCATCATGGCGGTGAACATGTCGAAGCCCTCGCGCTGGTACTCGACCAGCGGGTCCTTCTGCGCCATGGCGCGCAGACCGATGCCCTCCTGGAGGTAGTCCATCTCGTAGAGGTGCTCGCGCCACTTGCGGTCCAGGACCGACAGCACGACCCGGCGCTCCAGCTCACGCATGATCTCGGAGCCGAGCTGCGCCTCACGCGCCGCGTACTGGTCGTGGATGTCGTCCTTGATGGAGTCGCCGATGAACTCGGCGGTCAGCCCGGCGCGGTCACCGGCCGCCTCCTCCAGCTCCTCGACGGTGACGTTGCACGGGTAGAGCTGCTTGAAGGCGCCCCACAGCCGGTCGAGGTCCCAGTCCTCGGGGAAGCCCTCGGCGGTCTCGGCCTGGACGTAGGCGTCGATGGTGTCGTCCATGAAGTGCTGCACCTGCTCGTGCAGGTCCTCGCCCTCCAGGACGCGGCGCCGCTCGCCGTAGATGACCTCGCGCTGGCGGTTGAGGACCTCGTCGTACTTCAGGACGTTCTTACGGGTCTCGAAGTTCTGCTGCTCGACCTGCGACTGGGCGGAGGCGATCGCGCGCGTGACCATCTTGTTCTCGATCGGCACGTCGTCGGGGACGTTCGCCATCGACATCACGCGCTCGACCATCTGGGCCTTGAACAGCCGCATCAGGTCATCGCCGAGGGAGAGGTAGAAGCGGGACTCGCCCGGGTCGCCCTGTCGGCCGGAACGACCGCGCAGCTGGTTGTCGATGCGCCGCGACTCGTGCCGCTCGGTGCCCAGCACGTAGAGCCCGCCGAGCTTCTCGACCTCGTCCTTCTCGTTCTGGACGGCCTTCTCGGCCCGCTCGAGCGCCTCGGGCAGGGCGTGCGCCCACTCCTCGATGTGCTCCTCGGGGTCGAGGCCGCGCTGGCGCAGCTCCGCTTCGGCGAGGTCGTCCGGGCTGCCGCCGAGCTTGATGTCCGTACCACGGCCGGCCATGTTGGTGGCCACGGTGACGGCGCCCTTGCGGCCGGCCTGGGCGACGATCGTCGCCTCCCGGTCGTGCTGCTTGGCGTTGAGCACCTCGTGCTGGATGCCGCGCTTGCTGAGCTGCTGCGAGAGGTACTCGGACTTCTCGACGGAGGTCGTGCCGACGAGGATCGGCTGGCCCTTGCGGTGCTTCTCCTCGATGTCGTCGACGACCGCCTCGAACTTGGCGACCTCGGTCCGGTAGATCAGGTCCGACTGGTCCTTGCGGACCATCGGCCGGTTCGTCGGGATGGGCACCACGCCGAGCTTGTAGATCTGGTGGAACTCCGCGGCCTCGGTCATGGCCGTACCGGTCATGCCGCAGAGGCCGGGCTGTTCCTTCTCGTTGTGGTCGTGGCGCTTGTAGAGGCGGAAGAAGTTCTGGAGGGTGATCGTGGCGAGCGTCTGGTTCTCGTCCTTGATCGGCACCGCTTCCTTGGCCTCGATCGCCTGGTGCATGCCCTCGTTGTAGCGGCGGCCCGCGAGGATACGTCCGGTGTGCTCGTCGACGATCATGACCTCGTCGTCGATGATGACGTAGTCCTTGTCCTTCTTGAAGAGCTCCTTGGCCTTGATGGCGTTGTTCAGGTAGCCCACCAGCGGGGTGTTCACCGACTCGTAGAGGTTGTCGATGCCCAGCCAGTCCTCGACCTTGGCGACACCGGACTCGTGGATGGCGACCGTGCGCTTCTTCTCGTCGACGTCGTAGTCGCCGGTCTCCTCGATGCCCTTGAGCGGCTGGCCGGCCTCACCGCGCTTCAGGCGCTTCACCAGCTTGGCGAAGTCCCCGTACCACTTGGTGGCCTGGTCGGCCGGGCCGGAGATGATCAGCGGCGTACGGGCCTCGTCGATGAGGATGGAGTCGACCTCGTCGACGATGGCGAAGTTGTGGCCGCGCTGGACGAGCTCGTCCTGGGACCACGCCATGTTGTCGCGCAGGTAGTCGAAGCCGAACTCGTTGTTCGTGCCGTACGTGATGTCGCAGGCGTACTGCTCGCGGCGCTGAGCCGGCGTCATGTTGGCGAGGATGCAGCCGACCTCGAGCCCCAGGAACCGGTGGACGCGGCCCATCATCTCGGAGTCGCGCTCGGCCAGGTAGTCGTTGACCGTGATGATGTGGACGCCCTTGCCGGACAGCGCGTTCAGATACGCCGGCAGCGTGCCGACGAGGGTCTTGCCCTCACCGGTCTTCATCTCGGCCACGTACCCCATGTGCAGGGCCGCGCCACCCATCATCTGCACGTCGTAGTGACGCTGGCCGAGGACGCGCTTGGCGGCCTCGCGGACGGTGGCGAACGCCTCGGGCAGCAGGTCGTCCAGGGTCTCGCCGTCGGCGTAGCGCTGCTTGTACTCATCGGTGAGAGCGCGCAGCTCGGCGTCGGAGAGGTCGACGAAGTCCTCTTCGATGGAGTTGACCTGGTCCGCGATGCGGTGCAGCTTGCGCAGGATCTTGCCTTCGCCTGCACGCATGATCTTCGAGAGGACGGACACGGGGGTTGGTCTCCTTGCCGGTCGGGCCTGGGACGGTCGGTTACCACTTGACTTACTGAGCAACGGCCATCGTATGCGAGGACCCCACCGCGCCGGGAGGGCCTGCCGTGACGGCGACCGTCCGCTGCTTCGATTCTGATTCACGTCTGCTTCAAAGGGGACAACGTGCGGCACCCCCGGATAGTGCCGCACCTCCCCACCGAATGACACAAAGCGTGATCGCCGCCTCACCGAGAGCGAAACAGATAGCACTGTGGCCCGCCGCCGAGCAGAATCGGCCGATGGACCCCGTCACCCTCACCACGGACCGCCTCCTGCTGCGCACGGTGGGCCCGCAGGACACCGACGCGGTGTACGACGCCTGCCAGGACCCCGACATCCAGCGCTGGACCACGATCCCCTCGCCCTACCTGCGCGAGCACGCCCGGAGCTTCACGGAACAACTCGTCCCGGACGGCTGGGCGGACGGCTCCATGTTCACCTTCGGCGTCTTCCTGCACTCCGGAGAACTGGCGGGCATGACCGGCATCACGATGCGCGCCCTGGGCATGGGGGAGATCGGCTTCTGGGCCGCGAAGCAGCACCGCGCCAACGGCTATGTCACCGAGGCGGCTCTCACCGTCTGCCGCTGGTCCTTCACCCATGCCGCGCTCGACCGCGTCGAATGGCGGGCGACCGTGGGCAACCGGGCTTCCCGCGCGGTGGCGGAACGAGCGGGCTTCACGATCGAGGGCACGCTGCGCTCCGCCACGAACAACAAGGGAGTACGCCAGGACACCTGGGTGGGTTCCCTGCTCCCCTCGGACCTGGGCCTCCCGTCGACGGCCCCGTACCTGCCGGCGCGCTGACCCCCGGCCGCCCGGGCGAATCCGCAGGTCACACCTCCTTGTCAGTCCCACCCCCTACGCTGCGACCATGACCACCCCGCCCCCCGCCGCAGAGCTCTCCGCCGACGAGGCCCGCAGGATCGCGCTGCGCGCCCAGGGCTTCCTCGGTGTGCCCGACCGCCGCGCCGGCGTCCGCGGCATCCTCCGCCACCTGGGCGCGATACAGCTCGACACCATTTCGGTCCTGGCCCGCTCCCACGAACTCGTTCCGTACGCGCGCCTGGGCGCGGTGGGCCGGAAGACGGTGGAGGACGCCTACTGGCGGGACACGCACTCCTTCGAGTACTGGTCGCACGCCGCGTGCATCCTGCCCATCGAGGAGTGGCCCCACTTCGCCTTCCGCCGCCGCGCCTACCGCAACCGCCCGCACTGGAACCACGATCTTCCCGACGGCGTCTACGACCAGGTCATCAAGCAGCTCCGCTCCGAAGGCCCCCTCACGGCGACGGAGCTGGGCGGCGCGAAGAAGACGAACGACTGGTGGGACTGGTCCGGCTCCAAGGTCGCCGTCGAACGCGCCCTGATGTACGGCGAGGTGGTCTGCGTGGAGCGCCGCGGCTGGAAGCGCGTCTACGACCTCGCCGAGCGCGCCGTTCCCGAGGAGCTGCTGCACGACGAGCTGGACGACACCGAGTGCCTGCGCCGCCTGGTCCGCCTGGCCGGCCGCTCCCTGGGGGTGGGCACGCGCGCGGACATCGCCGACTACCACCGCCTCAAGGGCGAGCAGGTCGACGCGGTGATCGCCGATTCGGGCCTGGTCCCCGTCGACGTCGAGGGCTGGGGCAAGCCCGCCTGGGCAGATCCCGCGGCCCTGGAGACGCCCCCGCGCGGCCGCCACCGCACCACGCTCCTGTCGCCCTTCGACTCGCTGATCTGGGAGCGGGCGCGCACGGAGCGGATCTTCGGCTTCACACACCGCCTGGAGGCCTACGTCCCCAAACAGAAGCGTGTGTACGGCTACTTCGCGATGCCGGTGCTGGCCGGGGGGCGTCTCGTCGGCCGCGTGGACCCGGCCCGCGAGGGCCGCACACTGGTGGCCAAGCAGGTCACGCTCGGCGGCCCCAAGGCGGTCCCGGCCGTCGCCCAGGCCCTGGCGGAGGCGGCGACCTGGGTGGACTGCACGGACGTCCGTGTGGAACGGGTCGACACCCCGGACCTGCGCGAGCCCCTGGCAAAGGAACTCGTCCGTACTTTCGGCTGAGACCGGCTAGCGGATTTCGAGGATCTTCTCCCGCATCGCGTACACCACCGCTTCCATCCTGGAGTGCAGTTGCAGCTTCTCCAGGATGTTGCGGACGTGGTTCTTCACGGTGTTCTCGGAGATGAACAACTCCTTGGCGATGTCCCGGTTGTTCATCCCCGTGGCGACGAGCTTGAGAACTTCGAGTTCACGGTCGGTCAGACGCGGTGCGGGCACCAGCCGCCGTTCGTCCGTGCGCTGGATCATCGACTTGAACTCGGTGAGGAGTTTCGACGCCATGGACGGACTGATCTGCGACTGCCCGTCGGCCACCGCACGGATGGCGGTGGCCACCTCGTCCGTGGAGATCTCCTTGAGGAGATAGCCGGTCGCGCCCGCCTTGATGGCGTCGTAGAGATCGGCTTCCTCGTCGCTGATCGTCAGCATGATGATCTTTGCGCTGGGTGCCACCTCCTTGATGGAGGTGCACGCCTCGATCCCGCCCCGCTTGGGCATCCGCACGTCCATCAGGATGATGTCGGGCAGCAGGTCGGCGGCCTTCTCCACGGCCTCGGCGCCGTCGCCCGCCTCTCCGACGACCTGGATGTCCTCCTCGGCCGCGAGCACGATCTCAAGGCCACGACGGAACAAGGCGTGGTCGTCCACCACGAGGACTCTGATCGGTTCCTTGCGTGGAGTCCCCGAGTCCGGGCCCATGCCGACGACGCCGTCGTGGGCATCCCCGTCACGCATCGGTCCGAAGCTGTCCGCCATCGTTCCTCCCCCTGAAGGCTGTGGCCTGAGGTCCTGAGCCATCGCCAACCCAGAGCAGCGACCCACCGGTTGGGCCGTGGCCACCATGATTTCATGCCTGGACGGCACCGGGGTGCCCGAGCGGGGCGCGAAGTGGTCGCACGGAGGTGCCCCTGGGGGCGCACACGCGCTCCAGGGGCACCTGTTCCGCTGTCACCCGGCATGGTCAGCCGCCGAGCGCACCGCCCGCGTCGGGAGAGTGCGCCTGTGTGACCATCGTGTCCGTGCTGAGGTGGATCACGCCGTAGTCGTAGGCGTGCCGTCGGTAGACGACACTCGGTTCCTTGGTCTCGGAGTCGACGAACAGATAGAAGTCGTGCCCGACCAGCTCCATCTCGTAGAGAGCCTGGTCGAGGGTCATGGGGGCTGCGACGTGCGTCTTCTCACGGACGACGATGGGGCCGTCACCCTGCACTTCCAGCGAGCCGATCTTCTTCGTGGGTACGGCCTCGGGCTCCTCCTCGGAAGCCGGCACCAGACCGTTTCCGTTGAGCGTCGCCACACCCGGGACGTGGTCGGCGACCTCGGCGGCCGGGATCCGGCGCGCACCACGGCGCGAGTACCGCTTGTCGTGCTGCCTGCGCAGCCGGGCTTCCAGCTTTTCCGCCGCCAGGTCGAGCGCCGCGTACGGATCGCTCGCCGCTGCCTCCGCCCGGATCACCGGGCCGCGGGAGCGGAGCGTGATCTCCACTCGGTCACAGCGGTCGGCCTGCCGGGGGTTGGGCTCCTTGGACACCTCGACGTCGAGGCTGATCACCTTGCCATCGAGCTTCTGGATCTTCTCCAGCTTCAGCTTCTCGGCCACGTGCTTCCGGAACCGCTCGGGCACCTCGGTCTTGCGGCCCTTGACGACGATGTCCACGCAGAACTCCGTTCCCGGATCGCTCCGCTTCGATGCGGAGCGTCTCCCTTTTGCACCAGGCTCCGGTGAGTCCCGGAACCTCGGACTCGCGGTGACTTCCACCTCCTCCCCCGAGAGCGAGATCTCCACTCCACCGCCGCGAGTGATGAAAAAACCCGCAGTACGGCATTCGGATTGAAGAGGTGTGGCCTGCGGCTTTCCCTCTCAACCGAACATATCTCGCCCGGCCGGATGTCGTCACCCTCTACTGCGGCGTACCTCCGTTCAGGTGAAAAGGCCCTCTCGTTACCTGCAACGACACAAGATCTCAATCAGTTCCGGTTTATTTCGAAAGAGTCCGGTGAGGCCGCGACCACCGCCGCGCACGCCACGTCGACGACACCGTCGGCGTCGGCCACGCCCGCGTTCACCTGCCGGGCGGGCCGCCGGCCCGTCCTCTCCCGCCTTGATCCGACGTTCTGTTCCTCTCTGCTTTCCCAGGTCTCTCCCCCGTACACGGCCGAAGTTCCTGCATCGTTCCAAATCGGCCCCGTCACCCCGGGCGGCGTCCGAGAATCACGCGAGGCCGCCCGGACGGCGCGTGCGGCCTCCGCGAGGGACGCCCCCGTGGTCATCACGTCGTCGACGAGGACGACCGGCCCCGCGCGCAGCAGCCGGGCACCTCCCGGCGCCACCGCCAGCGCGCCGGCGAGATTGGCCAGTCGCTGCCGGGAGTTGAGCCCCGACTGGTCGGCCACGGCGCGTCGCTGCCGCAGCACACCGGCCACCCGGGCCGGAAGCCCCCTCCGCCGCAACTCACCCGCCGCCGCGAGCGCGATCCGCCGCGCCGGATCATGCCCCCGGGCCCGCACGGCCCGCCTCCCCGACGGCACCGGCACGAGCAGTACGGGAACCCTGCCGCCCCGGGACCGCACCACCCCGGCCCCGGCCGAAACAGGGACGTCCCGGAGCCCGGCGTGCACGGCTCCCGCCAGCGCCACCCCGAGCGGCCCCGCGAGCGCCAGGGCACCCCGCTCCTTGTGGGCCAGCAGCGCCGCCCGGGCCTCGTCCGCGTACCGCGCAGCCGCGTACACCCACGGCAGCCCGGGCGGCTCCGGCACCGGCCGCACCCGATGCACCGCTCCCGTGCTCAGCACCGCACGGCACCGCGCGCACAGCACCGTACGAAGCGCCCCGCAGCCCCCGCACTCGCCCGGCAGCACCAGGTCGGTGAGGTCCTGCCACCACCCCCGCATGGCCACCACTGTGCCGACACGGGCCCAGCCCCGCCACCCCTGTGGACAACCGCCTGTGGACAACCAACCGCCCGGCCACCTGCGCGTCCCCCACACGAGTGACAACCCTCAGGAATCACACACGGGCCCGGTCAGAGGGCCGCCATCGACAAACCGGGTACGGGCGTCCCCCTCAGAGGCACAAGCGACCCCGGACACGCCGACGGCCGCCCCCGACGAGACCGACCTCGTCAGCAGCGGCCGCCCACACTCCGGTCACGCCTCCCACCGGAGCGGCCACGCCTCACCCCGGATAGACCGGCGCCGTCCCCTCCGTCACCTTCTGCCACTGCTCACCCGACGGCAGCCGGACGATGCCGTCCACCGAGTACGCCACCAGCGGCAGCTGGTCGTCCTCGGCGGCGGTGACCTCCTTGACCCCGGTCAGGGCCGCGGGGGCCGGGACGTCCGGCGTGGAGCCGTCGACCTGGACGTACCGCATCTGCTCCACCCCGCCGTGCTCGCGCCCGACCACCACGAGCCGGCTGTCCCCGGCCCACGACATGGTGGTGACCTCCTCCAACTCCGGTGTCGCGGAGCGCAGTTCGGCCACGCTGACGGCGGGCTTCGCGCCCGGCCTCTCGTCCCGCTCGATCAGCCCCACGAGCAGGGTCTTCTTGCCGCCCTTCTCCACGACCAGCGCGATCCGCACCCCGTCGGCGGCCACCCGCACGGACTGGATCCGTCCGCCCAGGTTCGGCATGCGCACCTCCACCGGGTCGCCCTTGCCCTCCTGGAAGAGGACCAGACGGGGATGGTCGGGGTCGCGGTCGGCCACCCACAAGCCGTCGTCCGCGTCCCAGCTCGGGGTCGTCAGCCGGTCCTTCTCGGCACGGCCCTGACTGCGCAGCACCGGCTCGCCCAGGGAACCGCCCGAGACCAGCGATCCCACGTACAGCGACTTGCCGTCGAGGCTGACCCCGGCCGCGGTGTGCTCGTCACGCGAGACCGCCACGGACCGCAGCGCCGTCTCGCCCTCGCCGAGCGCTCCGGGCGCCGGGTCCGGCTTCGTGCCGCTGTTGCCCGCGGGGATCCGTACGAGCCGGTGCTCGCCGTCCACCAAGTACAGGTAGTCGGGGTGTCGCGCCGAGCTCCTGGTCGCAGTCGCGTCGGCCTCGCTCTGGGTGAGCGTGCACAGCTCCGACCCGCCGGCCCGCAGCCCCACCTCGTCAACTGCCGGGCTGAGGTTCCGCAGCGTGAGCAGGATCTGGGCGGCCATCTCCTCGCACCGGTTCGCTCCGATGCCCGCGGCCTTGTCGTTGAGCGGGACCGTCAGCATGTTCCGGTCGTCCGGCGTCAGCGTGTCGGCGTCCTTCGCCAGGGCCGTACCGGTGGGGAAGCTCGACCTGACCACCGGCCCGAGCCACCGCGTGGGCCCCTTGAGCAGGGAGCTCACCACCTGCGTCATGGGCTCCACGCGCCGGCGCACGTAGACGGGGTCGGCGACCGCGGTGGGCTGCGCGTTCGACCCGGTGGCGGAGGTGTTCGAAGCGAAGAAGTACTTGCTGACGGACATGTAGTTGCGCTGGAAGTCCGACTCGCCCATGACGACGCCCTGCGGCAACGCGTCGATGCGCCACTGCCGCTTGGCGTCCTGCGTCAGGTGCACGCTCCTGCCGTACGCCCCGGTGGCCGGTGCGTACGCCTGCTGCGCGTCGACGGTGGCGACCTTCGTGCCGGTCAGCAGGTACGAGATCTCGCCGGTGGCCTCCCCGCCGCCCCCCGCCTCGGGCTTGGCGCCCGGCCCGTCGGTCAGCACCGTGGCGGACGCCTCGGGCCGCCATGTCTTCGCGGCCTGGCCTGTCAGGTACTGACGAGCGGTCTTGTAATGCGGATCGTCGCTGGTGAGCGCCTCCAGGAAGCCCTGCACGATCTCCGAGGGCGGCGCGTCCTCCCCCGGCGGCACGGCGAACACCCGCACCTGCGTCTCCTGGCGGGGGGTGGACTCCACGCCCCTCAGATCCCCGCTGTCCGGCATCGAGGCACACCCCGCCAGCACCAGGACGCCACCGGCGGCGTACGCCATCACGCGCGCGGGCCTGTGCCGGCCGCGCCCGTCGCGGTCAGCGCCCACGAGATGCCTCCCCTTCCCTGTCCACGTCCCCCCGCTCGGCCTCCCGGCCACCAGGGCCCGCGGAGCCGTTGTCCTCGTCCCGCGGCCCGTTCGGCGCCGGGTCCCGCCCGGTCCGGCCGCCGGCATCCCCGTCGCGCCCGGTCCCCTCCCGGCCGCTCGGGCCCGCGCCGGTGCCCGACTGCTCCGCCTCCGCCGCTTCGTCGGGCGGTCGCGTGCCCGAGGCGGGCCTGGGCACCACGCGCGAACCGTTGCCCGGCAGTGCCGTCGGGTCCGCCGTCGGAGCGACACGCGGGGGTATCGGGTCCCGCTTCGACCCCTGCTGCACCGGTCCGCTCACCGGCTGCGCCGGTACGGTCGCCCGCTTCTCGCCGTCCCCGCCGGACGGCAGTCCGGCGTCGTCGAGACCCCGGTTGCGCCGGGAGTCCTTGGGCTCCAGCGGTATCGGGGAGCCCCGCAGCGGCTCGTCGGCCGTCCTGGGCAGCGTCAGCCGGAACTGCGAGCCGCCGCCCGGCTCGCCCCACGCCTGCAGCCAGCCGCCGTGCAGCCGCGCGTCCTCCAGGGCGATGGACAGCCCCAGACCCGTACCACCCGTGGTACGCGCGCGTGCCGGGTCGGCCCGCCAGAAGCGGCTGAACACACGGGTCGCCTCACCCGGCTTGAGCCCGACCCCGTAGTCCCGTACCGCCACCGCGACCGCACCGCCCGCCGCGGCGAGCTTGACGACGACGTCCCTGCCCTCGCCGTGCTCGACGGCGTTGACGACGAGATTGCGCAGCACGCGCTCCACGCGCCGGGCATCGGCCTCCGCCACGACCGGCTGCTGGTCACCGCGGATCCGGATCCGGGTGCCCTTGCGCTCGGCCAGCGGTTCGGCCCCGCTGACCACCCGCCGTACGACGTCCCTGAGGTCTATCGGCTCCGCCTCGAGCGCCGCGGCGCCCGCGTCGAACCGGCTGATCTCCAGCAGGTCCGCGAGCAGCGACTCGAACCGGTCCAGCTGGTCGGCCAGCAGCTCCGCCGACCGCGCGGTGATCGGGTCGAAGTCCTCCCGCGCCTCATGGATGACGTCAGCGGCCATCCGTACGGTCGTCAGCGGCGTACGCAGCTCGTGCGACACGTCCGACACGAACCGGCGCTGCATCCGCGACAGGTCCTCCAGCTGGCTGATCTTCAACTGCAGGTTCTGCGCCATCTTGTTGAAGGCCTCACCGAGCCGCGCGATGTCGTCCTCGCCGGTGACCTTCATACGTTCCTGGAGCCGCCCGGCCGACAGCCGCTCGGCGATCCCGGCCGCCATCCGCACCGGCGTGACGACCTGCCGCACGACGAGCCACGCGATGGCCCCGAGCAGGACGACGACGAACAGCCCGGCCGTCGCCAGCGTGCCCTTGACCAGGCTCAGCGACTTCTCCTCCTGGGTCAGCGGGAAGAGGTAGTACAGCTGGTACGGCTCGCCGTTGGGGTCGTTGACCTGCTTGCCGATGACAAGGCCCGGCTGGGAGTCCTGGGCCTCGTTGTTGTAGACGATGCGCGTGTAGCTCTGCGCGGCCGTCGTATTGCTGCCGATCCGCTCACGCAGGTCGGCGGGCACGCTCTTGCTCCAGTTCACCTCGCCCGAGGCACGCGGTCCGCGCCCGCCGGTGCCGTCCGCGTCGGAGGCCGGGAGCGTGACCACGTCGAAGGCGCCCTGACCGCCGCTGGACAGGGACGACACGAGGTCGCTCATCCACTGGATGACGTTCTGCGCGGGCCGGCCGTCCGCCGTGGCGACATCGTCGCCCGTGCCGCTCGCCGCCTCGTCGGCCCGCTGCTTGGCCACCGCGAACCCGCCCGTGGCCTGGCTCTGGGACGCCTTCACCTTGGCGTCCAGCAGGCCGTTGCGCACCTGCCCGATGACGACGAAACCCAGCAGCAGCACCACGCCCAGCGACATCAGCAGGGTCGTGACGACGACCTTGAGCTGGATGTTGCGCCGCCACAGCCGCATGACGGGCAGCAGCGGCCGGCGCACCCACCGCATGAACAGGCGGATGACCGGGCTGCCCTGCATTCCGCCCTGGAGCAGCAGCCCGCTCTCCAGGAACCGCCCCCAGCGGGAGCCGGACCTCTTCCGCCCGACAGGCCGCTCCGGGCGGGCCCCGGACCGGCCGGGCGCCGAAGCGGCACTGTCGCCGGACATGTCAGCTCGGCCCTGCCTTGTACCCGACGCCACGGACGGTCACCACGATCTCCGGCTTCTCCGGATCCTTCTCGACCTTGGAGCGCAGCCGCTGCACATGGACGTTGACCAGCCGCGTGTCCGCCGCGTGCCGATAGCCCCAGACCTGCTCGAGCAGCACCTCGCGCGTGAACACCTGCCACGGCTTGCGCGCGAGCGCGACCAGCAGGTCGAACTCCAGCGGCGTCAGCGCGATCGACTGACCCTCCCGCTTCACGGAGTGCCCCGCCACGTCGATGACCAGGTCACCGATGGCGAGCTGCTCCGGAGCGGGCTCCTCCGACCTCCTGAGCCGCGCCCGGATCCGGGCCACCAGCTCCTTCGGCTTGAACGGCTTCACGATGTAGTCGTCGGCACCCGATTCCAGGCCCACGACCACGTCGACGGTGTCGCTCTTCGCCGTCAGCATCACGATCGGCACGCCCGACTCCGCCCGGATCAGACGGCACACCTCGATGCCGTCCCGGCCGGGCAGCATCAGATCGAGCAGCACCAGATCGGGCTTGGCCTCACGGAACGCGGCCAGCGCCTTGTCACCGTCGGCCACGAACGACGGCTCGAAACCCTCACCACGCAGCACAATGCCGAGCATCTCGGCCAGTGCGGTGTCGTCGTCGACGACAAGGACTCGTCCCTTCATAAACGACATCATCCCATTCTCATAACAGTGGTGAAGGCAGTGGTGAGGTAGTCACCCGGCCAGTGACCATAGTCGCAGCAAGCGCTACTGTCTGCCCTCGCCCGGCCGCGGATGATCAGACCCCGGTCGCCGCCCGCTCCGCGTCCGGGCCCGGACGCGGGGAAAAGGGTGCCGGAGCCCTTTCCGCCCCGCACACCCTCCGTGACCCCTGAGCGCCCGCTCAGCCCGCGGCCACTCCTCGGGAGCGCGCACACACCTCCGCGAGTGCCTCAGCCGTCACAGGTGAAACGGCACCCTCCTCCGTGACGATCGCCGTCACCAGCTCGGCCGGAGTCACGTCGAACGCCGGGTTGTACGCCTGCGTCCCCAGCGGGGCCACCGGAATCCCCCCGCCCGCCTCCGTGCCGGCCACCGGCACCTGGGGCGCCGTCACCTCGGTCACCTCGTGCCCGGGACGCTGCTCCACCTCGACGGACGCCCCGTCCGCCGTGTCCAGATCCACCGTCGTCACCGGGGCCACCACGATGAACGGCACATGGTGGTACCGCGCCAGCACCGCCAGCGGATAGCTCCCGACCTTGTTCGCCACCGAACCGTCCGCCGTGATGCGGTCCGCCCCGATCAGCACCGCGTCCACCTCGCCCGCAGCGAACAGCGACCCCGCCGCGTTGTCGGTGAGCAGCGTGTACGCCATCCCGCTGCGAGCCGCCTCGTACGCCGTCAGCCGAGCGCCCTGCAGCAACGGCCGCGTCTCGTCCACCCACAGCCGCCGCAGCCGCCCCGTCCGGTGCGCCGCGAGCGCCACCGCGAACGCCGTCCCCTCGCCACCCGACACCAGCGAACCGGTGTTGCAGTGGGTGAGGATCCGATGCCCGCCACCGGGCAGCAGCTCGTCGAGCAGCGCCAGCCCGTGCTCGGCCATCCGGCCGCTGGCCTCGGCGTCCTCCCGGTGCAGCTGCCGCGCCGCGGCCAGCGCCGCCGCGGCCGCCTGCCGGACGTCACCGCCCTTGGCGAGCGCCGCCTCGTGCGCAGACCGCGCCCGGCGCACACCCACGGCCAGGTTCACCGCGGTGGGCCGGGCACCCGCCAGCGCGGCCGCCGCCTCATCCACGTCGAAACCCCGCACGGCGGCGAGCGCGACACCGTACGCCCCCGCGATGCCGAGCAGCGGCGCCCCCCGCACCGCCAGCGAGCGGATCGCCTCGACGAGCGCGGACGCATCCGTACAGACCAGTTCGACCTCCTCGGCCGGAAGCCTCGTCTGGTCCAGCAGGACCAGAACGGGGCCCTCCGGTGGCTCTTCCCAGCGGATCGCCGGGATCTCGGTCGGCCGCTTGTCATCGCCGCTGTGCGCGTACTGATCAGCCATGCCGTCAGTCTGCCCCCTATCGAGCGGACAATTGAAGGTACGCAGCCCATACCGCGGCCGGTCACTCCAAGACCACCCCATGGCACGATGGCTGCCAACCTGCCACCGCGACCGCGGACGGGCACCGTGAAGGAGCGACGATGAACGACACTCCGGGCTGGGCCTCGCCCGGATCCGCCCCGTCCGACGGCCCGAAGCCGGACCAGTCCGGCCCTGCTGAGCCCGCCGACCGCCCCGGCCCCGCCCAGCCCGCGGACCAGCCGGACCAGGCCCCGCAGAGCCCGGGCCCGCACTGGTCCAAGGAACAGCCACCTCCTGCCCAGTGGTCCGCCCCCAGCGGCCCGACCGCCCCCGGCCAGGCACCCCCGCCCCCGCCGCCCGGCCCGGGCTGGGGCAACCAGCCCCCCGGCGGCCACGGCCCCGCAGGCCCCGGCGGTTACGGCGGCTACCGCGCCCCCGGAGGCCACGGCGGCTGGGGAAGCGGCTGGGGCGGCCCCCCGCCCGCCGCAAAGCCGGGCGTCATCCCGCTCCGCCCGCTCGGCGTGGGCGAGATCCTCGACGGCGCGGTCTCCACCATGCGCACCTACTGGCGCACGGTCCTGGGCATCTCGCTCACCGTCGCCGTCCTCACCGAGGTCATCGTCGTCCTGTTCCAGGGCCTGGTCCTGGACGACACCAGCACCGAAGCCCTCAACGACCCCAGCGCCGACCTCAGCGAACTGAGCCGCGCCATGGGCGACGCCATGCTCAGCTCCACCGTCGTCTTCGTGATCTCCCTGGTCGGCACCGTCATCGCGACCGCCCTGCTCACCACCGTCACCAGCCGCGCCGTACTCGGCAAGCCGGTGGCCCTCGGCGAGGCCTGGCGGGACGCCCGCCCTCAGGTCCTCAAACTCTTCGGCCTCATCTGCCTGTTGCTGCTCATCACCGCCGGCGTCGTCACCGTGGGCACCCTGCCCGGCATCCTCGTCGGCGTCGCCGTGAACGGCGGAGCAGGCGTCGGACTGACCGTCCTGGGCGTCATCGGCGCCGGCATCGTCGCCCTCTGGCTGATGATCCGCTTCTCCCTCGCCTCTCCCGCCCTCATGCTGGAGAAGCAGGGCATCAAGAAGGCCATGAGCCGCTCCGCGAAGCTCGTCCAGGGCACCTGGTGGCGGATCTTCGGCATCCAGCTGCTCGCCACGCTCATCGCGAGCGTCGTCGCCTCGATCATCGTCATCCCCTTCACCCTCCTCGCCGCGGCCCTCAGCGGCGACGGCCTCACCGGCTGGCTCGACACCGGCGCCGGCGGCCTGGGCTGGACGTTCCTCATCATCAGCGGCATCGGTTCGGTGATCGGCTCCATGATCACGTTCCCGATCACGGCGGGCGTCACCGTGCTCCTCTACATCGACCAGCGCATCCGCCGCGAGGCCCTCGACCTCGAACTGGCCCGCGCCGCCGGTGTGCAGAGCTACGGCTCCACCGCCCCCGGCACCACCCCGGGGAGCTGATGCGGTGAGCCGGGCGGGGGAACTTCTCACCACGGCGCTGCCACGCGCCGGCATACGGACGCTGCTGAGCGCCGGTGACACCTCGGTCCTGTCATCGGCCCGCTCCGCGGACGAGCCACCCCTCACCATCCCGCGCGACCCCGCGCGCGAGGCGGCCCGGCGCGAGCTGTCCAAGCGGATGTACCACGAGAACGACCCCAGCCTCTTCCAGCGCGCACTCGACGCCTTCTGGGAGTGGCTCGGCAAACTCCTCAACGCCGCCTCGGACGCCACCCCCGGCGGCACACTCGGCCTGCTCGTCATCGTCCTGGCCGTCGTCGCGGTCCTGGCCGCCCTGTGGTGGCGCCTGGGCACCCCACGCCGCCAACCCACCTCGTCCGCAGCCCTGTTCGACGACCGCCCCCGCAGCGCCGCCGACCACCGCGCCGCCGCCGAGGCGCACGCCGCCCAGGGCCACTGGAGCCAGGCCGTCCAGGAACGCATGCGGGCCCTCGTCCGCGACCTCGAGGAACGCGCCCTCCTCGACGTCCGCCCCGGCCGCACCGCCGACGAAGCCGCGGCCGAAGCCGGCCGCGCCCTGCCCGCCCACACCGACCGACTGCGCACCGCGGCCCGCGACTTCGACGACGTCACATACGGCGGCCGCTCGGCGACCGAGCAGTCGTACCACCGGATCGCCGAACTCGACCGCGACCTGGAACGCACCAAACCCCAGCTCGCGACGAGCAGCGCCGCCACGGCCCCCCACGCCCACCAGGGAGCCGCCGAATGACCACCGGGGCCACCCTCACGTCCACCTCGGCCTCGCCCACCGCCCGCCAGGTGTGGACCCGCGCGCGCGGCATCGCCCTCGCCCTCGTGGTGCTCCTCGCGGGAGCGGTCGCCATCGCCGCCATCCGCTCCGACGCCCGCCACGGCGAACTCGACCCGCGCTCCGCCGATCCCTACGGCAGCCGCGCCGTCGCCGAACTCCTCGCGGACCGGGACGTGGACACCCGCGTGGTCACCACCCTCGACGAAGCGGCCGCCGCGGCCGGCCCGGACACCACCCTCCTGGTCGCCACACCCGACCTGCTGACCCCCCGTCAACAGATCCGTTTGCACAAGGCGTTCGCCGGATCCCACGGCCGCACGGTCCTGGTCGCCGCCGGCAGCGCCTCCATCGAACGGCTCGCCCCCGGTGTCACCGCCGACCCCGCCACCAGCCTCGACTCGACACTCGCCCCCGACTGCGCCCTGCCCGCCGCCCGGCGCGCCGGCACCGCCGAAACGGGCGGCGTCCGCTACTCCACCACCGACCTCGGCGCCGACGCGTGCTACCCCAGCGAGCGCCTGGCCACCCTGCTGCGCATCCCGGACCAGCGCGGGGACGGCGACACCATCGCCCTCGGCGCGCCCGACATCCTCCTCAACGACCGCCTCGACGAGCAGGGCAACGCCTCGCTCGCCCTGCAACTCCTCGGCTCGCGCCCCCATCTGGTCTGGTACCTCCCCTCGCTCTCCGACGCGTCGGCCACCGGCCCCGACGACGAACGCGGCTTCTTCGACCTGCTCCCCTCGGGCTGGCTCTGGGGCACCCTGCAGCTCTTCATCGCCGCAGCCCTGGCCGCCCTCTGGCGGGCACGCCGACTCGGCCCCCTCGTGCCCGAAAAACTCCCCGTCGCGATCCGCGCCTCCGAAACCGCCGAAGGCCGCGCCCGCCTCTACCGCAAGACCGACGCCCGCGAGCGCGCGGCCAACGCTCTTCGCTCCACCACCCGCACCCGCCTCGCCCCCCTCACAGGCGTCCCCGTCACCCAGGCGCACACGCCCGAGGCCCTGCTCCCCGCCCTGTCCGCCCATCTCCACGGCGACGGCCAGGACCTGCACGCCCTCCTCTTCGGACCACCGCCCAGCGACGACGCAGCACTCATCGCACTCGCCGACCGACTCGACGCCCTCGAAAGAGAGGTACGCCGTCCATGATGGACCCGACCACTGACAACGCCGGGAACACCGAGGCCCCGGGCACCGCCCGAGACGCCCTGGAGGCCCTGCGCGCCGAGATCGCCAAGGCCGTGGTCGGCCAGGACCCCGCCGTCACCGGCCTCGTCGTCGCCCTGCTCTGCCGCGGCCACGTCCTCCTCGAAGGCGTCCCCGGCGTCGCCAAGACCCTCCTGGTCCGCGCCCTCGCCTCCGCCCTCGAACTCGACACCAAACGCGTCCAGTTCACCCCCGACCTGATGCCCAGCGACGTCACCGGCTCCCTGGTCTACGACACCCGCAGCGCCGAGTTCTCCTTCCAGCCCGGCCCGGTCTTCACCAACCTCCTCCTCGCCGACGAGATCAACCGCACGCCCCCCAAGACCCAGTCGTCCCTCCTGGAAGCCATGGAGGAACGCCAGGTCACCGTCGACGGCACCCCCCGCCTCCTCCCCGACCCGTTCCTGGTCGCCGCGACCCAGAACCCGGTCGAGTACGAGGGCACCTACCCCCTCCCGGAAGCCCAGCTAGACCGCTTCCTCCTCAAACTGACCATCCCCCTCCCCTCCCGCCAGGACGAGATCGACGTCCTCACCCGCCACGCCGAGGGCTTCAACCCACGCGACCTCCACGCCGCCGGCGTACGCCCCGTAGCGGGTCCCGCCGACCTGGAAGCGGCCCGTGCCGCGGTCGCCAAGACGACCGTCTCCCCCGAGATCACCGCCTACGTCGTCGACATCTGCCGCGCCACCCGCGAGTCGCCGTCCCTCACCCTCGGCGTCTCCCCCCGAGGCGCCACGGCCCTTCTGGCCACGGCCCGCGCCTGGGCCTGGCTGACCGGCCGCGACTACGTCATCCCCGACGACGTGAAGGCACTCGCCCTCCCCACCCTCCGGCACCGCGTCCAACTGCGCCCGGAGGCCGAGATGGAAGGCGTGACGGCCGACTCCGTGATCAACGCGATCCTCGCCCACGTCCCCGTCCCCCGCTGATGGCACTCACCGGACGCGCCGCCCTCCTCGCGGCCCTGGGCTCCCTCCCCGTCGGCATCTGGGAGCCCAGCTGGGCGGGCATCGTGGCGGTCAACGCTCCCCTGGCCGTGGCCTGCGCCTGCGATTTCGCCCTGGCCGCCCCCGTACGCCGACTGGGTCTGACCCGCTCCGGCGACACATCCGTGCGCCTCGGCGAGACGGCGGACGTGATCCTCACCGTCACCAACCCGTCCCGCCGCCCCCTGCGCGCCCGTCTCCGCGACGCCTGGCCGCCCAGCAGCTGGCGGCCAGGCACGGAGACTACGGCCTCCCGCCACCGCCTCACGGTCCCCCCGGGCGAACGCCGCCGCGTGACCACCCGCCTGAGCCCCACCCGCCGAGGCGACCGCCAGGCCGACCGCGTCACGATCCGCTCCTACGGCCCCCTCGGTCTCTTCTCCCGCCAGGGCACCCACAGGGCCCCGTGGACGGTACGCGTCCTGCCCCCGTTCACCAGCCGCAAGCACCTGCCCTCGAAGCTGGCCCGCCTGCGCGAACTGGACGGCCGCACCAGCGTCCTCACCCGCGGCGAGGGCACGGAGTTCGACAGCCTGCGCGAGTACGTCCCCGGCGACGACACCCGTTCCATCGACTGGCGCGCCACAGCCCGCCAGACCTCGGTCGCCGTACGCACGTGGCGCCCCGAGCGCGACCGCCACATCCTGTTGGTCCTGGACACCGGCCGCACCTCGGCCGGCCGCGTGGGCGACGCACCCCGCCTCGACGCCTCGATGGACGCGGCCCTCCTCCTCGCAGCCCTCGCCTCCCGCGCCGGCGACCGAGTGGACCTCCTCGCCTACGACCGGAAAGTCCGCGCCCTCGTCCAAGGCCGCACGGCAGGCGATGTGCTTCCCGCTCTGGTCGACGCGATGGCCACGCTCGAGCCGGAGCTCGTCGAAACGAACGCCCGGGGCCTGACGGCCACCGCCCTGCGCACGTCCCCCCGCCGCTCTCTGATCGTCCTGTTCACGACCTTGGACGCGGCCCCCGTCGAAGAGGGCCTGCTCCCGGTCCTCTCGCAGCTGACCCAGCGCCATACGGTCCTGCTGGCCTCGGTGGCGGACCCGCACATCAGCGAAATGGCCAAGGCCCGGGGACATGTGGACGCCGTCTACGAGGCCGCCGCAGCCGCCCAGGCCCAGTCGGAACGCCACCGCACCGCGGAGCAACTCCGCCGCCACGGCGTCACGGTCGTCGACGCCACACCGGACGACTTGGCGCCGGCAGTGGCGGACGCGTACTTGGCCTTGAAGGCAGCCGGACGCCTCTAACAAAACCCCCCGCGTGGGTCTGCTCCCAGCCGTAGTGCCGCGCGAAGTCAAAAACCAGGCTGCGGAGGAACGTCTGATCGCACCAGGCGGACTCGCGCGGCTGGTATGCGGCCGGGCAGGTAGACGAATCCGTTGCCGTTGTCGAGGAGCAACCCCTCATCGATGCCGTCCACGGACCAGAGATCAACCGGCCCACCCGTGTTGTTGATCTGAAGGAAGAACTCCGCGTCCTCCTCGCCCCGACAGACGAAGATCCCCTCCACCTCGGGGCGGCGGCTGCCGGCGATTCCCCGTGCGGCGCCCATCCGGGTCCAATCCAGGCCATGCTGCGCGATCGACTGCCGATTGAGTACGGACGAAACGTGGAAGAGCGACGACGTATCAGACACGCCAGGAGTATAGGAGGCAGTGAGCCCCGGAAAGGGGCCCTGAAACGCAGAAAACCCCCGCATCCGAAGATGCGGGGGTTTTCCCAAAAATTGTTCGGCGGCGTCCTACTCTCCCACAGGGTCCCCCCTGCAGTACCATCGGCGCTGAAAGGCTTAGCTTCCGGGTTCGGAATGTAACCGGGCGTTTCCCTAACGCTAAAACCACCGAAACACTATGAAACTGTCAGCCGCACCACGCGTGGCAGCGTGGGGCTGTTCGTGGTTTCAGAACCAACACAGTGGACGCGAGCAACTGAGGACAAGCCCTCGGCCTATTAGTACCGGTCAACTCCACACGTTACCGTGCTTCCATATCCGGCCTATCAAC